>NZ_JAHESD010000003.1 GCF_018598585.1 Chryseosolibacter indicum
TCTCCTTTCAGTGCACGGGTTAGGTTTTCTGCCTCACGCGTCATTTGCAGGTTTAGCTTCTGTAGGTTTTCGAGCTGTTCTCTTAAAGCTGAATTCCTGGTAAGGTTATCTTTATGCGTTTCTTCGACACGCTTTTCAAAATCCTGAATTTTTTCGCCCAATGGCTTAAGAAGATCAAAAATATTAGACTTGTTCTGCTCGGTAAACTTCTTGCTCTTCTCTTCGAAAATTTCGTTGGCAAGGTTTTTAAACTGCAAGGTGAACTTATCCTGGATAGACTCAAGTTCTTTCTTCTGGTCCTGTAACTTCTCCTGTAAATTCCTGTAATCTGCTTCTGCGGCAGCGAGCTCGCCATTAAGCTTTAATACTTTTGAATGCTCATTCTCAAGTTGAATTTTAAATTCTGCTATTTGTTGCTGAAGTGTCTTGTTTTTCTCCTGTTCTACAAGTATGGCAGCTATTGAGTTCTGATTAGAGACAGAAAATTTAGATCTAGCAATAATCCATCCCGAAAGTCCTCCGATAAGAGTACCTGCAACCAATAAGATAATTTCCATGTGGCAAAGGTATCCATGCAACTACTTACTGCCAATTGTTTCCGTAAGTGATTATATTTTTCTTGATATTTCTGTTAAGTAAATTAAGTTCTTAAAATGATACTATGAATGTTGTAGGGTTTCAAATGCTTATTTGATAAATTGCCTGTCCGAGAAAAAATTTTGGCAACTTTATGGTAGAAATGATCAATTCAAGCAAAGAGGCGATAGAACTTGAGGAAAGATATGGTGCGCACAACTACCACCCACTTCCTGTTGTGTTAACGAAGGGAGAGGGTGTTTATGTTTGGGATGTAGAGGGTAAACGCTACTATGATTTTCTTTCTGCCTACAGTGCAGTAAACCAGGGCCATTGCCACCCACGTATCATTAGCGCATTGATTGATCAGGCGAAAGAGCTTACGCTTACTTCTCGAGCTTTCTATAATGACAAGTTAGGTATAGCTGAAAAATATATTTGCGATACTTTCGGATACCAGAAAGCACTTTTCATGAATAGTGGTGCAGAAGCCAATGAAACTGCTATTAAGCTCGCCAGAAAATGGGGATACAGGAGAAAAGGAATAAAAGAGAATAAAGCAGTAATTGTAGTAGCGCAGCGCAATTTTCATGGACGCACAACAACAATTATATCCGCTTCTACTGATAGTGCCGCCCGGAAGGACTTTGGTCCTTTTATGCCGGGTTTTGATATTATTAATTATGATGATCTTACTGCCCTTGAAAAAGCATTGTCAAATCCGGATGTGTGTGGTTTATGGATAGAACCAATTCAAGGAGAGGCAGGAGTTTATGTGCCGCAGCAGGGGTACCTGAAAGCTGCGGAAAAGCTTTGTCGCAAGCATAACGTCCTTTTAATGATGGACGAAATTCAGACAGGGCTGGCGCGCACGGGTAAGATGCTTGCATGTGATCATGAAAACGTAAGACCTGATTTGCTCATTCTTGGGAAAGCCCTTTCAGGAGGAACAATGCCTGTTTCCTGTGTACTTGCCGACGATGTGATCATGTTATTATTAAAGCCAGGCGAACATGGTTCTACCTTTGGGGGTAATCCGCTCGCGGCTGCAGTATGCATTGAATCTTTACAGGTAATTAAAGATGAGAATCTTGCGGAAAATGCACATAAGCTTGGCGTGGTGCTTCGTGAGCGTTTACAGAAACTTGCTGAAAAGACAAATCTGATATCGAAAGTGCGAGGCAAGGGTTTGCTGAATGCAATTGTTATTAATGATACCCCCGAAAGTGAAACAGCCTGGAACCTTTGTCTTGGTTTTGCGAAGGAAGGTCTGCTTGCAAAACCTACGCATGGTAATATAATAAGGTTAGCGCCTCCGCTCGTTATTACAGAAGAACAGATTCACGAATGTGCTGATATAATAGAGAAGTGTATACTAGACTTAAAGAAGTAATAGGTGTTTAACTTTACCTGCTATAAATGAAAAATGAGCACCACGTGCTCATTTTTCATTTAGTACTTTCTCTATTCTTACGCCCGCAGCTAATATCCCTTGTAGAGAATCCGTTCGCATAAATTGCTCAAGTCTTAGCCTGTATTTTCCTGTATAAGGAAACTGGTAGTTGTTAATCATCGGAACACGATGATCATAAATATCTCCTAATCCGCTGGTACCTTCTGGCTTTCCGGTTTTTGGGTCAAATAGCGTATGTTCTATAAGTTTTTTATTGAGAACGTTGCCGGTAGAATCTTCAAGGTAATATGTTATAAACAACCTGGAGAAGGGATATGATACGCTGTTCCTGATATTACCATAAATGTTATAAGGAACGTTTTCTTTGATTTCGAACTCGAAAGATGGCTTTACGGCTGTAGGCCATAAGCCGTTATCGAAGTCTTCATTCTTATCATAAACTCTGTTTTTGTCACAGCTCGCCAACAAAGTAACTGTGAAGAGGGTAATCAGTATCGTTCTCATTCCTGGCTTTGTGGTTTATTTGAATTTGGATGAGGCCCATTTCCACCACCTTTTTTCTTCTTCTTTTTCTTCTTCTTCGATTTATTTTTGAACTTCTGATCCATTTTCATCAGGTCGCTGTTCAGTGCCTCAACAGGTGCTTTTTCTTCTGATTCGTCTTTATCAAGGCTTGCTGGCTTTTTGCCTTCCTGGTTCATTCGAAGAATAGCATTAACCCTTTGAATATTTAATGGATGCCATGTATTTTCTTCTCCGTAACCAAACCACATTATCTTACGGAAGATGTCCGTCTTTTGAAGTACGGCGTCGCCCTTTTCCGTAAGTAATGGTCCTTCTACTTTTGGAATATCTTCAAGTGCTTCAATATAAGTTTCAAGCTCATAGTTGAGACAACATTTTAAGCGGCCGCACTGGCCGGAAAGTTTGCTGGGATTTAAAGAGAGATTCTGGTAGCGGGCAGCACTTGTGGCTACGTTTTTAAATTCAGTTAACCATGTAGAACAACAAAGCTCACGACCACAAACTCCTATACCACCCAATCTGCCTGCTTCCTGTCTTAAGCTTATCTGGCGCATTTCTACACGAATCTTAAACTCCCCTGCCAATAGCTTAATCAGTTCGCGGAAGTCAACACGATCATCAGCAGAATAATAAAAAGTTGCTTTTGTATTGTCGGCCTGGTATTCAATATCCGACAGCTTCATGTCAAGCTTAAGATCTCTTATGATTTCGCGGGTACGATATAAAGTCGGTAGTTCACGTTTCTTTACTTCTTCGTACTTCTCAAGATCTTTCTGGTGGGCTATTCTGTAAATCTTTTTGATTTCTTCATTATCCGTGATCTTTTTCTTCTGCATCTGCAGTCTCACGAGTTCACCTTGTAATGATACGTGACCAAGATGGTGACCGTTGGGTACTTCAACAATTACGGCATCGCCGGTTGTTAGATTAAGACCTTCAGTGTTTCTGTAAAAATCCTTCCTTCCGTTCTTAAAACGGACTTCAACGATCTTAAATTTATCTGTAGCTGGCATGTCCATATTAGAAAGCCAGTCGAAAACATTCATTTTATTGCAACCACCCGTGCTGCAGGCACCGTTATTATTACAGCCTGCTACTTTTCCGTTCTTAGTGGTGGTGCCACATGCGCATCCCATTTATGTATTTTTATAGTTCATTAAATCAATTCCTATGTCTTTGCGGAAATACATGCCGTCCCATTGAATCTGTGAAGCTCTTTCGTAAGCAGCTATACGTGCCTCTTCAAGCGACTTCCCTCTTCCTGTAATAGCTAATACTCTCCCGCCATCCGTTACTACACTTTCTGATACCTGTTTCGTTCCTGCATGAAATACTAATGTCTCACTTTTATTACCAAGTCCGTGAATTGCCTTCCCTTTCGAATAGTCGCCTGGGTAACCTCCGCTTACAAGTACTACAGTTACAGCGTATTGAGAATCAATTTCAATCTTCTGAGATTTTAACTCCCCTTTTGCTGTTGCTAAAAGCAATTCTACCAAGTCATTTTTTATTCTCGGCATTACAGCCTCTGTTTCGGGGTCACCCATCCGTGCATTGTATTCAATCACAAAAGGTTCTCCGCCAACATTCATTAGTCCTACGAATATAAAACCTTTATAATCAATTGCCTCACGATTTAAACCTTCAATAGTAGGTTTTACTACCCGGTCCTCTACTTTTTTCATAAAGTCACCGGAGGCGAATACAACAGGTGACACAGCACCCATTCCGCCAGTATTAGGGCCGGTGTCGCCTTCTCCTATACGTTTGTAATCTTTTGCTTCGGGCAGGATTACATAGTCTTTACCATCAGTAAGCACGAAAACAGAAAGCTCGATGCCGTCGAGAAATTCTTCAATTAATACTTTGCTGCTTGCTGCGCCAAACTTCTTATCCAACAGCATTTCTTCAATTACTGCCTTTGCCTCTGTTTGGTTCGCGCTTATAACAACCCCTTTTCCTGCCGCAAGGCCGTCGGCCTTTAAAACGATAGGGGGCTTACAGGTTTTGATATATTCAAATGCAGCCTCAATGTTTTCCGCTGTAAAAGTGGATGCCTTTGCAGTAGGAATTCCGTTACGGAGCATAAACTGCTTCGAGAAATCTTTACTGCCCTCCAGCTGGGCGCCGGTTTTGCCAGGGCCTACAATCAGGATGTTCTTTAGCGATTGGTCGTTCTGAAAATAATCGCGAATGCCATTGACCAGCGGCGCCTCAGGACCCACAATCAATAACTTAATGTCATTATCCTTGCAAAACGATCCTAGCTTCTGAAAGTCATCCATTGCTATAGATACATTTTGGGCAATAAGTGCGGTACCGGCATTTCCTGGTGCAACAAACAATTTGTGGCATAGCGGGCTCTTTTTAAGTTTCCAGGTTAGTGCATGTTCGCGGCCTCCATTGCCGATTAAGAGGATATTCATGTGGTAAAATGAGTTTTTTATGTTTTTGACTCTGCAAATGAGCTGGCTATAGCTGTTTATCCCGCTTGTCGTGAGCTGTTAATACTCATTTAGCATAAGTCAGTATAAGTTGAACCCCAAAGATAACCGCGATTTTGATCTGTGAAAATAACATGTAGGGTTTGGGGGTAATTAAAGGCTGGCAGAAACACAGAAGGAGCCAGATTTGATTCTGACCCCTTCCTGTTTTAAGGTTAATAATCCTTTAATTGGCGTATTCCGATAAGAATTTAATCCGCATTAGGCGTATCTCTTCTTCTGAATAATCAGCGATTGATTCATCATTAAGGGCAGCTTCAAGGCTATCTGTTTCGGCTCCCATGAAGTAATCGTGAATATCATCCTGTTTGCTGCTGTCCATAATCTGATCGATATAGTAGTTCAGATTAAGCTTAGTACCAGAGTAGCAGATGTTTTCTATCTCCGTCAGCAATTCTTCAAATGTAAGCTTGGTAGATTCTGCAATTTCCTCAAGATCTACTTTTCTGTCTATCGCCTGGATGATTGTGATCTTCGTCTTCGATTTGTTAACCGACGACTTTACTATCACTTCACTTGCAGTCTCAATATCATTCTCATCAACATACTTCTTGATTAAATCAAGGAAGTCTTTGCCGAACTTATTTACCTTACCCATACCGACGCCATTCACCTGCGCCATTTCTTCTTTGCTGGTAGGGTAGGTGGTTGCCATCTCCTCTAAAGAAGGATCCTGGAAGATTACATACGGAGGAAGATCTTTTTCCTTTGCAATTTTCTTGCGCAGGTTCTTCAGCATTTCAAAAAGCTTAACATCATAAGCCTTCGTATTGGTATGTGCTTTTTCAATTGACTCTTCTTCTTCGTCTATCTCTGTAGTAAAGTCATGATCACGTGCCAGCTCAATAGAATAAGGGTTCTTCAGGAACTCTTCACCTTTTGCTGTTACTTTAAGAGCGCCAATGTTATCAATGTCCTTTTCGAGGAACTGATAGATGAGTGTCTGACGAATTACTGATTTCCAGAAATCAGCATCTTCATTGCTTCCTTTGCCAAAAACTTCAAGGCCAAAGTGACTGTAGCTTTTAACATACTCGTCTTCGACTCCGCGGATGACATGCACAAGGTGGTTTAACCCAAAGCGTTCATTGGTCTGTTTAGTAGCTTGTATAGCCAGTTGTACGTACTCCATGCCTTCAAAACGCTCACGAGGGTGAACACAGTTGTCGCACATGCCGCAATTCTCCTCTGTGTATTCTTCACCAAAGTAATGAAGTAGTTGTCTTCTTCTGCATACCGGTGACTCTGCATAGTACTCCATTTCTTGAAGAAGGATTCTTGCGTTCTCGCGTTCTTGAACAGGCTTGTCCTTATTAAATTTCTCTAGCTTGTTAAGGTCGTTATGGCTATAGAACATGAGGCAATGGCCTTCAAGTCCATCCCGTCCGCCTCTTCCTGTTTCCTGGTAATATCCTTCAAGAGACTTTGGTACATCGTAGTGAACAACAAAGCGTACATCTGGTTTGTCAATCCCCATTCCGAATGCGATTGTTGCTACAACAATGTCTACTTCTTCATTAAGGAAATCATCCTGGTTCTTCATCCGAACATCAGGATCAAGACCAGCGTGATAAGGAGCAGCTTTAAATCCATTTACATTGAGAAGCTGTGCAATCTCTTCAACCTTCTTTCTGCTTAAGCAGTAGATTATACCTGATTTACCTTTATGTTCCTTCAGGAATTTGACGAGTTGCTTCTTTGTTTCTTTCTTAGGACGAACCTCGTAGTATAAATTCTTTCTGTTGAAGGATGAGATGAATACATCAGCTTCCTCCATCTGCAGGTTTTTCTGGATATCAAGTTGTACCTTAGGTGTAGCAGTTGCAGTGAGTGCAATTACTGGCATATCTCCAAGATTGTGAATCATGGATTTTATTCTTCTATACTCAGGACGAAAGTCGTGACCCCATTCTGAAATACAGTGTGCTTCATCTATTGCTACAAAAGAAACATTTACTTTCTTAAGGAAATCAATTGTCTCGTCTTTATTTAAAGACTCAGGAGCAACGTAAAGTAATTTTACATTGCCATTCATACAATCTTTCTTGAGCTTGGTGATCTCACCTTTGCTCAGGGTCGAGTTAAGAAACCTAGCATTGACTCCGTAAGCATTCATCTGGTCCACCTGATTTTTCATCAGGGCGATCAGGGGAGAAATTACAATGGCAAGACCTGGTTTCATCATAGCAGGTAACTGGTAGCATAAAGACTTACCAGCGCCTGTAGGCATGATTACAAAGGTGTTTTTGCCATCGAGAAGATTACGGATGATAGTTTCCTGATTTCCCCGGAACTGACTGTAACCGAAAATTTCTTTGAGTCTTTCTTTTAGTTTGTCTTTCTCTTCGACCAACATCATTTCTGTTGTGTGTATAATTGTTTTCTAATCTCACGTAGAATGTCTGTGCTATTCCTGCTTTTGAAAATTTCTTGATTTAAAGTCCGATAGTCAACAGCATT
Organism: Chryseosolibacter indicum; assembly: GCF_018598585.1. Classification (GTDB taxonomy): domain Bacteria; phylum Bacteroidota; class Bacteroidia; order Cytophagales; family Cyclobacteriaceae; genus Chryseosolibacter; species Chryseosolibacter indicus. Next base: position 7,480 of record NZ_JAHESD010000003.1, read on the forward strand.
CCTCCATCATAAAAACCTAATATTGTATCTTTGTCTGTACACAAAGCTAACTTTGAAAAGGCATTGAATTTACAAAAAAATATTAAAAAAATTGCACGGGCTGTTTTAATAAACGAGGCTCAGGCAATTGAGAATTTAACTCAGTTTATTGACGACGACTTCGAGCGCTGCGTGCAGGAAATATATTCTGCTAAAGGTCGTGTAGTCATAACAGGTGTTGGCAAAAGCGCCATCATAGCCAATAAAATTGTGGCCACCTTAAATTCAACTGGAACACCTTCTATTTTCATGCATGCTGCAGATGCAATACATGGAGATCTGGGCATGGTTCAAAAAGAAGACATTGTAATTTGTATCTCTAAGAGCGGTAACACTTCAGAGATCAAAGTGCTTGTCCCACTTCTCAAACGTAGAGGCGTAAAGCTTGTTGCACTTGTGAGCAATACAAATTCATATTTATCTGAGCAAGCGGATTTCGTGTTGAATGCAACGATTGCAGAAGAAGCGTGTCCTCACAATCTTGCACCTACTACAAGTACTACTGCTCATGTTGCCATGGGCGATGCTCTCGCTGTGTGCTTGCTTGAGCTACGCAATTTCTCTTCCAGTGACTTTGCTGAGTTTCATCCGGGCGGCTCCCTAGGTAAACAATTGTATCTTAAAGTTTCAGATATCTATGTACACCACCAACTTCCTGAAGTATCTCCGGATGCCCCATTAAGGGACGTTATCCTCGAAATTTCTTCAAAACGACTGGGTTGTACCTCTGTTCTAGATGGGAACAAAATTTTACTAGGAATAATTACAGACGGCGATTTAAGAAGAATGCTACAAAAGGGGGAAGACCTTAACAAAATACGCGCTTCAGAAATTATGACAACAAATCCAAAAAGCATTCAAAAGGACGAATATGCGGTAAAAGCGCTTCAGGTTATGCAACAAAACAATATCACTCAACTTGTTGTGATGGATGGGAATAAAGTAGCAGGTTTTATACATTTGCACGACTTACTGAAAGAAGGAATTATATAGAAATATTAAAACTTCATTATAAACATTCTGAGACTTTTATCTTTTGCAAAACGTCATACTATTAATTCGAAATGAATAAAAATTTATATGTTGTGCTCATGGCAGGTGGCGTGGGCGTGCGTTTTTGGCCTTATAGCCGTAATTCAAGACCGAAACAGTTTCTTGATGTTTTAGGAACTGGTAAAACCTTAATCCAATCTACGCTGGAAAGATTTTTACCACTATGCCCCATGGAGAATATCTATGTGGTAACGCACGAAGAACATGCTGCACTGGTGAAACAGCAACTTCCTGAGTTAAGCGATCAGCAAATCCTTGCCGAACCTATGCGAAAAAATACCGCTGCATGTATCGCTTATGCCAGTTATAAAATTTATGAAAAAAATAAGGACGCGATAATTGTTGTTTCTCCCTCTGACCATCTCATCATGAAAGAGAATGAGTTCAGAGATATCATTAAAAAAGCAGTTGATCAGGCTAAAGCACAAGACAAGCTTATTACCTTAGGTATTAAACCCACCAGACCAGAAACTGGTTACGGTTATATTCAATATCATACTGAAAAAAACTTCGCAAAAAAGGTGAAAACCTTCACAGAGAAGCCAGAACTTACATTGGCTAAAAAATTTTTAGAGAGCGGAGATTTCGTTTGGAACGCCGGAATTTTTATCTGGGGTGTTCAGGCAATTGTAAAAGCACTTCAATCTTATACACCTGAAATGGCTGAAGTGTTTGAAGATATTAAGACCAAACTGGGTACTTCAGAAGAGAAGGGAGCAATACAGGCAGCATACCCTCAATGTAAAAGCATATCGATAGATTATGCTGTTATGGAGAAAGCGCAAAACGTCTATGTATGTCTTGGAGACTTCGATTGGTCTGATCTCGGCTCATGGGCTTCTATTCATGAGATCTCTGCAAAAGATGAAAACAACAACGCCATCAGCGCCAATGCCCAGACGTACGATACACGAAACTGCATCATCAGAGGTTCTAATGATAAATTAATTGTAGTACAAGGTTTGAATGGCTACCTCGTGGGTGAGTTTGGTAACGTAGTAATAGTTTGCGAGAAAGATAAAGAAGAACAATTCAGAAGATTCGTGAACGACGTAAAAACAAGACCTAACGCCAACGAATTTATTTAAAGATATATAATTCCAGGTTTTCTATTTTCTCTAATGAGTAGTAATAGAAAACCTGGATTTCCATTTTTACGCTTCTACAGCTTTAGCTTCATTTAATACAAAAGCATTTCCCCAGTCTCTCATAGCTTCGGTAACGGGTAACAACGCTTTGCCTTTATCAGTAAGAAAGTATTCTACTTTTGGAGGAATTTCTGCATAGATCTTTCGCAGAATAATTCCATCATTTTCCAGTTCCCGGAGTTGGGTGGTAAGCATCTGTTTGCTGATGTCTTTCAGCATCATGCTCATTTTTCCGAACCTGTTAATATCGTTATTGATGAGATGAATGATAAGTATCTTCCATTTACCTCCAATAACACTCATAGTTGCTGTAACAGGACAATTAGTAATATTTTCTAAGCTGATTGAACTCATATATTATTGACTATCAGTAATGGTCTGTTTTATCTGACTATATCAGATAAATATAACTACTTACAAATAAAGAACTTACTCTCTACAATTGCAAAGCAAAAACAAACAATGCTTACCATTATGAAAAAGTATGTTATTACAGGATCGATAGGTCACATCAGTAAACCAATTGTTCAAGAGTTAGTAAAACATAACAAAGAAGTTAGTGTGATAACCAGTAACGTTGATCGCCTAGGTGAAATTGAAAAACTTGGAGCGAAAGCCCTTATAGGGTCTGTTCATGATTCTTCTTTTGTTAAAGCTGCCTTTAAAGATGCAGATGTAATCTATACCATGATACCTCCGATATGGCAGACTTCCAACTGGCGTGCTTCACAAGATGAGGTAGCGAAAAATTATGAGGAGGCAATAAAAGCGAGCAGTGCTCAGTACGTTGTAAACCTCAGCAGCATAGGAGCTGATGTTGGAAGTGGTGTTGGCCCGGTTGATGGTGTTGCTGCTTTTGAGAAGAAGTTGAATGCGCTTCCTGTTAAGGTAAAACACCTTCGGCCGTCATACTTCTTTTACAACTTCTTCGCACAGCTAGGCATGACAAAGGGTGCTGGTATACTAGGTGGTAACTTTGGAGATACAGAGAAATTGTTTCTTGTACATACCAATGACATTGCTGAAGCTGCGACGGAAGAACTATTAAATCTGAATTTTAAAGGTAACTCGGTTCGATATGTTATCGGTGATGAACGCAGTGGTGAAGAAATAGCTGATGTATTAGGAAGGGCAGTAGGAAAGCCATTAAAATGGGTTGTGTTTACTGACGAACAACAGAAGCAGGGCCTACTTCACGCTGGTCTCTCTGAAACACACGCAGAAAACTTCACACAAATGGGAAAAGCCATGAGAGAGGGGATCATGCAGGCAGATGCCAGAAGAAACAAACCGGTATTTTCTAAAACAAAGCTTGAAGATTTTGCTAAAGAATTTGCATCGGTCTATAATCAATAGAATAAAAAGGCGGTACTGTCACGTCAGTATCGCCTTTTGTATTTACATAAATAAGTGTTGTTATTTTAATCTGCGTCTTACAACTTCATATACTATAATTCCCGCGGCTACTGAAACGTTTAATGAACCGATCTTTCCCTTCATAGGAATTTTAGCCAGGTCATCTGCGTCTCGCAGCAGCGCATCACTAATGCCATCTTCTTCAGATCCCATAATTAGTGCCACTGGCCCGCTCACATCAATGTGATAAATTTCTTTAGATGCTTTTTCCGTGCAGGCAACAATTTTGATTCCACTATCACGCAGAAGTCTTATTGTTTTTTTAAGATCCTTCTCACGAGCTACAGGCAAATGATTGAGAGCGCCTGCAGAAGTTTTCATAGCATCACTTGTAATTGGCGCGCTACCTTTTTCTCCTATAATGATACCATCAACGCCAGCGCACTCTGCTGTTCTCGCAATAGCACCAAAATTTCTAACATCGGTAATTCTATCCAGTATAATAAAAAGCGGTTCTCTGCCTTCGCTAAAAGCCTTGTCGATTAGATCTTCTACTGATGCATAAGAAACAGAAGACAGCAGGCAAATAACCCCCTGATGATTTTTAGTAGATAACCTTTTTAACTTCTCTGCAGGAACGAACGTGTAAGGTGCCTTTTTCTCTTTGGCTATGTTAATAAGCTCTTTAATTAAGTCGTTAACAAGGCCCGATTGAATCATGATCTTTTCAATCTGTTTACCCGCATGTATAGCTTCAATTACTGCGCGGGTGCCATATATCATATCTGTTTTTTCCATTCTCTAGTGTTGTAGTTTGCTGGCGTAGCGATAAGGTTAGTAGTTAAAATCGGGCATTTCGCCAAAGGTCTACTACTTCATACCAAACTTCCTGAAATTTTTTACTTCTGATTAAAACATAGTTTTCAGGATCAAATAAACTGCTGGACTTAACAAAGTCGAAAGAAACGTTAAAGGCTTCATTCTTGTAACTCCATACTTCGCGATCATGAAACTTTAAGACCTGGTCAGGCACACCAAAGATAATATATATCATCCCTCGGTCTGTCTTCCAGCCCTCTTTATATGAAGTAAAATATTGGTTGGCCAATTCTACTCTTCTAAAATAATTCCTGATAAGTATTTTTGCGCGTTCCGCATCTCCAGTAATGTTCAGTACCGTCCTGTCAAATGCTTTTTTATCGCCATTCGCATTTTCAAGCCTGTCATATTCCTGCTTGGTGCAGATGTAAATAAGAGGTCCTGGTAGATTTTGTATCAAAGAGTAACGCGGGTAATCACTTTCTGATCGTACTGCCAGGCCTTGCGTAGCCAAAGTATCTCTTTGAAAAAGATACAAACCATCTCTATTTAATGAGAAAGTAGCATCCGGTTGAACAGTGAAAACAGAGTCTGATTTCATTTCCCTGGATACCTTCGCCTGTGCTTCTGAAAAGCCAGGTGCAGCAGATGGAAATTTATCGTTATAATAGAATACGTGATAGGGTGAAGCCGTATCCTTTAACGTGACCTGTTGTGTTGGCTTTACAAATTGTTCAGTTACAGGTGCATCCCCTGTTGTTAAATATGTATTTACAGGAAAAGTTTCTTCTAATGATTTGTAAAACAGCCAGGCGCGTTTTAAGGGCTCGTTAATAACGCGTGCGACTAAAATTTTAGGAGCACCTGAAACTGGAAAGGATATTTCGCCATTTATCCCTGTGGTGCTACGTACAGGTTCACTTGAAGTAAATGATAACGCACCTTCAACTTTGCTGCTAAGAGCGTCGCGACCCTGCCATTGAATAGTAAAGTTTTCAATATCATTTGCGTTTGCTGTCTGAAGCTTATAAAGGATCACCCAATTATCGTTTTGTTTTACAGGCTTCAATTGTAAGCTTACTTCAGTATCCGGATTATACAGGTAATTGTAGTTGATATCACGCAAAGCTTGTCCATAAGCCAGGGTGCTAATGAGTAGGAAGGCCACACTTAGACATTTATTCATACTAATTGCAGATTATCGGGCACGAATATCAGGATAAAAGTTTTAATTCAGGAATCCTCTTTACCAAGTAATTGAAATACTATTTTTGCGCCATGGCAAAGATATTCACAACTGAGATTACCAGTGAAAAGATCACTTCTGATAATCCTATTCATCAACGTCTGTTTAAAGCATATGTTGTGGCGAAAGATTATGTTCAGGGCGATGTTTTGGAGGTTGGATGTGGTGAAGGTAGAGGAATAAGCCTGTTGATGGAGCGTGCCAAAAGCTTTACGGCCGTTGATAAGATTAAGCCGGTAATTGATAATTTACAAAAGCAATATCCTTCCGGGAAGTTCATGAGCATGAACATTCCCCCATTATCAGGTCTTGCCGATGATACCTATGATTTTATTGTTAGTTTTCAGGTAATTGAGCACATTGAGAATGATGGGCTATTCCTGAAAGAAATCCACCGTGTTCTCAAGCCAGGTGGTACAGCCCTGCTCACTACGCCTAATCGCAAAATGTCTTTGTCTAGAAATCCCTGGCATGTCCGCGAATACCTCCCGCACGAACTTACTAACCTTGCTTCAAAGTCTTTTAAAGAGGTAGAAATGAAAGGAATCACCGGTAACGAAAAGGTGATGAACTACTACGAGCAAAATAAAAAGTCGGTTGAGAAGTTTACCCGCTGGGACCTTCTCAATCTACAGCACCGGCTGCCTGCCTCTTTGCTGCGTATTCCGTATGAGATCTTAAACCGTTGGAACAGGAATAAACTTCAGACCACCGATAATAAACTGGTGCTCGATATTAAACATGAAGATTATATCGTAGTAGATGATGCCAGCAATGCTTTAGACTTATTATTAGTTGTAAAGAAGTAGAAAGGAATTATTCATCCCACTTCTCATTAACAAACATAATCCAGTTAATGGCGTTATACCTTTCGTGAACAATACCTGCATTTAATGGCAACTCGTATGAGCCATCCAGGTCTGCCTCGCGCAATGCCCAAAGAAGCCGGAATGTTAAATCTGCCTGATCAAGAATTTCAGTTGTAGACCTGATTGTTGCCGAGGTTATAAACCCGGTAGTATCCTGCATAAATGGAGGAAGAAGCGGTATTACCTTGTCGATATTTATTTCACTTACCGGTAATTCCAGTTTATCCGTTTTATCTAGTGCCCAAAGCATAAACCAGATTGCTTCACCCCGCCATAATATTTGTGTTACTTCCGTTTCCGTAAGTTCTTTTTTCTCGAACCATGTTTTCTCCTGTGCTGTGGTGCTTTCCCAAAGTCCTTCTTTTTTAAGAAATAAAATTACGTCCTGCTTCAGGTGGTCCGCCTCAACAATGCAGTTCAGGTAGGTTAGAATTAAAAGTCGTTTTGCTATTTCTTGCGGTGTCCTTAATCTAACAGCACTTTCTTCTTCAAGCGGTGGCAACTGATCAATTAAAGTAATACCCAGACTTCGAAGTATTTGTTCTGTCTTTTCTTTTCTTTCTATGGCAGTCATTAACAGGTTGATCTCCTTTGATTTTTCTAAGGTAGCCATTACCACGGTGTAAAACCAATGATTATTGCCATGCGCTATTGGCGAGTTGAAAGACCTGCGAAATTTCGCTTGAAGGATGTTCAAAGCCACGTTTTGTAGGCAATTATAGTGTTTTGTACTTCTGTAGCTAAAAGTGTATAGGACAACCATCTGTGTAGCTGGCTTGTAGCAAGCGACAACCATGCGATGTTCATTCATTGACCATTCATGATTCGTTCATCAGGCATTCATAAAGCATTCATTGATCGTTCATATTGGTTCATAAACACCCCCTTTTATGAAAGGAACACTAATTCTACAATCCAGCTACACTGAAGCTACCCCTATGGCAGACTTAAAAAACAGGCTGAGGTGACCCATCCATTATTGAAAAAGCAGGCAATCAGTCAATAGAAAAGCAGGTATTTACAGTCGCTACAATAACCATTATTGGTCATTTTCTCTTCAATTCCTTACAGGGATAATCCATTCAGCCACTTAAGGCATAAAATACGGCCATATTTAATAATTTTGTCCATTAACGTTATTACTATGAGAACCCCGCTAATTGCTTTTCTGTGCATTTCGCTATTTCATACATCTTTTGCACAAAAAGCCGACTCATTGCTACTGGTGCAATGGGAGGCTTCTTTAAAGAAATTTAGTGCTGGCAATTACAACGATGCAGCCCTCGGTTTTACACAACTCATTAATTCGGGTTATAGCAATAAAGAAGTTTATGTGAAACGAGGTGTTGCGCTGTATCAGCTCAAACAATTTGATAAAGCAAAGACAGATTTCGATGAGGCTTTAAAAGCACGGATTAATACCGTAGAACTATTCGAATATCGTGGAAATACAAAATATAACCTCGATGATTATTCAGGCGCAGTAGGTGATCTTGAAAAAGCAATATTGATGGGTGCCTCAGCCTATGAGACCCTTGCCAACCTTGGTAATGCAAAATTTAAATTGGAGAACTATAAAGATGCTGTTGCATTTTATGACAAAGCTATAGCTACAGGAAAGGCAGATGCTATTCTCTACAACAACAGGGGTAAGGCAAAGTTTAATCTTCAGGATTATAAAGGATCAGTTCCTGATTTTACCAAAGCGCTTGAGTTAAAGGCTGGATACGAAAAAGCATTAGAAAACCGCGCAGAGGCACGTTATAAAATGCAGGATTGGAAGGGAAGTATTGAAGACTTTGAAAAGATCCTTGCTTCCGGAAAAGCAGACGCTGATGTCTATCAAAAAATAGGAACAGCAAAATATACCTTGAACGATACCAAAGGCGCTGCTGAAGCGCTTGATAAAGCCATACAGAAAGGTGTAAAAGATAAAGACGTGTTTCGTATGCATGGTTTAACTGCGGCACAGTTGAACGATTGTGCTGGTGCAATAAAAAGTCTTACCGCTGCCGCGGGATTAGGAGCATCCGATAAAGACGTTTTTTATCAGCTAGGTGCATGCCAGTATAAGAATAAAGAATATGCGCCGGCTATCGAATCATTAAGCAGGGCCATCAATGCAGGGGCAAATACCAAGGAGGTATTTCTTTATAAAGGTAATGCAGCACTTGCCCAGAAAGATAATGATAACGCTTTACGTGATTTGGAAAAAGCAGTTTCACTCGGTGTTAACGATGTTGAAGTTTTTAAGAGCATTGGTGATATTAAATTTCTAAAGAACGATCTTGCCGGAGCCATAAAAGCGTACGACCAGTCTGTAACACTTGGGGCAAGCGATCCGATTCTGTTCAACAATCGCGGTAAAGCGAAATTTAATCTACAAGATTATAAAGGTTCCATTCCTGATTTCGATAAGGCTTTAGCATTAAAAGCAGATTATGACAAAGCATTGGAAAACAGAGCAGAGGCTAAGTTTAAAATTGAAGATTGGAAAGGTAGCGCTGAAGACTTTGAGAAGCTGATAGCGAAGGGTAGGCCAGAGGTTGAGTTGCAACAGAAAGTAGGCGTAGCAAAATACAAGCTTAAAGATTATAAAGGTGCTGTTGAGTCACTAAATGCTGTGTTGGCCAAAGGCGTAAAAGATAAAGAGGTATTCACCATGTTGGGTATGAGCAACGCCCAATTAGGTAATTGTGTTGATGCTGCCAAGAACTTGTCCAATGCGGTTACCCTGGGTGTTACAGATAAAGATGTGTTCACGCAATTGGGTACCTGCCAGTATAAGAACAAAGAATATCCTTCTGCTATTGAATCGTTAAGCAGAGCGATTAATGCAGGCGTTGCCACAAAAGAGGTTTTCCTGTGCAAAGGAAATGCTGAATACATACAGAAAGATTACGACAACGCTTTGCGCGATCTTGAAAAGGCAGTGTCGTTAGGTGCTGTTGAAGGAGAAGCGTATAAAAACATTGGCGATATCAAGTTTATTAAGAATGATTTTCCAGGTGCCATCAGTAATTACGACAACGCCGTAAAGAATGGTTATAACGATGCCATTGTATTTAATAATCGCGGTAAAGCAAAAGCCAACGGAAAAGATTACCAGGGAGCTGTTTCAGATTATGATAAGGCTATTCAATTAAATGCTTCATACAGCAAAGCATTCTTAAACCGTGGTACTGCAAAATTTGCGCTAAAGGATTACGCATCCACCATTGCCGATCTTGAAAAAGCCAAAGCCACTGAAGGTGAGACTGCTGACGTGTTGAAGATGTTGGGTATTTCTTATTACAATACCAATAAAAAAGCTGAAGCTTCAACCAATCTTGAGAAGGCATTAAGCGCTGGAGAAAAAGATGGTAAGGTAAATTTGTATGCAGGATATCTTCGTTTTGAGAATGCGAAATACAAAGAAGCGGTTCAAGCACTTACGGCAGCCGAAATGGCAGGAGAGAAAGAAGATGAACTTTATCTGAAACGTGGTAAGGCATTCTTCGAAGATAAAAACTATGCTGGTGCTATTATCGATTTAGAAAAGTCGGCAGTAAACAATAAGGCCGATCTTTCTGCTTACGAAGCATTGTCTCTGGCTTACATAAACTCGCAGAAAGAAAAAGAAGCAACACCGCATCTAGAGAAAGCATTTTCACTAAGTACCAAGAATCCTGAAATACTTTTTCAGCTCGGTAACGTGCGCTTCAAACAGAATAATTACAATGGTGCAATAGATGCGTATGACAAAGCAATAGCATCCGGAGCCAACAACGAGATCATTTACAACAACAGGGGTAAAGCCAAGCTTAATGCAGGTATGGTTAAAGAATCTATTCCTGACTTCGATCGTGCATTAGGTATTAAACAAGATTATACACAAGCTTACCGAAACAGAGGCGCAGCAAAATTCAAACTTCAGGCGTATGCTGATGTAATTAATGACCTCGCCATTGTTGTATCGAAGGGAGAGGCGTCTGCTGACGACTACGCTATGCTTGGTACCGCGAGATATAACACCAAAGATTTTACAGGTGCCATTCCTGATCTTACCAAAGCAATAGAAGGCGCTACAAAAAATAACAACGTGTATGTGCTTAGAGGTAATGCCTACTTTGAATTAAAGAATTACGAAAAAGCCCTACCTGATTTCACCAAGGCAATAGAAAGCGGAATTACCTCTGCTGATATGTTATTTAAGAGGGGTGCTACACGGTATTACCTGAAGGATTATAAATCTGCATTACCTGATCTTGATAAAGCCATTGCCTCCGGTTTTAAACAAGCCATTGCATTTGATATGCGTGGCTACTGCAAGTACGACGCGAAGAACTATGCTGAGGCAGTTAACGATTATAACCAGGCGCTTGTGTATGACGATAAGCTCTCAACAGCTTATTTCCACCGAGGTGATGCCAAGTTTGTAACCGATAATATTGCAGGTGCTATTGAAGATTACACCAAGGCAGTAACACTTGGATTAAAAGATGCTGTACTGTTTAATAACAGGGGCAAGGCCTACTTTAAGCAAGAGAATAATGCTGCCGCCATAACCGATTTTACAGAAGCGATTAATAGAAATCCGGAATATCTTAAAGCGTACGACAACAGGGGTCAGGCGTATTTCAAGATCAATAAATATGAAAATGCCATCAATGATTTCAGAATGGTTGAAAGACTTTCTGAAAAGCCAGATGCTGCCTTATATCGCGTTCTTGGCGATGCTTACTACAATACCAAGAAGTTTACACCAGCGCTCGACTATTATGATAAAGTTGTGGCTGCGGGCGTAAAAGACAAAGAGGTATATCTGAGAAGAGGATTAATGCAAATTGAAGTTGAGGAATTTGAGCAAGCCATTGTTGAGTTTGATAACGCATTGAAAGCAGGAGAAAGCAGTGTTCAGCTTTTCCTTAACAAAGGAAGGGCACATCTGGAACTAAATGATACAAAGGCGGCACTTGGTTCCTTAAATAAGGCTCTTGATCTAGATCCTAAAAACATCAATGCCTATTTTAATAGGGGACTTGTGAAAGAAAGTCTTGAAGATTATGAAGGTGCTATTGTTGACTATAACAAAGTGATCAGTGCTAATCCGAACGATGCCGTTGCATACTATAATCGTGCTACCTGCAAGGCAGGAACAGACGACTACGGCGCCGGAGTATCCGACATGGATGAGGCTATTAAACTTGATCCTAAGAATGCATCTTACTACAAGCAAAGAGGGAATTTCTATTACCAGATAAACGAAAAAGAAAAGGCTTGTTTCGATTGGAGAAAGGCAGTTGAGAACGGAGATGCAAAAGCGCGCTTCCAGATTGATAACTACTGCAAGTAATAAGATAATAAAGCAACAGAGCGTAAGACTATTCAATTTATTGCAATGTAAAAGCTTCTGAATTGAATAAGCTTTTTATAAGAGAAGTACATGTTGTCATCTCTTTATCTGTGTAAGTGAGCTATACAAGATTCATCTAAAATGGCCTGTCTTATGAAACTCTTATTCTTACTACTAATAATGGGGAGTTCATCGATCGCCTCTACAGAAAAAGAGATGAAAGGAAGAGTAGTGGGTGTTATAGATGGTAATACGTTGGAGGTTATTGATGACAAAGAAGAAAAGCAGAAGATTGTATTGGCAGGGATTGATTGTCCTGACGCGGGGCAGGAGTATGCAAAGGAAGCAAAAAGATTTTTAGAAAAACTGGTGCTACGTCAGGAGATCACCTTTACAATAGTTGGAAAAGATAGATTGGGAAACAACTTGGCTGTATTAAAAGTTAAAAGAAATGTTGATCCCCGGGTTGAACTACTTAAAGAAGGGCTCGCCTGGACAGCCGAAAGAAATCCACTTCCTGAACTGGAAGCGTACCGGCTTGAAGCCGAAAAAAATCAAAAAGGTTTATGGAAAGAAGAAAATCCCACACCTCCGTGGCTCTATAGGCGACAGCAGTCTATGATGGAAGCAAAAAGTAATTAAAACACGTTGTTCTCTTATTTCAAACCGATTATATAGCTGCTTATCGTGATAATTCAACATCTTGATAAGTTTTACATAATATTTCTATTGCTCAATGGTTATTAAGGTAAAATACTTCTTTAGTTATGCGCTTAGTGGCTGTATTGTTATTCTTGGTTATATCAACTGCTTCTTTCAGTCAGTCTAAAAAGAAGCGAGGAGATGGAGATACAAATGCTCCAAACAGTTTAAATCCATCATTCCCAACAGAGCAATACGCTCCGAAAAAATCGACCAAGAAAAAATCAAAAGGTCCTACCTACGAGTCGGAGCAGCAGTTTTATGAACGTATGGCTCGTCTTGAAAAAACGCGCAAGAAGAATGAGAAGTTAATGGAGAAACCACAGTACAGTAATCCGCTTTACTTCGGTCATAAACGCCCGCCAAAAAAACACAAGGCGGGTAAGCTCAAGTATTGTAAAGAATGTGGCATCAGGCACTAACATCAATAGCAATATCATTGTAATTTCATGCAGTGAATATTGCATCCTATATTGAACATACCAACCTCAGTCCTGTATTATCCATCAGTGACATCGACAAGCTTGTTGAAGAAGCAATACGGTTTTGTGGGCGTATGCGTTCCGCCATTTTGGGTACGCAGAGCCTTTCGCGAACGGGGTAATGCAAAAATTTTTCTCGTCACTGTAGCCGGGTTCCCGCTAGGCTATAACATGACGGAAACTAAGCTTGATGAGATTAAACGTGCAATCGATAACGGGGCCGACGAGATCGATGTTGTTTGGAATCTGACTTCCTTCAAAACAGGTATCCCATGGACTAAAATCGAGATAGCCAAGTGTGCAAAATTAGCACACGATCATGAGCGATTATTGAAAGTAATCATTGAGACTGCTTATCTTTCACCATCAGAAATAGAAGAAGCCTGCAAATTATGTGCAGATGCCGGCGCAGATTTTGTAAAAACTTCCACCGGTATGGCACCTGCAGGCGCAACTGTTGAACATGTTACATTGATGAAGAAAGTACTACCACCATCCGTCGGCATCAAAGCATCCGGCGGTATTCGAACTTTTGATCAGGCAGCGGCGTTAGTAAAAGCAGGTGCCTCCCGGATAGGTTCTTCATCTGGAGTATCTATACTTAACGAGACAACCAACCCTTTAAAATAAACAACATAATGAGCCAGATTCTAGAGCATGTTTTCCCGGTGGAAAACACAATTCCTGAGCAATACGAAATTGCTGAACCGCTCGATCAGCGTGAATACCTGATCAACGGTGAATTAAAAATTTGGAATGGAAACTTAAATCCTGTTGCAAGCCCTGTATTTCTGAAGAAGGGAAATGGATATGAACAAAAGATCATAGGAAGTACACCGCTTCTCACTTCTAAAGAATCACTTGAAGCATTAGATGCCGCGGCAAATGCATACAACCTTGGGCAGGGTCTTTGGCCTACCATGAGCGTGACGGAGAGAATTGAGCATATCGAAAATTTTCTCGCTGCCATGCGCAAGAAAAGAACAGAAGTAGTTAAACTATTGATGTGGGAGATAGGCAAAACACTAAAAGATTCTGAAAAGGAATTCGACAGAACCTGCGACTACATTGTTGATACCATTAAGGCTTATAAAGATCTTGACAGAAACTCAGCAAAGCTTGTAGAAGAGCAAGGCTTCATGGCGCAGATAAGAAGAGTTCCGCTAGGTGTTGCGTTATGTATGGGGCCTTACAATTATCCGCTTAACGAAACGTTTACAACACTTTTCCCTGCATTAATTATGGGAAATACAGTTGTATTTAAGCCTGCAAAATATGGTGTGCTGCTCATACGTCCTTTGCTGGAGGCATTCAGAGATAGTTTCCCTCCTGGTGTAATCAATATCATTTATGGTCGTGGAAGAGAAACCGTTGGTGCTTTAATGGAAAGCGGAAAGATAGATGTATTCGCTTTCATCGGAACCAACAAGGGGGCCAATGACTTAAAGAAACTTCACCCTAAACCACACCGCTTAAAGTCGATCTTAGGGCTTGATGCTAAAAATCCTGCCATCGTATTAGAGGATGCGGATATAAATAATGCAGTAACAGAATGCATTACAGGATCACTTTCTTTCAACGGACAGCGTTGCACTGCCCTTAAGATTGTCTTTGTTCATAAGAGCATTATTGATTCTTTTATTCAGAAATTTAATGCGGAAGTTAAAAAGCTGAAGCCAGGGATGCCCTGGGATTCAGGTGTGGGATTAACACCACTGCCAGAACCAGGAAAGGTAGATTACCTTCGAAATCTTGTAGAAGATGCAAAGAATAATGGTGCAAAGGTAGTAAACGAAGGTGGGGGAGAATACCTTAACTCATTCTTCTACCCTGCGGTACTTTATCCTGTAAATAACAAAATGAAGATTTACTACGAAGAGCAATTCGGTCCGGTTGTGCCAATTGTTGCCTTTGAGAATGATGATGAGCCAATCAATTACGTCGTTAACTCAAACTATGGTCAGCAGGTTAGTGTGTTTGGCACGGATTCAAAAAGGGTAGCAAAATACGTCGATGCATTTGTAAACCAGGTAGGAAGAATTAATCTTAATTCTCAAAGCCAGCGCGGCCCTGATACTTTCCCTTTCAATGGAAGAAAAGATTCGGCCGAAGGAACGCTGTCTGTAGCTGATGCACTTCGCGTATTCTCGATACGTACTTTAGTTGCTACCAAGAATACAGAAGCAAATAAACAAATGCTCGGAACAATTATCCGCAATAGAGAGTCAGCCTTCTTAAGCACGGATTATATTATTTGATATTAATTGTTTTACAGATCCTCTGTTTCTAATAACATGTTAGTGCAACAGAGGATCTTTTATTTTTCACCTCTATGATCAAATCTGTTTCTATACAGGTCACAGGAAAAGTACAAGGTGTTTTCTTTCGTGCGTCAACAAAGGAAAAAGCAGATGAGCTCGGTGCCAAAGGTATTGTTCGCAATGAAGCTGACGGAAGTGTTTATATTGAAGCAGAGGGAGAGGTTCGCGTTGTAGACACCTTTATTGATTGGTGTAAAAAAGGTCCTCCGCGAGCAAAAGTAAATGAATGTCTGGTGAAGGATATACCACTACAGAACTTCAAGGATTTTACTATTCAACGTTAACGATACTGCTGATATCAAGCACCACATTGTAATGATGAAAGGGCTTGTATTGCTGAAAAGGCGAGTCTATTTCAAACTGGATAATATTATTTAGATTAGGAATAGTACAGATTTTATTGCTGGTAACGTCGCTTAATATCACACCCCATTCTGTTACCAATACAACTGCATTAAAATTTACATCCCACATGTTGCCCATGAGGCGCGTTCGTACGCTTATGTCTGGTTGCTTATCTTTTAAATCGATGAGTAATCGCTTAAGCTCCAGAACCGATATTGTATCTTGCTCATGTTTCATTCGGTCGTTACTTAAACGGCGCAAGGTAACCGTTTTCCTTCTAAGATAAACGCATAAACTTTCTCTAATGAGGTGCGGGAATTGTTATTTGTATATTTCCCATTGGTTTTGAGCATTTTTATAATATCCTAAACCGTTACTCATTTCATGTATTTCCTTGCCATCTGAAGTAGTGTAGGTCTTTTTCTCGTACACACCAATTCCGTTATTTTCCATAGTTAAAAAACGGATCAATGCCTGAACGGTCGGTGCTACATCACTCAACCATTGGTCATCCATTTCACGAACAAAAGCCTGACTCATAATTTTCCTTTATTTAAAACTACATCAACGCTAGAAAAATAATTCGAGGAAGGAACCAAAGCAAGATTGAAAAATCAAATGTAAACCAAATCGCAACAAACAGTTTGATTATCCTCTTCCGAATCGCAATATTTGATTCTTAGTACTGTCGTATGCCTGAAACAAAAAACGGGAAGTTCTCTTCTGTTTTCTTAGTCGTAATTCTAACATTAATCTGGGGAACCTCTTTTATACTTATGAAACGAGGTTTAAAAGTTTACTCGGCAGGCGAGGTTGGCGCCATTCGTGTTGTAAGTGCCAGTATATTTCTTCTGCCATTTGCCCTCACACGAATCAAAGAACTTAACAAAGATCACTACTGGAAACTCTTGTTGTCGGGCTTGCTCGGTGTTTTCTTTCCTGCCTTTCTTTTTGCTACAGCTCAAACGAAAATGGATAGTGCAATCACTGGTATTCTCAATAGCCTCACCCCGATTTTTACCATGATCATTAGCGCGATAGTATTCAAGCAGGTTTTTAAAAAACAAGCACTGGTAGGAATTATCATTGGCTTAGCAGGGTCTATCTTACTGATTATATCAAGAACAGGTGGCCAGATTGGCGGTATTAACTTATATGCAATCTTTGTTATCATTGCATGTATTTGTTACGGATCTAACGTCAATTTTATAAAATTCAAGCTTCCTGATTTAAAAGCGCTCACCATCACATCGCTGTCTCTCATGCTTATTGCGCCTTTAGCGCTCATCTATCTTTTTGCTTTTACGCCTTTTACTACAAAGCTGTCCGCTCATCCAGGCGCTGTTGAGGCATTAGGGTTTCTCATTCTTTTGGGCCTCATGAGTACGTCTATAGCCACCATCCTCTTCAACAGACTTATCAAAATAAGCACCCCGCTTTTCGCAAGTTCCATCACTTACCTTATTCCTATTGTTGCGGTTATATGGGGTTTGCTCGATGGCGAACAATTGGCAATGGGGCATTTTATTGGCATGATTGCCATTATTGGGGGTGTTTACATAGCCAATAAAAAATAGAAAAGTACGTTTAGACTGCAAAAACCAAATTCTTTACAGCAATTGAGTGTTAAACTTGTTGGTATTGCTTTTTTTGTAAGCAGCTTATACGCTTTATGTATTTCCCTAAATTCTTTAGGCTATGGCTTTTTTGGCTGGCAGTTCTACTGTCCGGGCCTTCCTTTGCCCAAAAACGGGATACGGTAAGCAAAGACGATTCGGTCCGGGTTAAGTCGGACACAACAAAGGCCGGACAGATCATCAACAATATTAAAGACAGTAAGGTCTCGAAACGCCTAATCAAAACCATCACCAGAAAGCAATCGCGAAATCCTGGTGCAACCATAAAAAGTGAAGAATTCTTTATTCCTTACGAGGGAAAAATCATCAGAAAAATCATTGTCCGTCAGGTAGGTTTCGATAAAACCATTACCGATACAACGCGGAATATCAAAAACACTATTTCAAAGATTGCGAATAAGCTTCACAGTAATTCCAAAGATTGGGTTATCAAAGACCATCTTTTTATTAAAGAAAACCGCCCGGTAAATCCTTACAAGATGGCCGACAATGAGCGTTACATCCGTGATCTCGACTTCATTCTCGATGCCAAGCTCTTTATTGTACCGCTCGACCATACCGATGATTCCGTTGATGTTATTGTAATGACAAGAGATGTCTTCAGTGTCGGCGGTAGCTTCAATCCAAGCGGTCCCACCAAAACACGGTTCAGGCTATATGATGTTAACATGTTTGGCTGGGGCCAGCGCGTGCAATTTACAGGACTGGTTGACGAAGGCAGAAATCCTCCTTTTGGTTATGAATTTCAATATCGCAAGAATAGCATTGGTGGAAGTTTTATTACTGCAACGGGTGGGTACACGCAATTGAACACCGGCAGCAGCTATGGCCGGGAGGAAGAAAAAGCGTACTACCTCAGGCTTGAACGCCCACTGGTTTCTCCGTATACCGAGTTAGCGGGCGGTCTTGAGATAAGTCGCAACTGGTCTAGTAATCTTTATAGCGTCAACGACTCTGTTTTCAGGCAGTACACTTACCTGGTAAAAGACTTTTGGATTGGATATAACATCGGTGCAAGGTCAAACATCAGAGACAGAAACAGGCATTTCATCGCCATTAGAACATTCGATCAGGTTTTTACCAAAAAACCGCTGCAGAATCAGGAGACGTTAAACCCTATCTATAATAACCGCACTTTCGTGCTTGGCGGTGTTACTTTCTTTAAGCAGAACTTCTATACAACCCGTTTCATCTACGGTTTCGGTAGAACGGAAGACGTTCCCTACGGTCATACCATGTCCATGTATTTCGGATGGTCACGAGAATTGGGTTTAGAGAGGCCATACCTTGGATTTGAGGTAAATAAGTCTATTGTCGATAGGCGAGGTCATTTCTATAACGTCAATTTCCGGGGAGGAGGCTACAATAAAAACGGTCTTGAAGATGTATCACTGCTGCTTTCCGGGTCTGTCTTTAGTCGCTTGTTTAGTTATAAAAACTTGCTCATCCGGCAAACCCTCGGTGGCGATATAACTTATGTCTTCAATCAAAAAACTGCGCTTCCGCTGGATATAAATGCCGAATTTGGTTTGCAGGGTTTTAATGTAGATAGCCTGTGGGGTACAAAAAGATTTCATATCAATAGTGAAACGCTTGTCTTCACCCCATTAGAATTCCTCGGCTTTAAAATCGCTCCCTTTACCTATGGCGAAATGGCATTTCTCTCCCCTGAACATAAAGGTCTCTTAAATAGTAAACCGTACTTTGGTTTAGGTGGCGGCTTGAGAACCCGAAACGAAAACCTGGTATTCGGTACAATAGAACTGCGATTTATGTACTACCCAAGATCACTTCCCGATCTTACAAATTTCAAAGTCAGGCTTAGCAGTAACCTGCGTGTTAAGTACAGCGCAACTTTTGTTAAACCACCGTCACTGGTGCAGTATAATTAACGCCATCACTTCAACTCTCAGTAATACCTGTAATGTAAAATCAACCCCTCGAATGCCGTTACATTCAATACCTCATACCTATTTTGCTATATTTGATGGTTACTACCTGCTATGAGAAAAATATTTGTTATCAGTAGTGTAAGTATTACACTGCTCATTATTGTCTGGTCCTTATTCTGGTTGCCTGCATTTGGTTGTCTCGTTATTGTGGCACCCTTTATTGTTATGGGCGTTCAGGATATGGTGCAAACAAAACAATCCATCAGAAGAAACTTTCCCTTGGTAGGAAGGTTGCGTTATGTCTTTGAAGACTTGCGTCCTAAAATTCAGCAGTACTTTGTTGAATCCGATACAGATGGCGTACCCATTAACAGAAACGATCGCTCTGTAATATATCAGCGCGCTAAAAAACAAATCGATACTACACCTTTTGGAACGCAGCTTAACGTATATTCTGAAGGATACGAATGGATGAGCCATTCCATCGTACCTATCGACTTCCATAAAGTTGATCACCATCCGCGTGTTACAGTGGGCAATAAAGATTGCAAACAACCGTACTCAGCAAGTATTCTTAATGTTTCGGCCATGAGCTTTGGCTCGTTAAGTGGTGCAGCCATAGAAGCACTGAATGCCGGGGCTAAGCTGGGAGGCTTTGCGCATAACACTGGCGAAGGTGGCATCAGCCCTCCGCATCTTAAATACGAAGGAGACCTCGTGTGGCAGATCGGAACAGGTTACTTCGGCGCTCGTGATATGGAAGGAAACTTCTCTGATGATGCTTTCAGAAAGAATGCCTTAAGACCTCAGGTGAAAATGATAGAGCTCAAACTCTCACAAGGGGCAAAGCCTGGCCATGGTGGTATTCTTCCTGCTAAGAAGAACACGCCGGAAATCGCAGCCATACGTTTGGTAAAGGCAGGCACTACGGTTTTCTCTCCACCATTTCACAGTGCGTTCTCAACACCCAAAGAGCTCATTCACTTCGTTGCTAGAATGCGAACACTTTCAGATGGCAAGCCCGTCGGCTTTAAACTTTGCGTCGGCAGAAAGAGCGAGTTCATATCCATTTGCAAGGCAATGGTTGAATTAGATATCTATCCCGACTTCATTACTGTAGATGGTGGCGAAGGCGGCACAGGTGCTGCGCCTCCCGAGTTCTCCAACTTCGTAGGTATGCCTTTGCTGGAAGGGCTGGCGTTTGTTGATAACATGCTCAAAGGATTCAACATACGTCATCATATTAAGTTAATCGCATCAGGGAAAATCCTTACGGGATTTCACCTCATCCGTGCAATGGCCCTCGGTGCTGACATGTGCAACAGTGCTCGCGCTATGATGATGGCCCTCGGATGCATTCAGGCGCTGGAGTGTAATAAGAACACATGTCCAACCGGAGTAGCTACACAAGATCTTGAACTGGTAAAAGGTCTGGTTGTTGATGATAAAAAAGTAAGGGTAGCCAACTTTCATAAACACACCATCGAAAGTTTTGTTGAGCTTATGGCCGCTGCAGGTATCGATTCACCAAACAAACTGAATCGCCATCAGATCAACAGGAGAGTATTCATGAACGAGATCAAAACCTTCGAAGAGATCTATCCTTCTATACCACCAGGCTCTATGTTGGGCAGTACTATACCCGATAGATATCAGAAGTCTTACGAGTCTGCTAGCGCTGAAAAGTTTTAAATATTTTTGAACAAATAGTTAGAGAAGGCTTTCCATATGGCAAGCCTTTTTTATTACTTTTGCCAAATACTAAAAAAACCTGTGCTAAGAAAATTCTTTCCATTAGACAAGAATTACATCCTCGAAGAGGCACAACTCTCTTTACAACAATCACTTCTTCAATACCTTGTTGACTTCGTGAAGGTAGAATATCTCCTCCGCCATAATCCTTTGGGTATTGTTGATGAAACAGCACAGAAAATTCAGCAACACACAGGTGAAGATTTCAGACACCTCAACGAGTTCTACCTCACTACCATGGGTATCTTTCGCTATACCTTTTATAGCGATAACCAACTCGAGTTTCTGTTCGATGGATCGGATGACTTTAAGAAGTATCAGCGCGAATGGTCGACACAGTTCAAAAAATGGACAAAGGAGTTTTGTAAACATCCTAACTTCTTAAGAGCAGTGCTCGATCTAACAGTCTTCTATCCAACGGATAGCCCTTTCCTGATGGTTGATAACAGGATGAACGTGTTCATCAGCGAATTCTTTTCTATTAAAATCCACCCTCAGAAGGGCATAGTAAGACGCACAGCCTGAGGCCTACTAGTAAGTAGTTAGTTCCAACTTTATTTTTTACCCATTTCTTTCTTTATCTTCTGCTTTTTCGTATCTTAATAAGCTTCCCGTGCCTTTTCTAGGTATTTACAATTCCGACCTTAAATCTGCGTTAAGCTTGCTGCCCAAAGAGAGCACCGAGAGTCCGGCAAGAGAGGAAAAAGAGTGGAGAAATGAACCAGCTAACCCATCCCTACGGCGCACGAAGGCCTTCCTTGCCTTAAATAAATTATAACTAAAAAGCTTTTGACACTATTTGTCAAAAACCTCATCCATATTGCCTGAAAAACCCAGATATATATGGCTACACTTCAAACAAATACGTTGCTCAAAGGTTTCAGCGGTTCTATAGGCAAATTCGTTATAAAACGGGTAGGCAATAAAACCATACTTACCCATAAACCAAGGCAAACTGGCAAGCAAAGCGAAAAACAAAGGCAGAACAGGTTAAAATTTAAGGCAGCATCAGTCTATGCCAAACACCTTTTGCAAGACCCACAGAAAAAAGCCTATTATTTGAAAAAGGCAAAGAAGCTCAATTTAACGAACGCATATACCGCCGTCATTACCGACTACATGCGTAAAGGTGAAATCAAAGAGATCAGCACCAAATCAAATGCAAAGAAAGGAGGTACAGTAAAGGTTAAGGTGTTTAAAAAGCATTTTGCTATCAATAAGGTTAGCGTTTCTATTTATAATGAACAAGGTAAGTTCGTGGAAACAGGGATGGCCATCCGCAAGGGAATAGATGAATTCTTCTTTACTCCATCAACGACACAAACGCTCTTGAAGGACTATACGGTCAAAGCCATTATTGAAGATCACGGTTTAAATAAAGTAGAAAAGCAAATTACCTTGGCGGGATAAAGAAGTTCTATCTCCGGCGCAAAGCATCACATTTGCGTACAGGTAAAAGCGTGCTTTGGGTACTGCCTTAAGTACCGATTATAGATTGATACTTCATTGAAAGAAAAGTGAACTACGCACTCAGTAGCACGTTGCTGTAGTGCCCTGTTACTTCATCCAGTATGGTTATCACTTCCTCAAAACTATTGGCTTCAACCAATCTTATTCTGAAAGGCTTGAATTCCGGTATACCCCTGAAGTAGTTGGTGTAGTGCTTGCGCATTTCAAAGATACCCAGCCTGTCACCTTTCCATTGTATAGAAAACTCGAGGTGTTTTCTTGCTGCACGCACGCGCTCCGATATCTCAGGAGGAGAGGGGCGCACGCCATGTTTTAAATAATGCTTGATCTCGTTGAAGATCCATGGGTAACCAATAGCAGCTCTGCCAATCATAATGCCATCAACACCATATCTGTTCTTGTATTCTACGGCCTTCTGCGGACTATCAATATCTCCGTTGCCGAAGATAGGTATGTGCATCCTCGGGTTTTCTTTGATCTTCCCGATCAAAGTCCAGTCAGCAGACCCCTTATACATCTGTACCCGGGTTCTCCCGTGAACAGTAAGTGCCTTTATTCCGATATCCTGTAAACGCTCCGCTACTTCAAGAATGTTCTTCGTGTTGTCGTCCCATCCCAGCCTGGTTTTAACCGTAACAGGAAGATGGGTGCACTTCACAATCTCCTCCGTCATCTTCACCATTTTGGGTATATCCTGAAGTAAAGCCGCCCCTGCGCCACGGCACGCAACCGCTTTCACCGGGCACCCATAATTGATATCAATAAGATCAGGATTAACTTCCGTCGCTATCTTGGCCGACTCAACCATGTTTCCAATGTCACCGCCAAAGAGCTGGATACCGATAGGCCGCTCGTATTCAAAAATATCAAGCTTCTGCCTGCTTTTGGCTGCATCCCTGATAAGCCCCTCGGAGGATATAAATTCGGTATACATCAGGTCTGCCCCTCCTTCTTTGCATACTGCCCTGAACGGCGGATCACTCACATCCTCCATCGGAGCCAGCAGCAGCGGAAAATCTCCTAAATCAATATTGCCAATTTTTGCCATATTTGCCCTACTTCTCCCTAATTGGTATCGGAGAAGTTACAAAGTTAGCCATTTCCCCGAACATGCTGGAAAATGAATTGATGAACCGCCGTGAGAGACACCCTGTGATCTCCTTGCTAATGATTTTAATCCTCGTAGGCTTGGGCTTTATTGTTATAGGTCCTATGATCGGTTTTTTCCTGGCCCTGCCCTTCTATTCTGGTAGCATAACTGATATGGTAAATAGCCTTCAAAGTCCTGCCGCCGATCCGGCAATAAAAATACCATTATACATTGTTCAGGCATCGGCTACTTTTTTTGGTTTAATAGTCTGCCCTGCATTGTTCCTTGCAGCCGAACGCAGATCCGTTGTCGACTTCTTTCGTAATTATAAGGTAGACTTTCTTCCTGTTGTTATAACAGTCATTGCTGTTATTGTTTTTATGGCGGTTAACTCTGTATTTATAGAATGGAACGCCAATGTTCATTTTCCGGAGTTCGCTAAAGAATTCGAACAATGGGCGAAAGAAAAAGAAGAACTGGCAGCAGAGATGACTAAGTTTCTCACCAAGTTCGATTCCGTTGGCGAAGTATTGATAGCACTTATCGTTATTGCTGTTATTCCCGCTTTTGGCGAAGAGATCGTATTTCGAGGAATCATCCAGAACCAGCTTTTAAGGGCAACCAACAACATTCATGTTTCCATCTGGTTTGCAGCATTCCTCTTCAGTGCTATTCACTTTCAATTCTTTGGCTTTGTTCCCCGCTTATTACTAGGTGCCTTATTTGGATATTTCTATTATTGGTCGGGTAGTTTGTGGTTTGCTGTTATCGCCCACTTTGTAAACAACGGTTTCTCGGTGCTGGCCATGTACTTTTACCAGCAGGGTACGGTAACTTACGATCTTGAAAGCCCGGAAGCCTTGCCGATCACTGCAATTATTTTTAGCGCTTTACTAACGGTTGCACTACTTTATTATTTTTACAAGTATTTCGAAAACCGACAATCCATCACTCAACTATAACCGTGACAGAAGCTATCCGCAAATACAGTAATCTTACCCAAAGGATTATTACAGGCATCTTAGGTGCAGCAGGTATTATCACAGCAGTTTGCCTTGGACCGTGGACATACTTTGCTGTCTTCTTTATCATCTGCCTGTTCTCGCTGCTAGAGTTTTATAAGCTTGCCGGTCTTGATGGTTTTGTTCCTCAAAAGGCACTGGGTGTCTTCTGCGGCATTCTTGTGTTCACGCTCTCCTTCCTCATAGAGATGCAGATCATCTCATATCGGTATTATTTTCTAATATTCCCCCTCGTAGCATGCGTATACATCGTCAAGCTTTATAAAAAATTCGAGAGAAAGCCTTTTACCAATATTGCATTTACCTTTCTCGGTATTTTCTACGTAGCCATACCCTTTACGCTGTTAAATATTGTTGTCATGGATCAGGGTAACTACAACTTCGAAATAATCTTCGGTTGCCTTTTTATCCTTTGGGCTACTGACACAGGGGCATACTTTGCTGGTTCTTACTTGGGCAAAAGAAAGCTCTTCGAAAGAATTTCCCCTAAAAAGACTTGGGAAGGATTTGTTGGCGGGGCCATTCTCGCGCTCATCTTCGCCTATGGTATTTCAGTATACTTCCATACCCTTTCCCTCTGGCAATGGCTAATAGTAGGAGTAATTATTATTGTGGGAGGTACCTTTGGAGACCTGGTAGAATCTTTATTAAAACGCAGCATAGAAATTAAAGACTCAGGAAGTGCATTGCCAGGCCATGGCGGTTTTCTGGATCGGTTCGATGGTCTGTTAATTTCTGCTCCCTTTATTGTTGCCTATCTCGAAGTTTTCTGATCTTTAGTGTAAGATCGTTTACTTCAATTTATGGCCTTCTATCACCAACTCAACCTTTTTTTTGATAAGAGAAAAGACTACGGAGCCATATTTCTGCGTCTTATTATTGGCTGGCGACTCATAGATGGCACACAGGATAACATCTTGAGCTGGCATAGAATGATTGAATTTAAAGACTTTTTACAGCAACATGGTGTCAGCTATCCCTTAATGGCAGCCTGGGTTTCTGTTTATGCTCAGTTCATTTGTGGTAGCCTCTACATTTTAGGATATCTGACAAGACTTGCAGCTATCATTATGATCATAAACTTCCTGGTGGCCTTATGGCTTGTACATATTGGTACTACTTTTCAACAGTCTTTTGATGCGCTAATGATGTTGTTTGGATCGGTATTCTTTCTTTATTATGGTGCCGGAAAATTATCAATAGATAATCTTCTCGTAATGCAAAAGAAAAATTAGGAATACTATCTTTAGCAGAATTTACTTGCATAAATAAATTAGGTAAAGGATAAAGAACTAGTTTTGCAACCGTTTTAACGTACACTTTTGAAGTTTTAACCAGCGTTATGGCATAAAATTGTTGGTTAATAAAAACTGAGAATATCATCAACTATGGCATACATCGAACCCGCTCCGCTTAAAGACAGAGAAAATCCATTTGAAGCAATGATGTCACGTTTTCATGTGGCATCCCAGATATTAGGATTAGAAGATGAAATCTATAACGTGTTGAAGAATCCGGCCCGCCAGGTTATTGTTTCTTTACCCGTAACTATGGATAACGGAACCATCAAAGTTTTTGAAGGATACCGCGTTATTCACTCTACCATTCTTGGTCCTTCTAAAGGTGGGATCAGGTTTGATCCAAATGTTAACCTGGATGAGGTAAAAGCACTGGCAGCATGGATGACCTGGAAGTGCGCTGTTGTAGATATTCCTTATGGAGGAGCAAAAGGTGGCGTAGCGTGTAACCCACGCGAAATGTCTGCAGGCGAAATAGAACGCTTAATGCGCGCTTATACACAGGCTATGGCCGATGTATTTGGTCCTGATCAGGATATTCCAGCCCCAGATATGGGTACAGGCCCTCGTGAAATGGCCTGGCTGATGGACCAGTACTCAAGAATCCAGGGCATGACTACCCATGCTGTAGTAACTGGTAAACCAGTAGTACTTGGTGGTTCTTTAGGAAGAACAGAAGCCACAGGCCGTGGTGTAATGGTATCTGCCATGGCAGCAATGGAAAAACTAAAGATCAATCCTTATAAGGCACTTTGCGCAGTACAGGGTTTTGGAAACGTCGGTTCATGGGCGGCGCGCTTACTACACGAGCGTGGTTTAATCGTACAGGCTGTTAGCGATATCTCAGGCGCTTACTTCAATGAAAAAGGTCTTGATATAGATGCTGCGATTAAGTACCGCGAAAACAACAAAGGCTCTCTTGAAGGCTTTGGTGGCGCTGAAAAGATTTCCAATGAAGATCTGCTTACCTTACCGGTAGATCTGTTGGTTCCTGCTGCAACGGAAGATGTAATTACAAGCAGTAATGCGCCTAACATTAAAGCAAAGCTTATCGTAGAAGGTGCAAACGGCCCAACATCATCTAAGGCTGATAACATCATCAACGAAAAGGGTATCGTCGTAGTACCGGATATTCTTGCCAACGCCGGTGGTGTAACAGTAAGTTACTTTGAGTGGGTGCAGAACCGCCTGGGTTATAAATGGACTGCCGATCGCGTGAACCGCAGATCTGACAGGATCATGAAAGATGCATTCAGTAATGTCTACAAAATATCACAACAATACAAAGTGCCCATGCGTATCGCTGCCTACATGGTAGCAATCGATAAGGTGGCAAAAACATACAAGTACCGCGGAGGTTATTAATAAACTCCTTGTTAAAAATGGTAAGTGCCAGGAAATTTGAAGATACTCGAATTCCCTGGCACTTGCTGTTTGTAAACCCTTAACCTTAAACTTTTAACCTTTAACAAAACTCAGAACCTCGAACTCAGAACTTCAAACTCAGAACCTCCATCTTCGAACCTCCAACCCACAGTTTCCCAATTGATCTTTCCTGTAGCAACATTGTATTCGCCCTCTTTCAATCAATTCATTACATCATTGTTATTTAGCCTTCAGAATATTTAACTTTACCGTTTAGAAAAATATAATTTTAAAACCTTACCATAGTTTATTGTCATGAAAATCCACCGCGAAGGCCACCTGGTTCTATTTGTTTTACTGCTCGTTCTATTTGGCCTCAATTGGGTTGTATTCTATTACTTTCCGCAGAGTCCGCTGGTACAGAATTCTGCCATTCTGGTTAGTGTGATCTTCTACCTGCTTATACTTCAGTTCTTCCGTAACCCAATATTTCAGATCACGCAAAACACTAAACATGTACTTGCTCCTGCTGATGGTAAAGTCGTTGTTATAGAAGAGACAATAGAGCCTGAACATTTAAAGGATAGACGAAAGCAGGTTTCAATTTTTATGTCGCCTGTTAACGTACACGTTAACCGCATGCCTGTAGGTGGTAAGATCAGTTACTTTAAATATCATCCCGGAAAATATCTTGTAGCATGGCATCCAAAATCAAGTACTGAAAACGAAAGAACAACAGTAGCTGTGAAGACGAATGATGGTGTTGAAATTCTTTTCAGACAAATCGCAGGAGCACTTGCGCGAAGAATTAAGTTTTATGTGAAAGAAGGGATGGAGTTAGAGCAAGGCCAGGAGTTTGGTTTCATTAAGTTCGGCTCACGCGTAGATGTTTTTCTTCCCCTCGATGCAAAAGTCACTGTTAAAATAGGAGATATTACCAAAGGCGGACGAACAATAATTGCTGAGCTTTGATAGTGTAGCACATCCGCAAACTAACATACGTTCTCTTGCTTCCAGTGTTAAATTTTCTTTAACGATTAGCATAGAAAAAATAAGTTTCTTATCTTAGATGAGAAACTTATTTTTTTAACATCCTAACTATCCGCATATCGCATTTATTCTACGCTTAATCACTTTTTAATTTTTTATTTATCTCCTGACTTATGAAGGCGTCTTCAATTAAATTCTCTTCAGCACGTGCTGACTTTTTCTCTACGCTTAATCAGCGTGTGAATGACTATTTCAAAACAAAGAACATCACAAGGTATGCAAATGCTGAAATGAAGTTTAAAACACTTTTCATGTTTGCCTTATACTTCACACCCTATCTGCTTATCATGTCAGGTGCTATTGCAAATATTTGGGTAATGGCAGCATTGTGCGTTGTAATGGGCACAGGTATAGCAGGAATAGGATTATCCGTTATGCACGATGCTAATCATGGCGGATATTCAAATAAAAGTTGGGTAAATAATCTTCTTGGTTATTCCTTAAATCTGGTAGGAGGTAATGCTTTTAATTGGCGTGTACAACACAACGTATTACATCACACTTATACCAATATACACGATCATGATGAAGACATTAGTCCACGTGGCGTTCTTAGAATGTGTCCCCATGGTGAGTGGAAACCGATGCACAAGTTTCAACATGTCTACGCATGGTTCCTTTATGGCTTAATGACACTTGTATGGGTTATTGCCAAAGACTTTGTAAGAATCGTTAAATACCATCGTGAAGGTCTGGTAAAAAAACAAAAAGCAGATATCACAACGGAGTGGTTAATCCTTATTGCGACCAAAGTAATTTACATCGCTTATATTTTTGTATTACCTGTTATGGTACTGGACATCACATGGTGGCAGGCGCTCCTGGGTGTTGTTATCATGCATTATGTTGCTGGTTTTATTCTGGCAGTTATCTTTCAGCCTGCTCACGTTATAGATGGCACTGAGTATCCCCTTCCAAATGATGAAGGAAGAATGGAAAATAGCTGGGCTATACATCAGTTACATACAACTACAAATTTCGCGAATAAGAACAGAATCCTGTCATGGTATGTGGGTGGCTTAAACTACCAGGTGGAGCACCATCTTTTTCCAAACATTTGCCATGTGCACTACAGGGATATTTCATATATCGTAAGACAAACAGCGAATGAATTTGGGTTACCCTATAAATCAGAGCCCACTTTCATTGGTGCATTAAAGTCTCATGCAAAGTTGTTAAAGAAGTTGGGAAGAAAACCTGAGCCGGAACAACATAGTGTTGCCGTTGCAGCATAGAAAGAATCTTCAATCAATGTGACGGACGACTGACTCAAAAGTTACTGACAGTATTCTTTTGAGTCAGTCTCTTTTTACGCAAGGTGTATTATATCAGAAGAATCGTATCCCTACCTTTCCTCCCCACCACATCTTCAAATTAAGATCATTTCCAAAATCCCTGTCTGAGATTATTCGTGGCTCAAAGTCGGTAAATAGTGAAGGGTATAGATCGTAAGTAGTGTCTGTAATGTGACCATTTAAAGTAGCGCCTGCAGTTATAGAAAACCACTTCGTGGCTTGCCAGTCTACTCCAAGGTAGAACTTATTAAGGAGGTTTATCTTTTCAACCTTGTCGCCAATCATAATCTGGTTTGCAGTCAGATCAAAATTTAGATAGAGTTTGTCAGACAGGCGGGGGGCTGTTCCTATACCATATCCAAACGTATATAAGGTTGAATCATCACTAAAGGTATTAGGTCGCGCACCTGCTGTAATAATGTTGTAGAGCTTTCTTACACCAGTGCGAAAAGCAACATTCACATAAAACACTTCATCAGCTGAAATTTCTAGTTTATGATACCCACTTGAAACAAAACTGAGGAGTCCAAATGTTATTCCCTTTACACTGTCAGCAAAATTCAGGAGTCCTACCTGGCTTCCATTGACATGTTTTCCGTAATTAAATAAACCCGAAACCTGAGAGCCTTTTATCGTACGGCCATTGATGTTAAATAGCCCTGCTACCTGCGAACCCCTGGAATTCCTTCCTGTAAAGTTCCATAGTCCTGCTACCTGTGAGCCACTTAAATCGCGTGCTGTAAAATTAAACAAACCTCCAATTTGCGAACCTTTGTGATCATGCGCTGTAGCATTAAAAAGACCTGCTAATTGAAAAGGTCCTGAATCTTTCGTGGCTATGTTATAAAGACCTGCAACCTGTGGTCCCTTGTGATCACCCACAGTAATGTTACCCAACCCCCCAAGATGAAACCCACGGGATGATCCCTTGTTCATGTTAATTAGTCCACCAATGGATATTGTTTCAGAAGAGTTAAAGTTTACGTTGAGAAGCCCGGCAATTTGCACGGCATTTGTAAAACCGTAATTGGTATTAAATAGTCCGGCTATTTGTACACCGTTCACAGTACCGCCAACAACATTGTAAAGTCCTGCTATCTGCCCAAAACGCACGTCTCCTCGGTCTATGTTAAATAAACCTCCCAACTCAAACTTTTGAACGCCTAACGAGTATCCTCCAAGTATGTTAAAAGAGAAGTCGTTGATTACGTTTCCGCTTAAAGCATGATTGGTACCAATAAAAGGAACAAAGGACATTTGCATTGTCCTGTAAATAGTATCCTTGATATTTAATAATTCAGGTCTGTTTGGATTCAAAAGCTTCGGTTTTCTTAAAGCAGAAGCAGGTTGCAGAGAATCTGATTTAGCTAGTTTCTTAGTAAGCAGGAAGTTTAAATTCAGAAACCGTTTTATCTTGGCTTCTACGCTATCAGCCAATGTGGTGATCTTATTTTTATTAACTTTTATCGGAATGTTAAGGAGCCGTTGCCTACCCGAGACTACCGCTATAACAGTGTCACTATAGTTTTCTTTGTTAACAGAAAGTTTAATATCAGTAGAAGGTCTTTTATCAACCTTCAGTTCAAAATAACCATAGGAGTCTGTTATCGTTGAGGTAAGCGTTACAGGGTCATAGATAGTTGCATTTTTAATACGCTCCCCGGTAGCCTCATCAATGACATAACCCGCGAAGGTGTCTTCATCTTTTTTTTTCGAACTACCTTTGGCCTTCGTTAAGATGAGGTACTTCGATCGCACCTTATAGTCTACGGTTCCTTCAAAGATCTCATCCAAAATCTGGCGCACAGTCTGATTTCTGAAGCTGTAGGAGATGGCTCTGTCAGCATCCACCACGGACGTATTATACGAGAAAGTAAACCCGCACTGGTCTGCTATCTTTTTAAGAGCTTCATCAAGTCGCTCCTGGTTAAGTGTAATCGTTACTTTTCGTTCAAGAAATGGCGTGTTGTTTTGCGCCAGGCCCGAATTGATTACCAGAAACAGCGAGAGGAGTAAGAACTGGTATTGCTTCATAATATGTTAATCACCGCATCCCGAGCCTTCCAGTAAAATACTATCACCCGATACTGTCACTGTAGCGCCCAATGTTTCAGCAATAACATGGGCAATCTCATCAATACTCTCGTTGTTAAAGGTTACTGTAAGATGACATTTTTTTAACGCCCCATTCACAAAGATCTTCTTGTTATAAACTGAATTAAGGGTTTCAGTAACGGTGACTAACTCAGTGTCACTAAAGATGAAGAACTTGCTCTTATAAGAAATTGCATTTGGTTCAGGATTTTCTATCGTGAACTCCTTCGTCACTTTGTTATACACACCCTTTCCATTCGCCCTTAGGTAAACACCTGAATCTTTTGGTGAATAAAACATGACTTCACCTTCTTCAACAACAACTTCTATAGTCTTAGAATCAGGATACGCTTTAACATTAAAGGCAGTTCCGATGTCCTTAATAAATACGCCGTCTACTTCTATGATAAACTTCTCGTCGTTTTTGTGTTTGATATTAAAGTAAGCTTCACCGTTCAACTTTACATTGTGTGTATTCTCTTTCTTGTTGAAAGAGTATGCCAGCTTTGTTTCCCGGTTAAGAAATACATTACTGCCGTCTGGCAATGTATCGGTCTCTGTTTCCTTGTCAGTAATAACTTCCAGCGTCTTGGTATTAAATGGCGAGAAGGTACGATAAGCGAAGAAGCCGATACCCAGTGCAATGAGAACGCTCGCAGCTATTTTAAAGATGATACCGAAAGAACTACCTGTTGGCTTCAGTTCTACTACTTTTGTATCACCTGGTTTCTGTAACTTTCCCCGTACTTTATTCCAGGCCGCGTCCGTATCAAACTGTTGCAGTTCTTTGATACTTGCAGCTTTGGTATAAATCGTTGCAATCTGGTTAAAGTATTTCCGGTTAGATTCGTTTTGCGAAATCCATCCTTCAACAAAGCGCGCCTCATCCGCTGTAGCCTCACGTGCCAGGTACTTTCCAATTAAATCGTCAATATCGTTGTATATCTTTTCCACTATTAATTCAAAAGTCCGTTCATTAAAAGGAGAATAATCGGTAAGTAGTCTTTTAACTGCTCCCGCATTATTTTAAGCGCCTTACCCATGTGGTTCTCTACTGTTTTTATTGAGATGTTTAGCTGGGTAGCAATTTCCTGGTATTTAAGCTCTTCAAAACGACTTAATTTAAAAACAAGTCTGCATTGTTCAGGTAGTAAGGATATGGCCTCGTGTATACGGCGTTCAAGCTCGTCAGAAGAAATAGCTTCCGCTACAGCCTCAGATCCGGGATTTGTTAAGGCTAATTCTTCGCCTATATACTTTTGTTTGATCTTTTGATGCTTGATTACATTTAAACAAGCATTGCGTACCATAGCATAAAAGTAAGACTTTGGAGATGTGCGGATATTTAAACCCTCCCGCTTCTCCCAAAACGATAGAAAGGCACTTTGAACAATCTCTTCAGCCTCTTCCTTATCCTGAAGAAACGTGAATGCATAATTGCACAGGGGTTGGTATAATGTCTTAAAATACATCTCAAAAGCTGTTATATCGCCTTCGGCCAGTGCTATTAAAAGGTCTTGCTCGGTTAATTCCACCAACTTTTGAAATTATTGGCGCAATTTACACGGTTTAGGCGTTTTAGATATGACAACCCAAGGGTCTTTTACCCCTATTAAAGAAAAATTAATTTATAAACTGCCCCACCCAAAAGGGGTTTTCCGCTTTTAGACTTAAAAATCCTTCTTTTTTAACTAAAATCTCATTGTTTACAAGTTCTGCTTCACCTTCTGTAACAGATATCCCATTGCCTTTAATTTTAAGATGAGCATTTTCAGGAAACCACTTTTTAAATGCTTCCCTGGCAAAAGACCATTTTACAACACCATTAATTAATGATGCTTCCATCTGATCAGCTATTTCCTCGAGTTCTTCTAAATAGTAAGCAGTATTTTTTGCCCATATATTAACCATATACTGTCGCTGTGAGACAAGAAAATATATGGCGGTTGCAAGTTCTTCAGTTTTGGAAGGTGCTTTTAAAACCTTTACCGGACTTTGATGCCAAAGTTCCTTTTCAAGGTCATTAGGGTTTGCAGTAGAGGTAATAATAACATCCGCTTTAATCCCGCATTGCAGAACGGAGTCTAACTCATCGTGAAGTACAATGATCTGAGGAGCCCATTCAAGGAAATCACCCACCTCATCAATATTCTTTATCGGCGATGCAATTATAAGCGCCGGTTCCTGACCTTCTTTTACAAAATGATGCGATGACATGTTTAAAAATACACTTTCCCCCTAATTCAAAATAATTAAATTGCGGTCAAAGAATTTGTATGCTATCAGCTGAAGAATGTTATAAAATATTTGATCAGAGTATTCTTGATTATCATAAAAAAGACCACGTTGATACCCCAATTAATAATCCTTATCCGCAAGGAAGTTTTGAGGCGCTGTTATATGTAAAAAACTGGATTGATACCGTTCAGTGGCATCTAGAAGACATCATCCGGAAGCCAGATATCAATCCTGTAGAAGGACTTCAGATAAAACGAAGAATAGACAAGTCTAACCAGGATCGCACAGATACCGTTGAACGGATTGATGACTTCTTTCTGGAAGAATTCAAGAACGTTGTACCTAAAGCGGAAGCCAGAATGAATTCAGAAACCCCTGCTTGGTTACTCGATAGAATGAGCATCCTTATGCTGAAGATCTATCACATGAAAGAGCAGACTGAACGCAAAGACGCAAGTGCTGAACACCTGGCAACCTGCAATGCAAAACTTGCTGTCCTTATGGAGCAAAAAAATGACATGCGCCTGGCTTACAACGAGCTAATTGAAGATATCGGAAATGGGTACCGGAAGTTCAAAGTTTACCGGCAGATGAAAATGTATAATGATCCTTCCCTGAATCCAATGCTATACGCCCAACAAAAGGGTAACTGATACCTTAGGTATCGGCGTGTTCATGGTAAAAATTTTTGCTACCTAAACTGTTTCTGTGTCGTTAAAGAAAATTCTCATTGTAAGGTTCTCTGCTATGGGAGATGTGGCCTTGCTGGTGCCGGCAGTAAAGTCACTGACTGCCGCGCATCCTGATGTAGAGGTTACTGTAGTTACACGTCCGAAGTTTGCTCCATTCTTTTATGATCTGGAACGTGTAATCACGTTCCCTGCAGACATCGATTATACCTACACAGGTATCTTTGGAATGCGTGACCTGTTCCGTGCATTGGTTAAAAAGGGCGATTACGATCTGTTTATAGATATGCACAGTAACATTCGTACTGTCATTCTCAGAACCCTTTTTAAAATGTTCGGCACAAGAGTGATTGTTTTTGATAAAGGAAGGAAAGAGAAAAAGGCATGGGCAAGAAAAGACAACAAGATTACAAGGCCTCTGATCCATACTGTAGAGCGTTATCGCCGTGCTTTTGAAAAAGCAGGTTTTCCATTCACACTGCTGAATCCACCTTATTTTTCTTTAAATGATTCTCTGTATGCTGCAGCTTCCGATTGGCTGACACAAAAGAAACTGCAGAAAAATGAGAGATGGATTGGCATTGCTCCGTTTGCAATGCACGTATCCAAAATATGGCCTGTGGAGAACTATGCTGAAGTAATAAGGAACATATTGGAAAGAACGGATGCTAAGTTTTTCATGTTTGGAGGAGGAGAAAAAGAAGTTAGATTCTTTGAGTCACTCCAAAAACAATTTCCGGATAAGATAGTTATTGCAGCAGGTGTGCTTAAACTTCGGCAAGAGATGGCGCTTATGCAGCAACTTGATCTTATGCTTTCGGTGGATTCGTCCAATATGCATCTGGCAACATTGGCTGGTATTCCTGTACTTTCTATTTGGGGAGGTACTCATCCCGACGTAGGTTTTGGTCCTTTCAAAAAGGGTGCTGATAGTGTTATGCAGATTAGCAGAGATGAGTTGCCATGCAGGCCTTGCTCAGTCTATGGAAGAGAAACATGTCCGGTTGGTGGCTTTCCATGCCAGACAAGGATAACTGCAGCAATGGTGGCGCAAAGAATACTAGGAAGATTAAACAATTGATTTTGAATGTCAAATAGAATAGATACAGTAATATTCGATTTAGGTGGAGTTTTAATAGACTGGAACCCCAAATATTTATACAGGAAAATCTTTAAAACTGAGGATGAGGTTGATTGGTTCTTAAATAACGTATGTACAAGTGAATGGAATGATCAGCAAGACGCAGGTCGCTCTTTTGAAGAAGCCACGAAAGAACTGCTCACCAAACATCCTGAGTTTGAAGAGCCTATCACAGCGTGGTACGGGCGTTGGCAGGAGACTATCAGAGGACCAATAACAGAAACCGTTGACATTCTAAGAACCATTAAAGACTCAAAAAAATACAGACTTTATGCTCTCACAAATTGGTCTGCCGAAACCTTTCCATGGGCATTAGAAACGTTCGAGTTTCTGCATTGGTTTGAAGGTATTGTAGTCTCCGGAATAGAGAAAAGCAGAAAGCCTTTCCCAGAATTCTTTCAGATACTTTTTGATCGGTATAGTGTCGACCCTTCTTCTTCCATCTTTATTGATGATAACATAAAGAATATTGAGGGTGCGAATGATATAGGCCTTCCAAATATTCACTTTCATAATCCTCAACAATTAAAGGCAAACCTGAAAGAACTTGGTGTCCTTACCTAGAAGCGAGTAAGGGCAGGGGTCTATCCTGCTGCTATTTCATGGAAGTTGTTTTCGTTGAAATAATTTTCGCTTATCTCCATGATTTTAAGAGCATCAATAGATTCAATAGAATGAATCATTTGCTGGTAATAGTTATTCGGAAGATTAGATAGGTAAATCGTTTTGATTTTATCAGCGTGAGCAAAGGACGTTGTAATCTCTGATTGTAAGCTTCCAATAAAGTGATTTCTCGCAGTGTTCAACTCACTGGTCGAAATGCTGTTTTCCCGCATTCTTTTAAACTCCTTTCGGATTTCGTCAAATGCCAGCGATACATTCTCCTTGTTTACATCAGCTCCAACAACGATAGAACTCTCTTTTTGAAACGGCTGAAGAGAGCAGTAGATACCATAGGTAAGGCCCTTCTCTTCACGGATGTTCTTCATCAGTCTCGATCCGAAATATCCCCCAATTATGTGAGATACAAAAACAGCAGAAGCATAGTCAGGGTGACTCCGTTGAATTGCCTTGCATCCTACTCTTAATGAAGATTGCAAACTTCCTTCCTTCTCAATATGCTGGCGAAAAGGACTTACTGATGTTACAACATGTTCGGTTTTCTCTTCTGCTTTTGTTACAAAGGTTGCAAACTTGCTCTCAATAAGGGAGGTGCTTTCTTCACTGATTTTACCTGAAACAAAAATGCTTATGTTTTTAAAGAAAGTCTGATAGTGCTCCGTCAGTTGCGCTCTCGTAAGGCTATTAACATCATTTTCTTCAATTTCCCTTCCATAAGGGTGTGATTCACCAAAAACGGTTTTCCTAAATGCTTTCGAGGCAATAAAGCTTGTCTTCTCAAGATTAACTTTGAGGTTTTGATTAAAAATTGCTTTGTTCTGGCTTAATTCCTTTTCAGGATATGAAGGTTCCGTAATGATCTCTACTAAAAGATCCAGAACAGGGGCAAGATATTGCGTGAGCCCATAGATGGATATGGATACGAAATCTAAACCGGGATGTATCTCAAGATGAGCTCCATACCGATCAAATATTTGAGCTATTTCAAAACTTCCTTTTTTATTGGTGCCTTTATTTAAAAGGTTTGAAGCAAAATGGGAGCATCCGGTATATTTTTCAAACCATCTTCCAGCTTTAAAGATGAGTTCAACTTTTATTACTTCCTGTTCTCCGCCTGAAATAAAAAATATGTCAATACCGTTAGGTAGTGTTTTTTTTACAGGTTTTAAGAGATCAAAAGAAGTGCTGCGAGCAAATGGTGGAGGTGTTTTCCTGTCAAGCATCTAGTCAGTAATAGATTCTTCTCTTTCTATATCATTTTGCGGAATCAACAACATAATTGTAAACCTTAGCGTCTCAGCTAAAGGATGTTCACGCTTGTTTGTAGGTACTATGTATGCTGCATCAATTCCGAAGTTGTCTCTTCTAAATCCAACTCCTGCTGTGAGGTACTTTCGGTTTCCTTTATCTTTGGCTTCCAGAAAATACCCTAAACGAGCAGCAAAGGTTTGGTTATACCAATATTCAATACCTAAAGATGTCATAACTTCACGAACCTCTTCTTTCACACCATCTGGTGCATCAGTAAATGAACCGAATAACCCGCTGAGTAGGGTTTGGTCCCTGTCCACTGTAGGTACCATAAGTTTGTTAAAATCCAGGAGGAAGGTAAGAGTATTATAAATGTCTAGTTGGGTTGTGTAAGCACCACCTATCCGAAGGTTTGTCGGGAGAAAGTCTTTGTTTGAATTATCAGTGTATGAAAGTTTCGGACCGATGTTCGAAATCTGCGCACCTAGAGAAAGCGTCGAATTTTTAGTGCTATTGGTAAAGGGCTTGGTGTAAAAGACTCCGATATCGGCGGCAGCCGTGTTGCCAGCTTGCGCATCAGAGCCGGTAAAAGCACCGGTAAGATTGGAGTGTATAAATCTTCCTGTTATACCTACGCTCAAGTTTTGTGATAGTAATCTTGAATATGTAACATCAAATGCGGCCTCTTTTGGGTTAAAGTCACCTAAAGAGACATTGGCAACGTCTCTGAAGTTGATCTCACCTAAGTCAAAGTATTTAAACCCTACGGCTATTGCTTCTTCTTTGTTTAATTTATAGAATCCCGTAAGGGAAGAAATCCACATATCATTGATTATTTTTCCTAACCATGGTGTATAGCTTAAGCTTCCCCCGTACTTTCTATCGATGTGAACTAGCTTTCCTGCATTCCAGTATGCTGCATTGGCATCTGGAGAGCTTGCTACCCCGGCATCGCCCAATGCAGCATGGCGTGCATCAGGAGTAATAGCCAAAAAGGGGACTGCTGTGGTAATGGCACGATCCGCTCCTATTAATGTTGCAGGTGTTGGGTTTGGAGGGTTTGTTGGAGGTGTGCTTTGAGAAAAAACCTGACCTGTACAAATTAAAGTCAATAAGGGGAGAAATATGGATCGAAGGTTCATTATTTATTTTTCAAACGCTTAAAGATAATCAATTCAATATAATAAGTTTTGTAACTTGCTCCGATTTGGAACCATTGGTTAACGAACGAACAACCAGGCGTGCTAAGTATAACCCAGCCGGTAGTTTTTTATCCTGATTTCCTGAATTATCCATTTCATACAGATCTACACGATATTGGCTATCAAATACTGGAATTTCTAGGGTTTTTAACAAATTTCCTGTCGGTGCATATATAAATAAGTGTGCCTTGATATCATCTCCAGGGCGATTATGGGTGAAAAATAGAGTGCTTTTAGTATTAAATGGGTTAGGATAATTACCAAATGTTTCAATGCGGATAGATTCTCCGTCAGTTACTATAAAATCAACGGAACTTTGTGCAGGATTATTAAAGACATCCCAAGCTTTAATTGTTATAGTATGCTTTCCTGGTGCCAAATTCTTTATTGGATACCGAAGCCAGCCTGTGGTATAATCATCAGTATTTGATACGAAATAGGAATTAAGTATAAATGTTTCCACATCAATATCGAGGGTTGCTAGAAGTCCATTACCAATCCCATAATCAGAGATGTTAATTCCATGCTCATCAGAAATTTTAGCAACCAGGTAAGTATTTGGTGTTACAATGCCTCCATTAATGAATGTGCTATCTCCCATAAATGCTTTAATTTCAGGAGGGGTATTATCCGTTGTGGTATTTGATTCTGACCCACCAATTTTAAAGGTTTTTGAAGAACCATTGGCGTCTGTGTTATTGGCTGCATCAGATGCGTACAAGCTCAACCTTCCTTCATGTACGGAGTACGATATGTTTTTAGGAAGAAAGAATTCCAAAGTAAAATCGCCATCCCTTACACTTGCCTTTCCTCTGAAAAGAGACGTACGCCACTCTTTAAATTTAAAACCCGTACTTCGCCCTACTGTAACTAACTCTGTTTCTTTATCAAATAGGGTTGCCTCTAAAAGGCCATTGAAGGAGGTTAACTTCTCGCCTGATACATTATCAATCTGCCCTTTTACAATAACCTTAGATAGCGCCTTGAGTGTGTCAGATCCACCTTGCGTTTGTATGGAATTTACTTTTATAGTATTTGGTGGAAGTGCCAATGTAAGGGATGGGTCTGCAAGCAAAGAAAAGTTTCTGTTGAAGACGCCACTCGTGCTGTTGTTTTTGGTATTTCTGAACACCTCTCCCAAGGATGGATAGCCGTTGTTATCTCTCTGGAAGAGCGATTCGTAAAAAGCTTTATTCAGCTCAAAATTAGTTTCCGCATTTACCGGTCTTGTGGTAGTAACCATGCCGATTGCACCTGCTTCTTTTTTTATAACACAAAGCTCAGCGCTGGACCGAATCACAGGATGATCATTACGCCCAAATTCACACGTCGCAGTTACTAAAAACGGATATTGCTTGTTTTCAAGTTTGAGGATAAGTTCATCAGTAAGCACCTGCTCGTCCGCCCATACTCTGTCAGACCCGTGTCCTGTATAGTTTACAATTAACGCACCGCGATCAAAAGCCCTTATAATATCTTCGGACATTTTGGGTGTAATCTCTCCATTAGCGCGAAGTGTCTTTGGGTAAGTACCCATGAAAATCTTCCGCGTATCAAAAGAAGGCTCGAGTGTGCCTATTATTGTTGTAAGATCGTCTGCTTGTTTCTGATGTAAATTGGTGTAATTGTCCTCGCCGTTTCCATCATCGGCAACGAAGACAAGTTCTTTTCTCCAATATCCTAATGTTTTCTTATTCGAATCGTATTGAATGATTTTGTCTACAACATCTCTGGCTTCCTCTATAGTTGTCACAGGTAATCTGCCTACTCCAATATCTAAAGTATGGTCTTGTGCCGGGCTTTCCTGCCATTCACCTTCGTTGTCATCCATAAAAGTGAAGTAATCATCCGATGAGTATGTTTGCAGTGGGTGC
This sequence comes from Chryseosolibacter indicum, assembly GCF_018598585.1. Taxonomy (GTDB): domain Bacteria; phylum Bacteroidota; class Bacteroidia; order Cytophagales; family Cyclobacteriaceae; genus Chryseosolibacter; species Chryseosolibacter indicus. The sequence goes on from NZ_JAHESD010000003.1 coordinate 48,176, forward strand.
AAAGAGTTACGAGACTCATAGGTAGGAACAAAATTGGTATTGTCGTTGGTTATACTTTTATAGTCATACGATCCCTTGCCGAATAAGAGTAGCGCTTTTAGAGTCGCTGTGTTTCTCTTGTAAAGATCGCGAACAAAATCACGTATAGCAGAGACATCTTGCCTGCCTGACGAATACTCGTTATATATCTGTTCAATGGTTACTACATGCACACTCCAATTGCTAAAGCTTTGTCGATGTGCGGCTAGCCTGCTTGCTTCATTAAAGAAGTTTGGATGTGTAACGATAATTAGATTTGGGGTTGATAAACCATGAAGGTTTTGGGGCGGAACTTTTGATTCAAGTTTCGGACCTTCAACATCTGGGGTAAAAGCAATAAACTTCTTTAAATAATCAGTACTTGTTATAAAGTGAGCTGTATTGCTGTTTAGTTGGTAATCCTGTTTTTTCACATTAATGGGGTCGGAAACATCCCAAATAGAAAGACCGGTTTTAGCGTTACCAATCTCAAAGCCTGAAATTGGGTTTTCAATACTGACAGCGGAACTAAAAATAATCTGCTTGTCACTCATTGCAAGTGATCTCTTAAAGCTGACTAAAACAAAGTTCAAAAAACCCTTTGATGTTGCTAAAGGTTTAATGTATCGGTAGTTAATTTCCTGGTCATTCCGGTTTGAAGCTCTTGTCCGCGTTTCGTTAATGGCGAACGTGTCGCGCTTAACCTGACCTTTAAGGCCATATTGAAAATTTGAAGATGGAATAGCTGGAATTAACTGCTCACCTATCTGCGTCCCGTTGACAAAGATCTCGAACGATGAGGTTTGAGCCGATTGGCCCATCACCTCTGAAAGAATTTTTATATCACTGCCGGGGATAATATTTTTTATGGGAAGGCTTAATTTTAAATCTGCTGATACCGCGAAACTCTCTCCATACCACTCTCTTCCTGATTCAAGTATGTTATACAGATCATTTTCATGGTAGTAGTAATCATTAAACTCATTTATGGTGGGAGCGTTAGTATTTAGATTTTCGCTGGTGTGAATGCGCTTACCATCTTTATCGGTAATACAGATAAAGTAAAAATTTTTGTCGCTGTATATATTGTTCTGGTAATGAAAAACTTCTTTCGTGATATCTAGCGTAGCTTTATCAGGTCCTTCAGCATAAAACAAGATGTAGTCTTTACTGTCAAACTTTCCATCTTCTTCTCCTACAACCTGGATGGCAATTTCATTTAAGTCAACTGGCCTTACGGCATTGTTGAGTTGAGGTAACATTCCTCCGCTATTTCCAAAGATGCTGATCTTCTTGGGATTAACGGCGCCGACGTTAAAACCCATGGTCTTTAACTGATTATAGGTTATTTTGTAAACACCGTCTTTCTGAACAGAGACCTTATACCAATTGCCGGAAGCAAGAACTGATTGCGAATATCCTGAATGTGATACAATCAGAAGAGCCAGCAAGCCCAATAGCAGAATGCAATAGTTCCTTTTCACGGTTAAGGTTTCTACGCTTTAATACCCTTTGAAGTTAACGACAAAAGAATGTATAAAATTATGATTAAAGGTATCGCCAGGTTCTGAAGAATAAGGAGTAGTAGTGCTGAAAGGATGAGAAAGATAAATCTTATTTTGTTGTCCTGCCAGCTGAAATTTTTAAACTTAAGCGCAAAGATTTCTATTCTTGACACCAGTAGCAGGGAGAAAACTATTGTAATAATGACCAGTGTAACAGGTTTGAAGAGCCAGCCTCCTACTTTATCCTGAATGAGTGGTAATGAAGAAATAAATAATGTGTTGGCTGGTGTATTTAATCCTTTAAAGGAATCTCTTTGTGTTTCATCTACATTAAAGATTGCTAACCTAAGCGCTGATAGAATTGCAATGAGAAAAGCTACATAAGGAAGTGCAGTGTCAGGGGCAGCTTCGCCGAGTAGTTTATACATTACCAGCGCAGGTAGCACGCCAAAGCTTACTACGTCTGCAAGAGAATCAAGTTCTTTGCCGATTGATGAGGAAACTTTTAACCCTCTTGCTACAAATCCATCAAAAAAATCAAATATGCACGAAGCCCACACAAAATAAGCAGCAGGGATATTTTTGTTTTCAAAAAGTAGAACAATTCCAAAGCATCCGGAGAGAAGGTTGCAGCACGTTAAAAAATTCGGGATATATCTTTTCATCTTAAAAAATGTGTACAGGATTAATTCGAGTAGGTAAGAGCGCAGAATGGATTGGTTCTTTTTTCGAAGCCTATGGTAGTATCTTGCCCGTGACCAGGATAAACCTTTGTTGTGTCGGGTAAGGTAAAGAGTTTTTGATGAATACTTTGTATAAGCGTATCATAATTACCTCCTGGTAAGTCCGTTCTTCCAATGCTATTGTAAAAAAGAACATCTCCTCCTATTAATATTTGTTCCTTTTCATTGAAAAAGGCAATATGGCCGGGTGCATGACCAGGCACAAACAGAACCTTGAGTGATTGATTTCCGAAACTTATAGTATCACCTTCATTTAAAAATCCATCAGCTAATGAGGGCTGGTATTGGTGAAATCCATAAGCTGGCGCGTAAGCTTGTACAGCTTTCAATGTAATCTCGTCTTTCTCATGGATCAGGAGTTTAACTTTGTATTTTTCCTTTACAAAATAGTTACCCAGCACATGGTCGACATGGCAATGGGTGTTAAGTAACATTTTAACGATTAAGCCCTTATGTGCAATAAACTCTTCCAGTTCATATTGCTCGCTTTTGTCATAGCAGCCAGGGTCTATAATGACACACTCCTTTGTTTCGTCATATAAAACGAAAGTATTCTCTTGTAGCGGATTAAATACAAAGGTTTCCAGTTGCATCATCAATTGTTTGTGATCCCAAAAATAGGTTGGTTTTTTTGATCCGGGTAATTTTATTTGATTACAAACTTACTTGTTATTAAGGTTTTGATCTTATCAATTTTGCTATCTGCGAAGTAGCTTGTAAATCGTGAGCGAATATTAACGCCGTTTAATTAACAGCATGAGACAGACGTTATCGGTTGACTACATTATAGTCGGTCAAGGACTGGCGGGTTCAGCTTTAGCTGTTCATTTAATGAAAATGAACAAAAAGTTTGTAATTATAGATGGGCCGACCCCAAATTCAGCTACGCGCGTGGCCGCAGGCCTTTTTAATCCTGTCACCGGTAAAAACCTTGTAAAAACATGGTTAGCTGATAAAATCTTCCCCTACCTGCATACCTTTTATCCCGAGGTGGAGAAAATGACAGGCAAAAAGCTCTTCTATTCAATGCCTCTTTACCGGCCTTTTGTAACAGTTGAAGAGCAAAATGAATGGATGGGGAGAAGTACTGATGAGACGTATAAAGACATTATCGACAAAGTCATAACCAAACCACATTTTACGGGAGTGCATGACCCACTAGGAGGGCTGCTGTTAAAACAATGCGGATTTGTTGATACCCAGGCATTTCTCGAAGGGGTGCGAAACGAAGTGTCATTAAGAAATGGAATCCTTGATGTGACATTTAATCATCAGAATCTTGTAATTCGGGATAATTTGGTGTGCTATGATCACATAGAAGCTCCCTATATTATTTTTTGTGAAGGTGTCAATGTGTCGGCGAATCCATGGTTTGATCGATTGCCGATAAGATCATTAAAAGGGGAGACGCTTACCGTCCGGTGTTTTTTGGAGGAGAATAATTTTATTCTCAATAGAGGTGTTTACCTTGTGCCTATTGAGGATGAGAATGTTTATAGAGTTGGGGCAACCTATAATCTTCAGGATAAGACGCCGACAGTTACGATGGCTGGAAAATTTGAGTTGGAAGAGAAACTAAACGAGCTTGTAGCTGCTCCTTATGAGATTACAGGTCAGGCCTGGGGTTTCAGGCCGACTACGGTAGACAGGCGGCCAATCATGGGGAAGCACCCTTATTATAAATCACTTGTTATTTTTAATGGGTTAGGTACAAAAGGCATTAGTTTGGCACCTTATTTTTCGCAACATCTGATTCAATGCTTAGAAAATGCCACCCCTTTATATAAAGAGGTAGATGTTGCTCGTTATAAATTGTTATATTGAGTTCCCTAATATTTATATGTTTTTCAGAAGAGGAATTTTTACTGCACTTATACTTACTATACTCACTGCTTCTATATCAAAAGGACAATACGCTCAGGAAACTTTTGGGAAGAACAGGATCCAATACCGGCAATTTAACTGGCAATATCTTAGCGGGGAAAACTTTGATGTGTATTACTATGATGCCCGAAAGGTAGTAGCTCAAAACGCTCTCGAATTTCTTGAATCAGAATTTGACCGGATAACTGACCTTATTGGATATCCGCCTTATTTTAAGACAAAAGTATTTATCTATAACTCACTGTCTGATCTGCGGCAGAGTAATGTAGGGCTTAATCGCAACCTGTATACCGTTAATGGCGAAACAGAGTTTATAAAGCCATATGTGGAAGTTGCTAATATGGGAACCGTACAAGAGTTTAAAGAAGAGCTATTGCTTCGTATTTCTGAATTGATGGTTGATGAGATGATGTTTGGTGGCTCTCTCAAGGATATATTCCAAAGTTCTATTCTTATGAATCTGCCTGATTGGTTTATTGATGGGGCTTCATTATATGTAGCGAAAGGTTGGAGTGCTGAGATGGATGATTATATGCGACAGCTAATGAGAACTCGCAAGGCAAAGAAGATCACGAGACTTTCCGATAAAGAAGCCGCTCTTGCAGGACAGTCTGTATGGAATTTTATTGCTGAAAAGTATGGAAAGAGCAGTGTAGGTAACATTCTTAATTATACGCGTATTACGAGAAACGAAGAGAAGAGTATCCAGATTACCTTGGGGGTTAGTTTTAAGCAGTTGATTAATGAGTGGCATAAATACTATGCTGAGCAGGAGAAGAAGGTGTCAGAGTCTTATGTTATTCCATCTGATTCAACTTCTTTTATCCGTCATCAGAATAAAACTACGGTATATACTACAGTAAAGATAAGTCCTGATGGAAAGTACATCGCTTATGCAGAGAATGACCGTGGTCGGTATATTGTAAAGGTACGGTCACTTTCAAGTGGTAGGGAGCGTACAATAATTTCAGGAGGTAGCAAGGTAATTAAGCAACGTGTAGATTACAGGCAGCCTCTAATTAATTGGGCTGATGCCAATACACTCGGCGTTATTGGTGTAAAACATGGAGAGTATGTTTTCTGGCTTTACGATTTAAGTACACGTTCAAAGATACCACGTGAGTTAGACAGATTTAGTAACGTAAGAAGTTTGAATTTCTCTGATAATGGACGGCTGGCCATCTTAAGTGCTGATTTTGAAGGGAGAAATGATTTGTTCCTCGTCAGCTCTCGGAGAGATAGGGTAAGAAGATTAACCAATGATTTGTATGATGATTTGGATCCAAGCTTTATTCCGGGTACGAATAGAATTGTATTTAGTTCAAACAGAACCAGTGATTCATTACGTACAGCCACAACTCCTGAGTTCGCGCAGATGAAGGATACTTATAATCTTTTTGTTTTTGATTTAGATACAACCAAAACTACGGTTGCCAGAGTAACAAATACAGTAAGTAAAGACAGCGAGCCATTGGCTATTGATAATGATAATTTCTATTATCTCAGCGACCAGCGCGGTATTGTGAACTTATTCAAGTACAACCGCACGAACGGAATTTACTCTCAGATCACAAATTTTAGCACAAGCATAATTGGGTACGACATCAATTTCAATAATAACACTTTTGCTTATGTTGCTAATAAAAACATGAAGCAACGTGTTTTTGTAGATCGAGGCTTTAATGCTTCGCGCCAGGTGTTCACACCTGCTACGAGAAGAAAAGAATTGCAGCAGGCAAGGGTAATACGCGAAAAGAGAAAGCAGGAAGAGAATAAGAACATGAGCATCAAAGATCTGCTTAACGCCCGTTTAAAGGAAAGCCAGCAGCAACAGGATACCGCTACCACTCCTTCGACTCCTGTAAAACCACAAGTGCCTGATTCTTTATCAGCGACCCAGCCGGACACAGTAATTACCAATACGAACCCTGTTGATACAACGAAAAACACAGGCGTTGTTAATACCGATAACTATCAGTTTGAAGAGAGCGCCAAAAAGGAGAATGTTGTAAGTACTGATAATTATAAATTTGAGGATGACGTTGTAAAACAAAATCAGCCGAGTGAGTCCTTCCTTACACGTTACATGAAGGCACGTGAAAAGAGTAAGATACTTGGTCCTTTTCCTTATGAAACAAAGTTCAGTGCTGATAACCTTGTAACTTCTCTCGTAATGGATCCCCTTAGAGGCTTAGGGATACTCCTGGAGACGCAGATGAACGACATGCTTGAGAACTATAGATTCAACGGTGGCATAATGACAACGCTTGATTTACGCCAAGGGGATGTGTTTGCTGAGTTTGAATATTTACCTCGCTTTATTGACTTCAGTGCAAGGTTTGATAGGAAGGCGGTACGTTGGGAGACTTATGAGGGTGATAAAGTGTATAAATATACATTACATAGATTGGAGATAGGGGCTTCGTTTCCCTTCACCGATAGGATGCGATTAACTTTCAAGCCATTTGGTCAGATTGCATCTTCAGTAAGTCTCGGCGAGAGACCTTTCCCTTTAAATCCTCCTTCAGCTGATCCAACAAACCATTATTACGGTGGTTTTAAATCAGAACTGGTTTATGATAATTCAGTAAGCACCGGCATGAATTTAATGGAGGGCACACGGGGTAAGATTAGTTTCACCCACACCCAGGGAATCGATAATGCAGAATATAGCTTTAGTCGTGCCTCAATTGACTTACGTCATTATCAGCAGATATATAAAGAAATAGTATTTGCTGTGAGGGGATTTGCAGGAACATTCTTCGGCAACTCGCCTAAGAAATTCTTGCTCGGTGGTATGAATAATTGGTTATTCAATAAAACGTATTATAAGGGTGTTACCAGCGAGGGTCAGGCAAATCCGCTGGGTATAGAAGGAGAAACTCAAGACATTTTGTTTGTAGAGTATGCTACAAATCTTCGCGGCTTTGATTATGGTACTTTATTCGGAAACAGTGCGATGTTATTAAATGCTGAGTTAAGAATTCCGTTGGTGCGCGCCCTTACGAATGGTCCGGTTGCTTCTAACTTTTTCAGGAATCTTCAGTTTGTTGGATTCTATGATATAGGAACAAGCTGGTCCGGTAAGCCTCCTTTTACAGAGGGCACCAGCGTGAGTTATGACGTGATCAATCAGGCACCGTTTAGTGCTAGAATCAAAAATTATCTTAATCCATGGTTGCAGAGCTACGGTGTAGGGGTGAGAACTGTGGTTTTCAGCTACTACCTGAAGTTTGATTTTGCATGGCCTATTGAAGACTATGAGGTTGGTAAACCAAGAGGTTTCCTGACACTCGGATTTGATTTCTGATTATTACAAACATTTTTCGATCTTGCACGCTTTACCAAAAGAAGCACTTAATGATTAAATCTATGACGGGGTTTGGCCAGGTATCAGTTAATGATGGCCAGACTCAAATGCATATTGAAGTTAAAAGCCTTAACTCTAAGTTTCTTGATTTAAACCTCCGCCTTCCTAAAACCTTCTCTGAAAAGGAAATGGAAGTAAGGAACATGATCAGTGAAACACTGGAACGGGGTAAGGTTTCTGTTACAATCGAGTATGAAAGGCTTGCAGATAACTCCATTAAGCATACCTACAACGAATCATTATTTGTAGCTTACTATAATGAGTTGAAGAAACTTGCTGATAGAGTTGTTGCTCCATACGAAGATCTTTTTCAATTAGCGCTTACTTCGCCTGACGTAATCAAGAGTAATTTGAGCGAAGGTGTAAACGAAGAGGCATGGAAGCAAGTCAAAGGACTGTTACAGCAAGCATTGGAGCAATGTGATAAGTTTCGTGTGGATGAAGGCAAGGTATTGGGCAATATGCTTAAGAACTGTTGCATCTCCATTGAACAAAACCTGGATAGTATAAAGCAATTAGATCCTAAAAGGGTAGACAGGATAAGAGAACGTTTAAGGAATAATGTATCTTCTTTTTTAGGTGAAGAAGGTTTTGATCCTAACAGACTCGAGCAGGAGATTATTTTTTACATCGAGAAGCTGGATATAAACGAAGAGAAAGTTAGGCTTAAATCGCATCTTGATTATTTTATCCATGCGCTTAAAGAGCCACAATCGAATGGTAAGAAGCTAGGTTTTATTGCTCAGGAAATAGGAAGGGAGATCAATACCATTGGTTCAAAAGCCAACGACGCTGAAATTCAAAAGCATGTGGTGCTGATGAAGGAAGAGCTTGAGAAGATCAAGGAACAACTTAATAATATTGTATAGGCAGTTGTTGCCTATATAAGTTTTGCCAGGGTGCTGATGTACCTTTCAGGTACTTCTCCTTTTACTGCAGTTTGGTAGTCGGTATAGCTGCAGGGAACAATGCTGTTTCTTGCATAGCGTTCACGGCCATTTGCATAAGGTACTTCCATCCACCATTTTTCGCTTAGCTTACTTTTGTAGAAGGAAATTGTTTCCGGTTCTACAGGCATAGAGACGGTATACTTTAGGAAGTCGTTGCTCTTGAAGTTCGATTCATTTTTCCTGCAATAATATCCTTCGATAAAGTACCAAACCATAGTGGCTACTACAGAAGCGGTTTTCTTGTGTACATCATCAAAGGAAGGGTTGTACTCGTAGAACCCGATAGAGCTGAGCTTTTCATTTAGTCCCGCATACCAACAGATCTGGCACGCTTCTTCTCCTGTTAAACCAAACGGCTGTGCTAATGCATTGCCCGGTGCATCCGAAGAGCGAATTGCTGTGATGTCGAAGGAAAGCATGTCTGCATTTCTGATGGCAGGTTCTATTTCCTGTATGTTGGTTCGTAATTGTCCTATTCGGAATGCTTCAAAGTAGAGCTTTTCAAGCACTGAAACAGACAAAGGATCAATGAGGTAAGACTGATAAGCGAGATGGGTGTAGCTAAAGAGATAGTTGGGCTCGTATAATAATACTTTATGGATATGATGCCTGCTTGGGTTGTTCTCACTTCTGTCTTCAAGATCCAGCATGGCATCAACGTTAAGAAAGCTTACGAGTTTTTCAAGTGTTTCGTAGGCTGCATACTGGCCGTAGTCCAGATCGTGGGAGCCTCCGATTATGAGAGGCAACACGTTATTCTCAAGAAGCATCCGGCACACTTCGCTTAGCCTTACATAGGTCTCATCAAGGTCGTGGCCGGGGTTGAGATTTCCTAGATCTACTATGCGGTAATTTCCTGTCCCCTTTTTTAGCAGATATAGTTTTTTACGGATTTCGTCTGGGCCGTTTGCTGCGTCGTCATTTGCTGCATTTCCCCTTGATTCCTTTACGCCGATTATCGCTATATGAGCTCCTCTATAGTCTGGCATCTTTTCCGTGAAGGCTCTGATGCTTTTGTAAAAACTGGTAGATGAGGAGATGTTATTGTAAACAGATTCGTCTATCGGCGAAAAGAATATTGTTAAATCCATAGCTAATTCTGTGTGAATATAAGTGATGATTTTGAAACGCAGACATCTGATGTAATAATTGACAGTCATAAAATAAAAAGAGGCGTTGTGTGACGCCTCTTTTATTATCGTTGCCGGGATTAACTACCGTGTAAATTTGTAGGCATAGGTAACAGACAACAACCAATCTGCAAATGCAGCGTCACCATGCCTTGGCTGGCCTGTTATTGCTTGAGTTTGTTTATCAGTTAAACTCTGGGTTCTGTTTCTGATAAGGGCTATAGGGAAGTTAACAGCGAAAGAATGTGTTTTATGGGTTAATAATAAGTTCGGTTCTACGGATAAAATATAACCTGGTCTTCTGAAGCCATCACTGTCGCCTATTAAATCTTCAACCGGAATACCTTCAACTCTACCCGCTACTCCAGCTGACAGCATTTCATTGAAAACGTAGTGTCCTCCTATTCGAGCAAAATATTGATCTACTACTGACATGATCGCCTCATTTGCATAAAGTGGATTGAGAGTTTCTCTGAATGTTCTGGTGCCATTGGTATTTCGTGGATTAAACATGTACATCGAGTTTAGATATACATTGAAGCTTCTTCCAAGCATTTTCGAGTAGTTCAATTCAGTAATGATTCCAAGGCCGCCATCTCCAGGTTGAATAGATTGGTCGACTGGTCTTAACTGAGGGCCGTCCACCGTATGGAAATAATCTTTTGTATTGTAGTCACCAGTAGGAAGTTTTAATCCCAGTCCAAAAGTTAAATTGCTTGAGTGACTAAAGTTTAATCCATAATATCCTGTCAGCCGAATATCGCCAATGCCACTTGATTGTGAATGGTATCTATGAACTCTATCATGTTCGTATAGTGAAGAGCGGTCGATGTAAATGTAAGGGATGGCTGCTGCAAAGCTGAAATTCTTATTGTAACGATAGCTGATGCCTGCAATAATGGAGTTATCGTTATTAATTACTTCGGTGTGCTTTTCAAGTCTTTCTTTTTGTTCTTCTTTACCTTTAAAATGACGGAATGATCTGAAGTATCTGTAGTTCAACGAAAACTGCCAGCCGCGTTTCGGCATGGAGTCGTATTCCAAAGAACATGACGACATATTCTTAACAGCAACGCAACCTTGCGCTGAGGCGTGGAGCGAGGCAAAAGATAAAGCAATACACATTGCAAATACGTATAGTAATTTCATAGAAATCGGTTTGGGTAGTTAGTAAATAGTTAAATAGAGTAAGTTATCATTGATCATTATGATCAATGAATTAGTAGTACTAAAAGGAGGAAACCGATCTATGCTTTAGGCGGTGGTGCCAGAACAGATAGAGAAGCAGATATTACTTCTTCATGTGAGAAACTAAAGGTAAGATTTAAACACCATGTGTCTGATGCAATTAATGCAAGATCAGACCCTGATTCAAAGTCTTTAAGAAGTTTGCCGAAAAAGTTAAGGGCTTTCTTTGCGGTCCCTGGAAGGTCGTTGGAAAGGGATACATAGTCAGTCATTGTATCCATCAATTGTTTTTCCTCATGATCTTTATAGCAGATCACGTAAAGTGTATCGTTTTGAAGTTTTTGCTTTACCAGTTGATAGAACTCGCCCTGATGCTCGAATTTACCATGTACCCTTTCAAAACCTCTGGGATGCATGGGGTAGGGGATGGTAAGGGGTATCTTCAATTCAACAGTTTGATCTGCTGAATAGTCCTCCTGATCCAACCTTGAATTAAGTTCAGCATTGGCCTGATAACGAAGTGCCCAAAATACCAGATAATAACCTCCGACATTAAAGAGGAAGATTACCAGAAATAGTATTGAGAAGGACCGTTTCAAACGTTATTGTCTTTATTAGGACGATATTAGAAGATATTTAATGAAAAGTCAAATCGAGAAAATAAAACAGCCCCTTGGGATTAGGGGCTGTCAACTTTAAACTTTACTAACTAAATATTAAGCTACTGAAAGGGAGCGGGTCTGGATATTTGAAAGCGGTATAAAAGCGGCTTTAGGAGCCAGGATGATTCCAACACCTTCAATCTTCGACCAGTGAAGCAACTTCTCTAAAGTTACCTTTCCTACCATGTATTGCTTGCCTTGCGATGCATAGCCAGACTGAAGTTCTTCAAAGTCATTTCCGGTAATAGGTGTGCCTTCATCAAAGCTTACAAACGCTTCTGTGATCAGCTCATTAGAGAAGGTGAGGCCATGTGCCTGTTCAAGCTTCTTGTACTCATAGCTATATTGGTAGGTAAGAGCAGAGATATCTGAAAGCACAGCTGAACCAGTCGGGTAGCTACCCGCTCCTTTTCCGATAAAGACTTGCTTCTCGGCAAAAGCACCTTGCACCTGCACGGCGTTGTATTCATTTCTTACAGACGCCAGAGCATTGGTTGGATCAATAAACTGCGGTGCAACAAATCCAAAGATCTTGTCACCAGATTTAAATGCGCGTGCTACCAGTTTAATGTTGTATCCGTTTTCCCTTGCAAACTTAAGATCAAGATCAGAGATGCGGTCTATGCCGATGTTGATCACATCTTCAGGTTTTACGAATACGCCGAATGTATGTGCTATGGCAATGACTAACTTAAATTTAGGATCATACCCTTTCACATCCAAGCTCGGGTCGCTTTCTGCAAAGCCCAATTCCTGTGCTTGCTTTAAAGCTTCTGTGTAATTTTTATTTTCTTCGAATACTTTAGTAAGAATAAAGTTGGTAGAGCCGTTGAATATACCCTCAATACTTTGAATCAGATCATTGTCATAATACTCTTCAAGATTGCGGATGATGGGAATACTTCCACATACGCTTCCTTCATAAAGCACGGGCTTCCCGTGTTTTTTCTGAAGATTAAATATTTCTTCGAGGTGTTCGGCCAGCATCTTTTTGTTTGCCGTTACTACAGCCTTTCCTTTTTCGAGAGAGGCTTTTAAGATTTCAAATGCAGCGTTGGCATCATCAATCAACTCAACAACAATATCAATATCCAGATCGTTAAGTATTTCATTTTTATCGAAGGTGAAGAAACTGTCTGGAACGGGGCGAGCCTTGTTTTTAGTTTTAACACACACCTTTTTGATCTCGGCTTTTATGCCTTGTGTTTCGTGAAGTACATGGTATAACCCTTGGCCAACACATCCGAATCCAAACACACCTAATTTTAATTTCTTCTTCATATCAGAACTTTAACAGAGACTTTTTTTAAATATTGGTTTATTAACTTTTTGATTTGCTCCAATTCTACAAGAAAGCCATCATGTCCATAAATAGAGGTGATGGCATCAAACTTGGCTTTGGGTATATGTTGAGAAAGATATTTTTGCTCGGCAATAGGGAAAAGAATATCGCTCTCAATACCAATCACCAATGCTTTTGCTTTAATCTTTTTCAATGCTTCATCAGCGCTACCGCGATTTCGGGCAACGTTATGGCTATCCATCAACTTCGATAGTATCCAGTAGGTAAAGGTATTGAAGCGGCTTGCCAGCTTCTCACCCTGGTATTGCTGATAGGTTGACGCGCGGAAGGCATCGATCTTCTCGTTGTTCTTTTCGCTTTGTGTTTCGCCATAAGTGTCGTAGTGGCGATAGGAGATCATGCCAATGGCACGCGCTGCCTTTAAGCCTTCAATGCCGGCACGTGCATCATTTTCTTTCCAGGTAGGATCGGCCTGTATCGCCATACGTTGGGCTTCATTAAAGGCAATACCCCAAGGCGAATGAAAAGCGTTACACGAAATAGGAATGATGTGTTCAAATACTTCCGGTTGAAGGATGGCCCACTCCAGTACCTGTTGCCCGCCAAGCGAACCTCCAACCAACGCATAAACGCGGTCGAAGTTTAATTCCTGACGAAGCAGATCAAATGCCCGCACTACATCACGATGAGTAATGGTTGGGAAATCATGGTAATAAGGCTGACCTGTTTTTGGATTTATTGATAATGGGCCCGTAGAACCATAGCAACCGCCAAGCGTATTGGCACAGATAATAAAATGACGCGACGGATCAAATGGACTATTCCCAGTGAAGAGCTCCTTCCACCAATCCGTGAAGTCAGAATTACCAGTAAGCGCATGACAAATCCAAACTACATTGTCGCGCTCGGGGTTCAATCTTCCCAGTGTGGTATACTTCAGTTGAAAGCCGGGTAACGAGTCGCCGGCCTCCAGAGTGAAGTTGTGATTATAATGAAATGTATGATCTGTTTTCTCCATAATTATTCGTCCTATCCAGGGGTGGAACCAGTAAGACGCGAGTACCTAGGCTACCAATTCTCCTGCAAACACTTTTTCAAATGCTTGGTGAAAGTCTGTTTTAATATCTTCAATGTGTTCTATGCCTACTGACACACGCAACAGATTGGGTAATACCCCTGAGGCTATCTGTTCTTCACTGCTCAATTGCTGATGCGTAGTGGCAGAAGGTTGTATGATAAGTGTTTTTGAATCGCCCAGGTTGGCAAGGTGGCTCACCAGCTTCAGGTTGTCAACTACTTTGGTGGTGTGTTCTTTAGTGCCTTTCAGGGTGAAAGAAAGTACAGCGCCAAAGCCATTACGCAAATACTTTTTCGCAAGCTTATGATAGGTGCTGCTTTCAAGACCCGGGTAGTTAACATTCTCAACTAATGGATGTTTTTCTAACCACTGGGCTAGGGCAAGCGCGTTATCTACCGAGCGCTGAACACGTAGTGATAAGGTTTCTAATCCCTGAAGGAAAAGGAATGAATTGAAAGGACTTAGCGCTGGCCCAAGATCACGAAGACCTTCAACACGGGCACGTATAATGAAGGCGATGTTGGGTAAGCCAAGCGGATTACCTTCGCCAAATACTTCCCAGAATTTTAATCCATGATAACCTTCTGAAGGCTCTGTAAACTGCGGAAACTTGCCATTGTCCCAGTTGTAATTTCCGCCGTCAACAATAACACCGCCAATAGAGTTGCCGTGTCCGCCTATCCATTTGGTGGCAGAAGCTACCACAACGTGTGCTCCATGCTCAAATGGCCTGAAGAGATAGCCTGCAGCGCCAAACGTATTATCTACAATAAGGGGTAGATCATGCTTCTTCGCTAGTGCTGCAATGGCTTCAAAGTCAGGTATGTTAAAGCCCGGGTTACCTATTGTTTCAAGGTAAATAGCTTTTGTTTTTTTGTCGATAAGCTTCTCGAACGATTCAACGCGATCACCTTCGGCAAAGCGTACTTCTATTCCTAATCGTTTAAAAGCAACTTTAAATTGATTGTAAGTGCCACCGTACAGTAGCGAGGTGGATACGAAATTATCACCTGCCTGAAGAATATTGCTCAGGGCAATGAACTGTGCAGCTTGTCCTGATCCTACAGCAAGCGCACCCACGCCTCCTTCAAGTGCTGCAATTCTTTTTTCAAACACATCATTGGTAGGATTCATGATGCGTGAGTAGATGTTGCCAAATTCTTTTAGCGCAAAGAGGTTAGCGCCATGTTCTGAATCTTTAAAAGTAAATGATGTTGTTTGATAGATAGGTACGGCACGTGAACGTGTTGTTGGATCTATTTCCTGGCCTGCGTGTAGCTGTAATGTTTCAAAACGTAAGTTTGACATGATGTTGAATTTTTTAAGTGTGAATGAAATAACTACTGATAGAAAATGACGAGACAGCAAGACCTATGTTGCCCTGTCACAAGGCAGGTCAATACTGTTTGTTGCCGAACGATGAAAGAATCGTTACTTAGCAATCGCAGTTGCAGCAACAACAAGGCATACACATGCACATGTCGTCCTGCTCGCAGCAGATTTCAGACGGGTTAAAGAATTCAGAAGCGAAAGCACATAAGTCATACAGACCTAGTACTACTGACTCGATTGATTCGATGATTTTTTTCATTTATTAATCGGTTTATATATCCTGACCCGGATTTTCCGAGTCAGAGTCAGGATTTAGCACCTTTTCCCGTTCGTGTCGGGAGGGTTGCTAGTGCTTCGCAGAGCCTGTCTCTCAGCACTTCTTTATAAATCGATAAAGCAGGTGTGCTTCTTTCGACTTGATATTACAAACGTAGAGCCTGAAAAGATGGTTTCCAAATCTCAACTAAAATATTTTTTCGAATAAATACCCGCTTACGTTTGTTAGTCAGGGTTTAGGTTTTGGCTCGATGTTCTGGGGTTCTGCGTTATGAGTTAGTTTAGGTTCGCGATGTTGATTAAGCTAAAGGATTTAGACGCTCTTGGAAATACTTATCCTATTTGTCTATTTTACATTATGTATAATTAAAGTCCCTCTTTTATCTTGTTGTGTTACTATGTATATCAACAACAGTGTTTGCAGATAGTGGTGATTCCGTTAATACAACCATTATAAGAAATGGCATTGGTTTAGGTTCTGCCATTGCTGTAACGATATCATGGTCGAGAAACAAATCTATTCTGCTCGCTGTAATTCATGGTATACTGAGCTGGTTCTATGTTATCTACTACGCTGCCGTGAGGGAAAATGAGTAGGGTTATATTATTACTTCTTTCACTACCTCATTCCATGCATAATCTTCGATAGTTGCTTTAATCTTGTAGTTAGGTTTTAATTCAACCGAAGAGGGCATTATAAAGACAAACTCATCTATTCCCTTTCGCATAGCCAAGTTTGTAATAATAGGCTTGTCGCAATCATTACAAACAGTAACACGCACTTTGTTAATCGCGAAGTGTTTCTTAAACACTTTAACCTTAATGGTGTGCTCTGCCTTGCCCTGCTGTTTGCTGGTGTTTATCTCCTTAATCTCGCCCTTACGCTTATAGTCGGTGATCACAGCAGTATAGGCATTGGTTAGATTCAGCTTCTTTGCCTTTTGTAAATAATACGCCTTTTTCTGCGGATCTTTTAAGATTTGCTTTGCGTAGGCAGATGCTGCCTTGAATTTTAGCCTGTTCTGCTTTTGTTTTTCGCTTTGCTTGCCTGTTTTTTTAGGTTTATGCGCCAGGATGGTTCTGTTGCCTACTCGTTTTATTACGAATTTCCCTATAGAACCGCTAAAACCTTCAATTGGTGATTTTACACGTAAGGTTGCCATGATTATCTTTTTCAGACAATATGAGGTAGGTTTTTGACAAGTAGTGTCAAAAGAAATCTCGCCGGAATTTTTTCTTGCCTTCCCATGGCATAAGGACTTACAACAGAATGCTTGCTAAGGCTTAGCTTCGCCATAGGGATAGGCTAACTGGTTCATTTCTCCACTCTTTGTGGACTCTTGCCGGACTCTCGGTGCCCTTGCCGACGGAATTTAAATAGGATTAAGAAAATGGATTTTGGTCCCTGTAAAGGAATATCAGGAAGGAGGTTTAAGATACGAAAAAAGGGGGGAGGAAGGAAGAAGAAGTTGTTGTTATTTTACTGATATAAAGTCCCCTGTTACGCATACTTCTTCATGATCATAATTTGTCCTGCATGGTACAGGTCATGGTGAATGATGCCGTGCAATAGAGCGTAGTATGTGTATTTCTGTGTGCCGTCGGGGATGATGTCTGTAAGTCTTTCTGGTGGGAATGATCTGATTGCTTCTATAAGTTGTTGTTGTGATGCTTCAAGTTTATCAAGTTCATTATTCAAGTCTGTGACGTCAGGAAAGTTTAACTCTGGGGATACTTTGTACGCTGCATTGCCTTTAAGTTTTTCAATCGTAAATATTCTCCAGGCTGTCATGTGTGCGATAAGGGTTATGATGCTGTTGGAAGCAGCGATGCTTTTAGTTGCAAGCTCTGGTGTAAGATCTTTGAGTACTTCTTTTACAGTAGGTCCATGCCATGCGTCACCACTGTAGGTCCTGTTGAGCAGCTGGATGATGTTTTCAATCTCTGTTTTCATAGCGCTGAATTAAATAAAAAATCCTCAGCTCGTTGCTGAGGATTTCTATCAATAATTTATAATGGCGTTCTAATTAAGTAAGCATGCCACCATCTACCTGAAGTACTTGTCCGGTAATATATGACGACATATCTGAAGCAAGGAATACACACGCATCAGCTACATCTTCAGGTCTTCCGCCACGCTTCATGGGAATAGCATCGCGCCAGCTCTGAATTGTTTTCTCATCAAGTTTTTCGGTCATTTCAGTTTCTATGAATCCAGGGGCAATGGCATTGCAGCGTATGCCTCTTGATCCTAACTCAAGGGCAACTGATTTTGTAAAGCCAATGATGCCTGACTTTGAGGCTGCGTAGTTTGCCTGGCCCGCGTTTCCTTTAATACCAACTACGGATGTCATGTTGATGATTGAGCCACCTTTTTGTTTCATCATTGGCTTAGTAGCTGCCTTTACTGTATTGAAACATGACTTAAGGTTTACGTTGATAACACGATCCCAAGCTTCTTCATTCATACGAAGCAGCAGGTTATCCATTGTGATACCGGCGTTGTTAATGAGGATATCAAGGGTGCCGAACTCGGCGATAACATCGTTGATTAGTTTATCTGCCTGAACAAAATCAGAAGCATCAGACCTGAAGCCTTTGGCTTTAATTCCTTTCGCAGCAAGCTCAGCTTCTAATGCCTGGCCTTGTTCTACACTGGATAGATATGTAAAAGCAACATTGGCACCCTGCTCGGCAAATCTGAGGGCAATTGATCTGCCTATACCTTTTGAGGCTCCGGTAACAAGAGCATTTTTTCCCTGGAGTAATTTCATATAATGCAGTAAGAGTATTAAAATAATGGTCTTTTTATAACCTTTTAAAACGGGGCAAAAATAACAATTCATTTGTGAAAACAGCGTAGCAGCATTTGTCGTGGCCCTTTAATTTGTTTTGCATCAGCATTTTAAGTTCCCGAAGGTGTCGAAAAATGTGGTCTTAAATTCGACTTACTTTAAGTAAAGCTTATTTTTTATTACCGATCTGCTTTTATCTTTGGCAGCGAATTTAAAAATCTACACTATGTCAAAATATGATCTGATCGTAATCGGTAGTGGTCCTGGCGGTTATGTAGCAGCCATCCGTGCTTCTCAATTAGGTATGAAGGTAGGTGTTGTTGAAAAAGCGGAAATTGGTGGAATTTGCCTTAACTGGGGATGCATACCTACCAAGGCATTGTTAAAAAGTGCAAATGTTTTTGAATACATAAAACATGCTACGGATTACGGTATAGAAGTAAAAGACTTTAAAGCTGACTTACCTGGAATGGTAAAGCGAAGCCGCGAGGTAGCTGCCAGTAACAGCAAGGGGGTTCAATTTCTTTTCAAGAAGAATAAAATTGATCTTATTGAAGGTTTTGGTAAGCTAAAAAAAGGTGGCAAGGTAGAGGTAGATGCCGCAGGTAAGAAGACTGACTACGAGGCTAAGCATATTATTGTAGCTACAGGTGGAAGGTCGCGCGAGCTTCCTGCTATGAAAATAGATGGAAAGAAGATCATCGGTTACCGCGAGGCGATGGTGCTCGACAAAGCGCCAAAGAAGATGCTTATTGTAGGATCAGGAGCTATTGGTGTTGAGTTTGCGTATTTCTATAATGCAATTGGTACTGAAGTTACTATTGTTGAGTTCCTTCCAAGAATTGTGCCTGTTGAAGATGAAGAAGTATCCAAGACTTTAGAGAAATCTTTCAAGAAGTCTGGCATTAACATCTACACCAACTCAGAAGTAACGAAAGTAGATACATCTGGTGCAGGATGTGTATCAACTGTAAAAACTCCAACTGGTGAAATTAAAATAGAATCCGATATTGTTCTTTCAGCTGTAGGTGTTGCTACAAACCTTGAAGGCATAGGACTTGAAGAAGTGGGAGTGAAAACTGACAGAGGTCGTGTAGTAGTAGATGATTTCTATAAGACAAACGTACCTGGCGTTTATGCGATTGGTGATATTGTAAAAGGCCCTGCATTGGCTCACGTAGCTTCCGCAGAGGGTATTATTTGTGTTGAGAAAATAGCAGGACAAAATCCTCAACCATTGGATTATAACAACATTCCTGGTTGTACGTATTGCTCTCCTGAAATTGCTTCAGTAGGTTATACTGAAGAAGCGGCGAAGAAGGCTGGCTATGAAATTAAAGTAGGGAAGTTTCCTTTTAGTGCATCAGGTAAAGCTAAAGCTGCAGGCGCAACAGATGGCTTTGTAAAAGTTATCTTTGATGCGAAATATGGAGAGTGGTTAGGCGCTCACTTTATTGGTGCTAACGTAACTGAAATGATTGCTGAAGTGGTAGCTGCGCGTAAGCTTGAAACTACAGGTCACGAAATTATAAAGTCTGTTCACCCTCATCCAACCATGAGTGAAGCGATTATGGAAGCAGCAGCTGCTGCTTACGGTGAAGTGATACACTTATAATAGTTATACAATACATTTAAGAGGAAAGCCTCTCGTAATTGCGAGGGGCTTTTTCTTTGGTTAGCGGTTCAATGGTTTAATGTTTTGGGTTCTGTTTTCGGGGTTGTGAAGGTTGAAGGTTAAAAAAAAGCGCATCAGTTAGAAACTGATGCGCTTTCTTGAGATTTGTCTTTTTACTAGTTGTTGGTTTAGAAATCCTGTCTATCAAATCCGCCTCTGCTACTTTGGAAAGCTTGGGCGTGTTTGGTGTAGACATCTTCGATTTTCTTGGCAAGATCGGCTTCTCCGTTAGCATACAATACACGTTGGAGTTCTCCTAGTAACATAAGGTTGATCTGGAATTCGCGACCAAATTCACCTTTGTCTATGTAGTAGGCAGCGGTCTCATCAAAGCGAGGAGACACGGTATTGGCAATTTTAAGTGCCTTGTCTTTCTCGCCAACATCAAAAAGAAGTTCAATCATTCTCACATTAGTGAAATCGTAGCGAATTCCCTTGTCCGGCATCTTAGTCAAGCTATACAATAACACTTCACGCGCTTTTGCTTTGTCTCCTTCTGCTATCAGTGCTTCAGCAACAGAATTCAGACTGCTCCGATGGTTCTGAACAAAGCTTCTGTAATCTTGTGTGTAATAGATGGTAGAGTCATCCAGGTTTCTGAACTGGAATTTCTTCATGATGTTCTCATAAGCTACCGCTGTATTTACAAGCTCCGTTTCGTTGCTAGGGTTGAATACAGGGAGAATTCTGTAAGTGTTACCTTCCTGAACTACGTATCTGCTGAGGTCAACATTAAACTGCGCCAATGATGTGTTGTTGACGTATAGAGGTCTTTCCCAATCTGCAGTAGCAAGTACATCAAGCATGGCAAGATCTTTCTTTTCAAGTCCACCACCTTTAACACGCAGGCGCATTTCAGGTACGATAAGACTGTCGAGGTTTTTAGGAACTATACCGAGTTTTCTCACTTTGTCAACATCTACTTTCAAGATTAGCTCACGTGTTGGAACAACGTTGGCTGTAGGATACATGCGTAGCCCTTTATGATCTTTCTTAACCAGGTCGAGGAACTGCTTCAGATCTACGCTTTTAATTTTTGCATCGTAGAAAGGAAGATAATCGTTTGGCCCACCCTGACGATAATTCTGCGGTGTAAGGGTATATGGAAGTGGTTTCGACTCATACGTCTGGCGCATGGTCTGGTTCACATACCAGTCAGTATTATAATAACTTAATACAATCACGCGCATATCAGTACGCACGCCTTCAACTTCCTGTGAGTACCAGAGCGGGAAAGTATCGTTATCGCCCCCGGTGAACAATACTGCATCAGGAGCACATGACTGTAGATAATTTATTGCTGAGTCAACCGAGAAATACCGTTTAGAGCGATTGTGGTCATCCCATCCGTCTTTTGCCATAAGAATAGGAGCGCTGAGGCACAGAACAGTAGCAATCATACCTGCGGTTTTCAGATTTCCCGTAACTTTCTTCAGCCAATCGGCGAGTGCAATCACGGAAAGCCCGATCCAGAAAGTAAAGGCGTAATAAGATCCTGTATAAATGTAGTCTCGTTCGCGTGGTTCAGTAGGAGGTGAGTTGAGATAAACTACAAGGGCAACTCCTGTGAGGATAAACAGCAAAGTGATTACAACAAAGTTCTTGGTGCTGTTTACAGACTGGTAGAAGATTCCGATAAGGCCCAGTATAAAAGGAATCATAAAGAAGTTGTTTCTTCCCTTGTTCTCGGCCAGTGATGGTGGTAACTTCTCAAACCACTGCGATGGTCTCAGCCAGTCAGCATTCTGAATATCGCTTTCCCTCCCTGCAAAGTTGAACATGAAGTAACGTATATACATCCAGCCGATCTGGTGGGAGATCATAAAAGAGATGTTGTCAGTAAACTTTGGTCTTTCGCCTTCGCGCAAGCCCAAAGTTTCGCGGTATATTTTCTGATGGTCAGGATCAGTACTCCAGATCCTTGGCAGTATAGTTTGTTCTTTAGCATCGTATTTGTAAGAGATTCGTTTATCAGCGATTTCGTATTTGTCTTTCCCTTTAACATATACAACCTCACCTTCATCGTAACCAACAACCTGCGCGGTAAAATACTGACCATATAGTAAAGGCCTACTTCCATATTGCTCACGTTTCAGGTAACGCACAAAGCTCATGATATCAGAAGGATCGTTTTCGTTAATAGGAGGGTTTGCATTTGACCGGATAACCACCATGGCATACGAAGAGTATCCGATAAGGATAAAGGCTGTAGCCAATAAGAAGGTGTTCAAAAGAGGCTTTTGGTTCTGCTGCGAGTAACGAATACCATAAATAAGCGCCCCTAGTAACAGCAGAGCAAAGAAGATGGCTCCTGAACCAAATGGAAGTCCTAATGAATTCACAAAGAAGATCTCAAAGTTTCCTGCCATAGAGGGCAGTCCAGGAATGATAATGCTATTGATAAAGAAGATGATGAGCAGGCTTACAAGCATGGCAGCGATAATGCCCCATTTACCTGGTTCATACTTCTTAAAGTAATATATAAGTGCGAGTGCCGGAATTGTAACGAGGTTGAGCAAGTGAACACCAATGGAGAGACCCATCATGTAGAAGATCAATATTAACCATCGGTTGGCTTTTGATTCATCCTCTATAAGCTCCCACTTCAGCATAGCCCAAACCACAAAAGCAGTGAAGAATGATGACATTGAGTAAACTTCGGCTTCAACAGCGGAGAACCATTGTGAGTCAGAGAAAGTATAGCAAAGTGCGCCGACAATACCTGCTCCCATTAATACCCATGTTTTATCAGGAGTGAGGTCTGTTTCACTTTTTATCTTCATTAGTTTACGCCCAAACAGAACGATAGACCAGAACAGGAACAGGTTGGTGAAGCCTCCGGCAAGTACACTGACGAAGTTGATCCAGTAAGCAACCTGAGAGGTGTCTCCAAAAGAAAGAAATGAAAATAGGCGACCCAGCAGGAGGAAGAAAGGTGCGCCGGGTGGGTGGGGAACCTGTAGTTTGTAGGAAACGGCAATAAATTCACCTGCATCCCAATAGCTTGCTGTAGGTTCCATTGTCAGCCAGTAGGTGATCAAGGCTATTGCGAAGATGATCCAGCCAACGAGGTTGTTAACCTTTTGAAAATTATGGTTCATGATTGGTTTTTATTCGTATAAAAAACTTGAGGCGCGAAAATAATGAGGATTTATCAGATTTAGGTCAGAATTTCATTTAATGGCCGATTCAGCTTGTAAAAAAACGTTTATTTATAAACGGTGATGTAAAACAATAGCCAAAGGGCAAAAAGCAGAATGTAGGAGCATGCAACTATTATCCAGACATATTTTTTATCTTTTTGTGCATAGAAATCAATACCGTTAACAAGTATAATCCAATAAATGACCTCGAATAAATTAAGGGCACGCAATGGATATGCATAACGCTTATCTAACGAATAATAATCAGCAAAGTGCATGAGTGAAAAGGGATAAAACGCACGGATATCGTGGTAGGAAGGATCTGTTTCAATGGTCATAAACCAAACAATCTTCAGGATTTCAGGTATTAAAAACACGAACTCCGCACTGATTACTACACCCCAACATTCTTTATAGGTTACTTTATAGCCAAACATGAAGCATCCTACCCATATTACGAAAGCTATAACTGTAAACTTCCATAGGTAAACTATGGGTATTGATATGTATTTTAGTGTGTTTATCAGTTGAAGAATGCTGCCTTCGGGTTTATCCTGAAGGAATTCAAAAGCTGCAGTTTCATTTTCAATGAATGAAATCTTAATAAAAAGAAGCAACAGGGTTGCAAGGCAAAGTAACAAAAAGAGTAATCTTTTGCTGGCACCAAATAATGATTTAGTTTCGTTTTCAGTAGCAGAGTTTATCACGTTAGTCGTTTTTACATGTATATGACCCAACAATCAGGTAAGGTTTTCAATAATACCAAGATTCAATTTACCTTTCTCAAACCTTCTGTTGTTACTATTGTTGGTTTATTTCTCTTAGTCGTTCCTTTTAAGCTTAAAGCACAGAACGCAATAAAAAAAGATACGACTATTATTCTTTTGTCGGACTTTAGGGTTCAGTTGGAATGTACCCAGGCTTTAAATGACTTGTATAATTTCAAATTTGATAATGCCGAAGCCAAGTTTCGGTCCTTAAAAACGGAGTATGGATGGCATCCATTGCCATATTTTCTAATGGGCCTTATCGAGTGGTGGAAGATCATGCCTAATACCAGCGATAAGTCCCACGATGATACGTTTCTCGTTTACATGGACAGTACCATTAACGTGGCAGAACGGTTATATGACGATTACCCGGCAAACAAGGTAGAGGCGGCTTTTTTTCTTGCGGCGGCTTACGGGTTTAAAGGAAGGTTATATTCCGATGAGGAGAGAAAGCAGTGGCGAAAAGCTGCATCGGCCGGAAAGGATGCGCTTGCTTATCTGGATGAGAGCAGAGGTTATCACAATTTAAGTCCGGAGTTATTATTCGGAGATGCGCTCTATAACTATTTCTCTGTATGGGTACCTGAGAATTATCCCGCACTAAAACCGGTATTGTGGTTTTTTAGAAAGGGAGATAAAGCACTTGGCTTAAAGCAGCTAAAGGAGGTGTCGTATAATGCGTTTTATACGAGAATAGAAGCCATGGTGTGGCTGATGCGCATTCTTAATAGCTACGAGAATGACCAGTTGCAAGCATTTCAGATCAGTAAGTACCTCAATGAAAACTATCCTGATAACCCATTTTTTCACCGTTATTATGCTCGCATGCTTTATTCAATGGGGCGTTTTGGAGAAGCTGAAATGGTTTGTAAGGATATTCTGGCAAGGATAGATAACGGCATGCTTGGGTATGAAGCCACCAGCGGTAGATATGCGGCTTTCTTCCTGGGTCAGATTTATGAGAACAGGAAGAATCTTGAAGAATCAAAAAAATATTACAAGCAGTGTCTTGCCTTCGCAGAACAGATAGATGCTACGGATTCCGGATATTATCTTTACTCCTTAATTTCTCTTGGAGAGATAGCAGAAAAGCAAGGCGACAAAGCTGAAGCAAGAAAGTATTTCAAGCAAGTAAAAGAAAATGCGAATCGCAAGGATGAAGCTTTTAAAGACGCCAAGAAGAGGTTAAAGAAATTGGAAAAAGGAGATTAAATAACTCACCTGTTTGGAGCTTCGTGATCTTATTGTTACACCTGTAGTAATAGTGTTTGTATACGTTGCGGCTTATATAATAAGGCCAGCTGTAACAGATGCACTTACTAAAAGGTATTTTATTCCTGCCCTGACGGTAAGGATCATTGGTGCTCTAGCCTTAGGTATGCTATACCAGTTTTACTATGGTGGTGGGGATACATTTAACTTTCATACCCATGGCAGTCGTCATATATGGGACGCCTTTACAGAATCTCCTCAGAAAGCATTTAAGATGATTTTTGGAAAGACGGGCGATGTAAGCGAGGTCTATAGATATGCTTCTCGTATTCCGTTTTTTAACGATAACAGTTCTTATACTGTTATTCGAATAGCAGCATTTATTGATTTGTTTACCTTTTCAACCTACTCTGCAACTGCGGTCTGCTTTGCTGCTTTTGGTTTTACAGGAAGCTGGATGTTGTTTTTAACGTTTTATAAAGAAAGACCAGAGTTTGTAAAACTTATTGCCATTGCCACGTTGTTTGTTCCATCTGTTTTCTTCTGGGGGTCTGGCCTATTAAAAGATACCATTACCCTCGGGGCACTTGGCATTGCAACCTATAACGTTCAGAAGCTTTTTATACATAAAAGGTTTAGCATTACAGCACTAATCACCCTCATGCTCTCCTTGTATGTTACTTATGCTATAAAAAAATATATTCTTCTGTGCTTTTTGCCTGCTGTTTTACTTTGGGTGTATGCAAGACAACTGGCAAGTATTAAATCAGTAGTTTTAAAAGCCTTGCTGTTACCTTTTATAGGAATTTTTATTGTCGCTTCTGCATATCTTACCATCAGCCAGGTGGGTAAGGATGATCAGCGATACAATCTTCAAAAGCTTGGCAATACCGCTATGGTAACCGCCTATGACATTGCTTATCAGACAGGACGTGATGCAGGGAGTACTTATACCTTAGGTGAGTTAGATGGTTCTTTAGGGAGCATGATACGCCTTGCTCCTCAGGCTATCAATGTTTCTCTTTTCAGGCCGTATTTGTGGGAGGTAAGAAATCCTCTAATGGTAATGTCAGCCATGGAGAGTGTTGCACTTTTGGTATTAACTATTTACGTTTTCTACAAAAGCAAAGGTTTTGTAATCAAGTCACTGCTCAATGCAAATGTGTTGTTTTGTCTTGTGTTTAGCATAACATTCGCATTTGCAGTAGGAATCTCAACCTTTAATTTTGGAACCCTTTCCAGGTATAAGATTCCGCTGCTGCCCTTCTACCTGCTTGCATTAATATTAATTTACGCTCAGGCAAACAAAGAAAGAAAGTTGTTAGTATTTGAAGGTACAGAGTAGCTGCTGATTACTTTTTGTCTTCCTTCTTTTCCGATTCTAAGTCGAAGTGCGCGGTCCTTAATTAGTAACTCAAGATATGTCTTCCATTCATTAGCAGAGGAAGCAAGAAAGCCATCGATTTTGTGATTGATGATTCTGGTATTTACTCCTACAGGGGACGCAATTGTAGGTATTTCCATTGCCATATACTGAAGTGCTTTAAATCCACATTTTCCATTAGACCACTCATCGTCGGGCAAGGGCATAATACCAATATCGAATTGATAAAGGTCTTCGATTTCAGTGTTAATGTTCCATTTTTTGAATACTAATGAATTGAGACTCAGATCAGGAGGTCGATCTGCTATAACAACCGTTCTTATCTGCGGAAATTCATCTTCCAGGATTTTTAACATACGTTCAATTTCTTTCAGGTATTTTAATGTTGAGTGAGAGCCGGTCCAGCCAATGGTAATGGCTTCTGTTGGGTGTTTTTTATAGAGGGAAGGATTATGAAGATTAACAGTGTCTATTGTTGTAGGGTTATAAATAACATTTGGGTTAAACTGCAAGGCGTAGTTACAGAGGTAGTTATTTCCACAGCTCACTTTGTAACTCCATCGACAAATAGAAGAAACCTTACTTCGCCATTTTAGTACTCTAAGAAGGCGAGACTCATTCTTTCTGTCGGTTAACCAAATTGCATCGTCGAAGTCGTAAATAATCTTTCTTCTGAAAAGCCTTGCTATCAGCCATTCAAAAACAGGAGGGCCGACAGGAGTGGCTTCACGATGAATGAAGACAAAATCATATTTAAAGAGGATAAATAAAATGGCAATCCTTTTCATAAAGCCGCTTATGAGCGCGAGTGCTTTTAAATGCACGTTCCCTGGCTTAAAGAAAAGTTGCCAATTTTTATTTGTGAGAAAACTTTGAACCTCATAAGTGATACCTCGTTGGTGAAGAATATTAAAGTACTGTTCGAACCGGAACCGCTGAGAAGGTGACTCTTTTAAGGGATAAGGTACAAGGAAAAGGATTTTCATATTCTTTGACACAAAAGTCGTTATTCTGATTCTATTTTTAAGAATTTAAATCAAAGATGGCAGAAGGTATTGAATATGTTATTGAGTCTTCAAGGCGAAGGATAATAGACTTGAAGGAGATATGGCAATACCGGGAGCTATTCTATTTTTTCACCTGGCGCGATATAAAAGTTAAATACAAGCAAACAGTGCTCGGCGTCATCTGGGTTGTTTTACAGCCGGTATTAACAGTGGCAATCTTTTCCTTGTTCTTTGGGCGTGCTCTCAATGTACCTTCAGCAGGTCTTCCTTATCCTGTTTTTGTTTTTTCCGGACTGTTGTTATGGAACGTGTTCTCGGCTAGTATTAACACTGCCGGAAATAGCATGCTTACACATGCGCCGATTATAAAGAAGATTTATTTTCCAAGAATTATTATTCCTGTATCATCTATACTCGTGGCGCTGGTTGACTTTTGTATTGCATTTATAGTTTTCTTGATGGTATCGGTCTACTATCATGTAAAGGTAGACTTTGTAGAACTTCTTATCTTCTGGCCATCTGCTATATTTCTTATGCTCTCAGGGAGCATAGGCATTAGCTGTTGGCTTGCTGCGCTAAGTGTAAAGTACCGTGACTTTCGTTTTGTAATACCTTTCGTTTTGCAGATAGCCTTATTTGTAAGTCCGGTTATCTATCCTGCCTCTGTAATAGGTAATAGTTTATTAAATTATGTTTTTGCGCTGAACCCTATGTATGGTGCGATTATGTTTTTCAGAGCTCCTATTACATCAACGCCGTTAGAAAATATACTGGTTTTAATAAGCGTGATTTCAACATTGTCTTTTTTGGTGTTAGGGATCTACTATTTCAAAAAAACAGAAGCCTACTTTGCTGATATCTCGTGAAACCTATCCTTGAAATACAAAACATATCAAAGCGCTTCCAGATTAATCATCAGGGCGTGCCTTATCTCAGTTTGAGGGATAAGCTTTCAACACTTTTTAAGCCTGCAGGAAAGAAGGAAGACTTTTGGGCTTTGAGAGATGTATCTTTTGAAGTCTATCCAGGGGAATCAATTGGTATTATAGGTCGAAATGGTGCAGGTAAATCAACACTGCTTAAAATACTTTCAAGAATTACGCCGCCTACCTCAGGACGAATAGTTAGTCGCGGTCGTATAGCGAGCTTGCTAGAAGTAGGCACTGGTTTTCATCAGGAGTTGAGTGGCCGTGAGAATATCTATATGAACGGCTCTATTCTCGGGATGAAGAAGCGCGAGATTGATAAGCAGTTTGACAATATTGTGGATTTTTCAGGAACAGAAAAATTTTTAGATACCCCACTTAAGCATTACTCTAGCGGCATGCAGCTTAGATTGGCATTTGCAGTTGCCGCACATCTAGAACCTGAGATCTTAATCATTGATGAAGTACTGGCAGTAGGAGATGCAGAGTTTCAGAAGAAGTGTTTGGGTAAGATGGAGGACGTGAGTAAGAGTGGCAGGACTATTATTTTTGTTAGTCATAATATGGAGAGTCTCCGGCAACTCTGCACAAGAGGGTTGTTATTAAAAACCGGTGCACTAGAAATTAATAGTGATATTGACTCAGTAGCTACAGCGTATTTAAAAAATAGGGATTCTCGGAGTCAATCAATGTCGTCTGTAAAATCCGGAATCAGTATAGAGGAGATACAAATCTATGATGATGAGGGCCGTTCAATAGAGTCCCTGACAACTTATCAGTCGATAAGAATAGAATGTCATTTCATTAGTAACGTTAATAGGGATGATGTCACTTTTGCTATTTGTTTTGATAACATATACGAAAAGAGAGCCACAACCTTATGGTCTTCTTTTCAAAACAAAAAATATTCTGTTAGTCCTGGAAGGTTTAAAGTAGTGTTTGAAATACCTTCTCTTCATTTGGTACCAGGAGAATATAGTATGGTTTCTTATATAGAAAGCAGGGGAGTAGAGATTGAGAGGATTGATAATCTTAGAAGAACCATAGTGTCGTACGGGGCAAAGGATTTCTCCAGCATTCCGTCAATAGTCCATGGTTCTTATCTTGAAAATTTTACTGTTCAAATAGAGAAAGATGTTAAAGAGTATTATTAATAATGTACGTGGCTTTACGACCTTAAAAACCAATGAGGAATATATAAAGCCTTTTATTAGTCCAGACTACCAACAAATTAACGTTGCAAGACTTAAGCATTTAAATTCTTTAGGTTTAGATCTTGATAATAAATCTGTTTTGGAATTTGGCGCAGGTATTGGTGACCACTCTTTCTTTTATTTAACGAAAAATTGTAAAGTATTCGCGACAGACGGCAGGAAGGAACTTGCCGATTATATATCAAATCGTTTTGGTATTCCTACGGACGTTGTGAATGTAGAGACAGAACTTGAAAAACTTCATTCTTATACACAATATGACATTATTCATTGTTATGGATTGCTGTATCACATCAATAATCCTTCTGTTTTTTTGGAAGCAATTAAAGATAAATCAACAACGCTTTTATTGGAAACTTGCGTTTCTTCTGATGGTGTATTAGAGGGAGAAAATTTTGTTGAAGAAGATTTAGATAATCCTACTCAAGCTGTTTCTGGAGTAGGTTGTAGACCAACACGTTCGTGGATCTTTAATAAACTGAAACAATTATATCCTTTTGTGTACATGCCTATATCGCAGCCTGAGCATCATCAGTTTCCGGTGAATTGGGAAAATTTGAAGGACGAAGGTGGCTATATCAGGGCTGTATTTATAGCTTCTAAGAAAGAGATTGCTTCTCCCATGCTTTCGAGAGAATTTATGAAAAACTATTCTTCCTAAGTTCTAATTTTTTGAAATGAATTTTATAAAAGCTATTAAAGGTATTGTTAGGAAGAATGATGTGGCGCATCCTTCGAAAAATAGTGTGCTTGATAAAATTGACGAACTGTTAAACGAAGAAGTAAATATAATATTTGATATTGGCGCTCATCATGGGAGGTTTGCTGCGCAAATTGCTGCGCGTTTTGCCAGTGCAAAAATATATTGTTTCGAACCTTCTCCTGATTCATTTAAAACGCTAAAGCAAAATCTGAATTTGGAGAAGTTCGCTCTTGTGCAAGCTGCATTGTCAGATTTTACAGGTTTAGCTGATTTCTATATTAACGAATTTGATGAGACTAATTCGTTACTTCCTTCTAAGACTACCTTTAGTGCTATTGATAGATTAACAACAAAGAAAGAAGTAATTAGTGTCAGGGTATCAACAGTAGATGAGTACTGTAGGGAGCAAAATATTAGTGCTCTTGATGTATTAAAAATCGATGTACAAGGGAATACCTTAAAAACACTGCGTGGGGCAGAATATCTCCTGAGGACGAAGAGAATAAAGATTATTTATTGCGAAGTAGAGTTTTTGGAGATATATGAGGGTCAGTCTTTATTTCATGATGTGACTTTATGCCTGCAAAAATTTGGGTACTCTTTGTATTCTCTTTATAATATTCATTATGATATTAATGAGAGGATTTCTTGGGCAGATGCTTTATACTGTATTAATCAAAAATGATTCGGAATATTATCAATAGGATAAAAAAATCCTCAGAACTCAATAGTGGTATAGTTTCACATTCTCAATGTGGCGAAGATCTTATTATCAATTACATTTTTACGCTTAGAGGTGTAGTAAGGCCAAGCTATATCGATATAGGAGCGAATCATCCATATGGTCTTAGTAACACAGCTTTTTTCTATAAAAAGGGAAGTAGGGGGATTAATATAGAGCCAAATCCCGATCTGATTAAATTATTTCATAAATACAGAAGGAAGGATATAAATCTGAATGTAGGGATTGGCAATAGGGACGCAGTGTTGGAATTTTATGTTTTTGAGGATAATACTTTAAGTACGTTTTCTGAGGAAGAGCATTTAAATCTAATTAAAGCTGGTAAAAGACTTAAGGGTAAAATTCAAGTTGAAGTAGTGATGATTAATAGGATAATTGAAAAATATTGTAATAATAGATTTCCTGATCTGTTGTGTGTAGATGTAGAAGGGTGGGATTTTGAAATAATTAAGACAATTGATTTTACTTATACATCACCGAAGGTAGTATGTGTTGAAGCTGCCGAGTATTCTCCTATTGGTGCTGGAGAAAGGCGAACTGATCTGATAAATTACATTGAGAGTAAAGGTTATTATGAATACGCCAATACTAATTTAAACTCTATACTTGTAAGAAAAGATTTTTGGTACAATGTATGAAGGATTCAACTCCTTTTATTTCGGTAATTATTCCTGTCTATAATGGTAAGGCAACACTTGACGGGTGCTTAAATAGTATTGTCCTTCAAACTTTTAAAGAAATTGAAATAATTGTTGTTAACTCCTTATCTACTGACGGAACCGATGAGATAATCGAGTCGTATAAAGAGCGTTTTGATTTTATTACCCATATACAAGAAAAAGATAGCGGAGTGTATGATGCAATGAACAAAGGTGTAGCATGCGCCAAGGGAAGTTATTTCTATTTTCTGGGAAGTGATGATGTTCTATTTTCCCCTACAGTTTTTGAAACTGTGGTTTGTAAAATAACTGAAAAGAATATGCCTGATATTTTATATGGTAACGTTTTACTAGGCGATAGTAACCTCATTCATAATGGTGAGTATAATTTGTGCAAACTTTATGATGTTAATGTTTGTCATCAAAGTATTTTTTACAAAAAGAACATTTTCAATTCATGGCGTTATGATTTACGATACCCTGCCCTTGCTGACTGGTATTTCAACTTCAAATGTTTTACCAATAGGTCGTTAAGTATTGTATATTCTAATGTCCTTGTGTGTAGATATGCGTTAAACGGACTTAGTAGTTTTACTGTCGATCCATTGTATGGGGAGAAGCATGATCTGTTTATTGGTTTAGCTAAAAACTTCTTTTCTCATGAGTACTATAAATTGAAAAAGTATAGTACTGATTCTCGAAGTGTCAAAGGAAAAATAAAAGCGCTTTGCTTTCATATTCTGTACACGTTGTTCTATTTCCATTATAAGTTAAGCAACTGAAAACCATGGATAATTCAGCGTCTGTTTTATTTTATAATGTTTACATTAAGAACAATTGGAGAGAAGTAACAAATAATTTGTTGAAGGATGTTCCACACTCTGACATATATGTTAATGTAACGATTGATTGGTTTGATCTTTACAAGTTGGTTAGTCCATTACTTTTTTTTCGTAAGCATCCTAAAGTTAAAAAGATCTTTGTTACCGTTAATAGCGCCAAATTAGCTGAAGTTCGTGGATTTGTTAAGCTAAAAGAGCGTGTGTCTCTAGGGGATTATAAGGTACTGACTTACATGCATTCAAAAGGCGTTTCTAAACCAAACAACGCAAATGTCAAGGATTGGGTGGAGTTAATGAGATTTTTTATTGTTGATAAGTATGATTTAACCATGGAGGTTTTTAGTAAGGGGTTTGATCTATATGGGGTTAATCTTGGTGTATACAATGTTAGCTCAGAAAAATATGGGCCTTATAAGTTTTCTTCCTTTCATTATTCGGGAAACTTCGTGACAATAAACTTGAACACCTTGAGAGACATGTATTATAGGACCAATGTAGATATGGACTATTTTGGGGTGGAAGCTTTTTGGGGAAAATTAACAAGCGTCGAAAAGGCTTTTAATGCACATGATTCGTCACTGCTGATTTCCAATCACTATAATGAAAGGTATCCTTCCAGTTTTTATAGATAACGTGTTGAAATTCATGTATAACATTTTAAGAAATATAGTGTGGTTATATAGAAGGCTTGTCGGTATTACTAGCGATGATCTTTCAAATAGATATCATAAAAAAAGAAGTAGTCAGTTGATAAATGAATACTTAAGCGTTCATGACAAGAAATTATTACAAATAGGGTGTCAAAGTCATCCTATGGAGGGGTGGTTGAATGTTGATTTGGAGCCAAAAAGCGACTCAGTAGTTTACATGGATGCTACTAAAACTTTTCCTTTTGCTGATAGTACATTCAATTTTATTTTCAGCGAGCATATGATTGAGCACGTAACCTTTAATGAAGGAGGGTTTATGTTATCTGAATGTTATAGAACTTTAAAGCCTGGTGGTAGAATTAGAATCGTTACTCCTGATTTAAAATTCCTTATTGAACTATACAGCACAAGTAAAAGTGAACTCCAAAATAGATATATTTCTTTCAGTAAAAGATACTTTAAAAGTGAAGTTCCGTCAATTGATACTGTTGTTATTAATAATTTTTTTAGGGACTGGGGACATAAATTTATTCATGATGAGAAGTCTTTAAGGCATATTTTAGCTGGGATTGGTTTCACCCATATAGACCGTTTGGAGATTAATGAAAGTAAATCGCCTGAGCTGCGAAATATTGAAAAGCATGGGATTGAAATTACTGAAGAATTTAATCGACTTGAGTCGATTGTTATTGAAGCGGTAAAACCTTAAGCTGGTAACTTAACATGGCGCAAGTTTCAATACTAATCCCAGTGTATAATGCAGAACCTTTTCTGGCTACGGCTATTGAAAGTGTATTGAAGCAGACCTATGAAGATTGGGAGCTTTTGATTCTCGACGACTGTTCGTCAGACAATAGTTACTCCATTGCTTCATCATACAGTCTACTTGATAGTAGAATTACTGTCAGACGTAATGATAGAAACATGGGAATGGTTGCTAATTGGAATTCAGGTATCTCCCAACTTACTGGTGATTTTTTTATAAAGCTTGACGCTGATGATTACTGGCATCCTGAAATGCTAAAGGCTTCATTAGATGTACTGACACAGTATCCGGATGTAGCATTAGTTTTTACAAACTATTGCAATGTGGATAGGGAAGGTAAGGAGATAGATGGAACAAGGAGTGAATTGCCCCTATTTGTGATTGACCAACCTTTTTCGTGTATTCCGCTGGTGAAATTAGGGAGCGCTCATATGTTAAAGTTTCCAATTTTGCGACAAGGTCTTTCTTTGTTAAGGAGGAGTGTTTTTGATAAAGTAGGTGTATATAGTTATCTCTTGAGCAAAGAAACCGAAGCATCATCTGATACAGAGTTTTATTTCCGTGTTGGTTGTCATTACAACTTATACTGCATAAATGCTGTTTATTATTATTATCGGTTGCATACCGATTCTATCAGTAAACGCGATTACATTTCAGGTAAACAGGATTTAAAATTATACGAAGTAAAAACAGCCATTAATGATTATTATTATAAAAATCATGCAATTACTGTAAGAGAATGGAGAGCTAATAAAATTGACACCGATTTTAAGTATAGAACCGCTAGAATAAACGTCTATAGGAATAGTAAAAAGTTCCTCGATTTGATTGGCCTTTTGTTGGATACATTTTTCGAATACCCGGAAAAAACGGTAAGGTTTTATGTACAGAGATTATTGATGAGAGAATAGCACTATGATAAAGGTAGGTATATGTGTTTCTTATGATTGGCAATTATTGAAGAATTCATTGCCACTTATTTATAAATTATCTGATCTTATTTGCTTGTCTTTAGATAAAAATAGAAGAGCTTGGACAGGAAAATCTTATCAATTTGATAACGAATCTTTTTTTCAATTTGTAAAGGATATTGATGTCGATCGCAAACTTATAATTTACGAGGACGATTTTTCTTTGCCTAATAATACCGCGATGGAAAATGATACCCGTCAAAGAAATTTAATGGCTGAAAAATTAGGAAAGGGTGGCTGGCACATACAGATAGATAGTGATGAATATGTTTTAGATTTTCAAAGTTTTGTTCGAATCTTAAAAAGGATAAATACGAATCCGTCAGGTAATGAAAAGCCTTTAAACGTCTGCATATCTTATATTCCATTGATTAAGAAGTTATCTACGGGATACCTATGTGTTGACTTCAAATCAAAGCTACCAGAGATGGGACCTATAGCAACAAATGTTCCTTCTTATGAGCGCGCACGTAATAATGGACATTTTAACATTATCACCTCTCAATATGCTGTACATGATACTTGGGCCAGGTCAGATGATGAACTTTATTTTAAGATTAATAATTGGGGACATTCCAGCGATGAATTAAAAGAAAAAGAAGTTAGGGATAGTTATTATAAACTCTGGAAATCGTTGGACGAGTTTAATTATAAATACATTTCTAATTTTCATCCCGCTGTATCCGATGTATGGCCCGCGTTAAAGTTTGTTCCTTGTAATGATATAAAGGAATTGCTAATAAATTTCAACAAACCGTATTTTCCTCTTCGATCAAGTCAATTACTCTTGAGGAATAATAGAAATGTTGCTCGGCTAAAGGCAGTTCTAAGCAATTTTTTTTAGCTTGAAAAATGGATGTTTCAGTTGTCATTGTAAACTACAATACTTTCGAGTTAACTCGAAATTGTATTCAAAGTATACTGCACCAACAAGCGGCGTCGAATTTCAATTATGAAATTATACTTGTTGATAATGCATCTAATGAAAGGAACCCTGAAGAATTCAAGCAGGTTTTTCCATTTATTACTCTAATTAAAAGTGATAAGAATATAGGGTTTGCAGCAGGAAATAATTTAGGAATAGAACAGGCAAAAGGTGATGCTATCCTTCTTCTTAACAGTGATACCATTCTGGAAAATGATGCGATATCGATTTGTTATGATTATCTAAAAAAGCATAATGAAGTTGCAGTTGTTACTGGCAAATTAATGTATCCTAACGGTGATGTGCAAAGTAACTGTCAAAGATTTCCATCTATAAAATACCAACTTTTTGAAATATTAAGGTTACAGAAAATTTTGAGAAGCAAAGCAGGTCATATCTTGTTTGGATTCTTCTTTGATTATAACACACGTGCATTTCCAGATTGGGTCTGGGGTACTTTTTTCATGTTCCGGAGGAGGATTATAGAACAGTTGCCAGAGAAAAAATTGTCTGATTTGTTTTTTATGTATGGCGAGGATATGCAGTGGTGCATGGAATTTAGGCTCTTAGGTTACGAGATTTGCTTTTTGCCTGATGCTAAAATTATTCATTTGATGGGAGCAAGTGGAGGAGCAAAGAACGAATTAATTAAGCAAAATTTACGAGTGTTTATGAATCTGTATTATTCCAGTTGGAAGAGGATTGTTATTAAGTCACTTAACTTTCTACTTGTAGGCCGTTATGAATTTTAGTGCCAGCGTTATTATTCCTACCTACAACGGAGCAAATAAGATCAAGAATCTCCTGAAGAGCTTGACGCAACAATCTTTGAAGAACTTTGAAGTTATTGTTGTGATTGATGGATCAACGGATTCGACACTTGAAGTCGTCCGTTGTTTTGACGGCGCTTTTTCGAATCTTAAAGTTCTTTCTCAGGAAAACGGTGGAAGATCTGTGGTGCGAAATAGAGGGGCTAAAGAAGCAGCAGCTTCTGTTCTTATTTTTTATGATGATGATATGATTCCAGCACGTGACTCAATTCAAAAGCATTGTGAATTTAATAATTCTTGCATGGGACTGGTATGTGGCGATCAAGCTGAAATATATGATCCCAAAAATAGCGATATTCAGAATTATAAAATTGGGTTAACAAAAAAGTGGACTGATAAGTATAAAGAAGGTTTAAATAGGATGGATTTGCAGAACCTTTTTTTTTCTGCCTCTAATTGTTCGGTAAAAAAAGAGTTATTCTTTAGGCTTGGCGGGTTTGATGAGCGGTTAACAGATGCTGAAGATTTTGATTTTGCCTTTCGTGCAATTGAAAATAACATAGACGTATATTACGATAAGAGTAATAAAGCTGTTCACAATGATTTTATCACAGCCCGAAGTTATGTTAAAAGACAGAGACAATATGTGGCTGCTAATAAGAAATTACTGTTGATTCATCCTGATAGAAAAGGTAAAGTATATACAAAGGCTAATTTTTTTAAGAGGATCATCTATTGGTTTTTTGCTTCATCACATTTGATAAGATTAATAGATGCACGGAATATTTTAATGTGTCTTCCAAAATGGTTTCGTTATAGAATTTATAACATTATTATTCAAAGTTTGTCTTATGAATATCCCAACGTTCCTATATAGATGAAACAAAAAAAACTAGTCTATATCGTTTCTGAGGTAAATAAGTCACTCCATTTCGAATGGATTGCTTCTTCTCTGAAAGAGAATTACCAACTTTTATTTATTTTAATTGGCGCTCCTAAGTCCGAACTAGAGAAATTTTTAAAGAACCAAGATATTGTAACATATTCACTAGCTTATAAAAACAAGATTGATTCTATAAAGGCTTGGATAAAAGTATTTAGGATACTTTTTTTTAACAGACCAGATATTGTTCATACCCATCTTTGGGTTGCAAATTTAGTTGGATTAACAGTGGCGTATATTTTAAGAATTAAGAAGCGAATTTATACCAGGCACCATGCGACTATTCACTATGACTTATATCCTTCTGGGTTAAAATGGGACAAGCTTAATAACTTTCTCGCGACGGATATAATCGCCATATCCAAAAATATAGAATTGATATTAACACAATGGGACAATGCAAAAAGAGACAAAGTAGTGCTGATTCCACATGGTTTTGAAATGTCCTATTTTCAAAATGTCAATATAGATCGTATTGAAGTGATTCGTGAAAAGTATCAACTTAGTAAGGATAGACATCCAATTATAGGAGTGATTTCAAGATTTACTGAATGGAAGGGAATTCAGTTTATTATACCAGCCTACAAAAAAATACTATCCGCATTTCCAGAATCCCAACTTATACTTGCTAATGCACACGGCGATTATGAAGAAGAAATAAATGAGCTCCTTAAAACTCTTCCTTCGTCATCCCATGTAAAGATAAAATTTGAAAATGACCTGGCTGCTTTATATCATGTTTTCGATATTTTCATTCATGTTCCTGTTAATTCGCATGCTGAAGCTTTTGGTCAGATATATGTAGAGTCACTCGCGGTAGGTATTCCAAGTGTTTTTACTTTATCAGGGATTGCTTCGGAGTTCATAAGACATGAAGAAAATGCACTTGTTGTAGACTTCGAAAACGAAGTACAAATCTATGATAGCGTGTATAGGTTAATTGTTGATCAGCGCCTCAGAAAAAAAATTACTACCAATGGACTTAATTCAGTTTCTCAGTTCTCCTTTGAGAAATATACTGATAATTTAAATAAACTGTATTTAGGAGTATGAGTCCTTTGGTGTCTATAATTATTCCAGCTTACAATAGTGAAAGATATATTGCGGATACGCTAGACTCCGTACGATCACAAATAGTAGACAATTATGAAGTTATAGTGGTTGATGATGGTTCAACCGATAATCAGAAGTCTATTATCTTGAATTATGTTAAAGCGGATAATAGATTTAAATACATCTTTCAGAATAATAAGGGAGTTTCTGCTGCACGTAATGCAGGGTATTCAATATCAAAAGGTTTTTATATAGCTTTTCTTGATGCCGATGATGTATGGATGCCCGATAATTTGGGTAAGAAGATCAATAAATTTAAAGAGAACAATTTTGGTCTTGTACATTCTAATGCTTTAATGATAGATGACAAGTCGAATGAGCGAGAAGGAATAATTTTAAAAGGTAAAGAGGGATATCTATTAGATGATTTGTTACTATGGAATGGAACTCAAATTCCTGGACCGAGTAGCATATTAGTTAAGCGAGAGGTATTGGAGGAAGTAGGTTTATTTGATGAGAATTTATCGACCTCTGCAGACCAGGATTTTTTTTTCAGGGTTGCCGCCAAATTTAAGATCGGTAGGGTAAATGAAATCACATGGAAATATAGGTGGCATGATCATAATATGCATAAGAACATTTTGTTGATGGAGCGTGACGTTCAATACGTATATAGAAAGGCTTTAAAGTTGAATTTGTTTAAAACAAATTTCTTTAAGCGTAAGTCTTTCTCCAATATGTATCTGATCTTAGCTGCAAGTTGGGTCGGAGATGGAAAAAATTATTGGAAAGGTGTGTGTTATCTTTTAAAGTCAATAGCAACAAATCCTTTAGTTGTAATTCATATAATTAAAAGAATCTATATTAGAATCGTATCTCGTTAAAATTGATGTTATTAAAGTATGTGTGGTATCACGGGTAGTATTTCGAAGAAGAAGTTAGATAGTGATATCATTATGCATATGACAAATGCATTGATACATCGCGGGCCAGATGCTCAAAATATTTTTATAAATAATTCTGCTACGGTAGCATTAGGTCATACGCGGCTGAGTATAATTGATCTT
This sequence comes from Chryseosolibacter indicum, assembly GCF_018598585.1. GTDB lineage: Bacteria > Bacteroidota > Bacteroidia > Cytophagales > Cyclobacteriaceae > Chryseosolibacter > Chryseosolibacter indicus. The sequence continues at coordinate 87,832 of NZ_JAHESD010000003.1, forward strand.
TCTGCCGGAGCAAATCAGCCATTTAAATCGGGAGATGGAAGATATGTGATTGTTTTTAATGGAGAAATTTATAATTACAAAAGTGTAAAGGCCGAACTAATTAGGGACAATGGAAGTTTAAATTTTAAAACTGAGTCTGACACAGAGGTCATTCTTTACGCTTATGCCAGGTGGGGGAGTAAAATGTGTTCGAAGCTTGAAGGGATGTTCTCTATTGTGATCTATGATAATTTTGAGGAACAGCTTTTTATCTGCCGCGATCGACTTGGTAAGAAACCACTTTACTATTATCACGATTCTTCGTGCTTTGTTTTTTCTTCTGAAATTAAATCTCTTCTCAAGCATCCTGTTGTGAGAAAGAATATTTGTATTGATAAAGAGACAATAGGAACATTTCTTCATTTAGGGTATATCCCTGAACCTTATACAATTTACACAACAATTAAGAAATTCCCTTCCGGACATTTTTCAATATTGAGTAGTAGTGAATTAAGCTTAAAGACAGAGATGTTTTGGGAGGTTGAAAGTGATGTTGTTATAAAGCCGAATGAGTGGAGCGAACAAGCCGCAAAAAAAGCCTTACTAAATTCTCTTGAGGAAGCAGTAGAGAAGAGAATGATTAGTGATGTTCCTCTGGGAGCATTTTTGAGTGGCGGAACGGATTCTTCTTTAATTGTTGCTATTGCGTCAAAATTGTGCAAAGACAAACTTAAAACATTTAGTATAGGTTTTAAGGATCCTAAGTTTAATGAGCAGGAGTATGCTACAAGGGTAGCTAAAAAGCTTAACACAGAACACTATGCATATGAACTTGACGAGCATGAGGCTGTAAATCTCCTTGAAGATTATCTAGTCCATTTTGATGAACCTTTCGCAGATACCTCAGCTGTTCCCACTATGCTTGTTTCTAAGCACGCCAGAAAGGAAGTAAAGGTAGCTTTAACAGGTGATGGAGGGGATGAGTTATTTTCAGGTTATGGTTCCTATGATTGGGCAATGCGGTTGGCAAATCCACTTGTACATTTAGTTCAAAGTCCGCTTGGTACTTTATTTAACGCTATTGGCTCTGATCGATTGAAAAGAGTTTCCCGTATGCTGGAAAATGTAAAGGATCAACAGAGGCAGAGTCATATATTTTCGCAGGAGCAATATTTTTTTTCCGAGAAGGAATTAGTTAGTGAGTTACTTCAGGAATCTACAAAAAGGTTTTATAGAATAAACTATCACTCAAATTTCAAAAGCTTAAATGCTGCTGAAGAACAGGCACTGTTCGATATTAAATATTATCTAAAGGATGATCTTTTGGTAAAGGTTGATCGAGCTTCTATGTACTATGCTTTAGAATGTAGAAGTCCTTTTCTTGATCAAAAAGTAGTTGCGCTTGCATTGGGTCTTCCCTATGGGTTTAAAAGGAAAAATGGTGAGCGTAAATGGATATTAAAAGAATTGCTTAAAGATTTCTTACCTGAGGAATTAGTATACAGGCCTAAGTGGGGATTCAGCATTCCACTGGCGAAATGGATGAAAGGAGAGTTGTCGTACCTATTGGAAAAATATTTGACAAAGGAAGTTATTGAAACGTGTAATGTTGTAAGGTATGAGTATGTTGAGCAGATTAAGAAAGACTTCAAAGGTGGTCATAATTACCTTTATAATCGATTGTGGGTTTTAATTGTTATGCATAAATGGTTAATTGAAAATGGAGTTTGATAATAAATCATCTGTCTTATACTTAACCTATGACGGACTAACAGACCCGCTCGGACAATCACAAATCCTACCTTATTTGTGTGGTCTTTCTAAGGAGGGATATAAGATCACTATTATAAGCTTTGAAAAGAAAGACCGTTTTCATGAAAAATACAACCAAATTAAAAATCTTTGCAATGCGCATAATTTAAATTGGCGGCCATTAAAATATCATAAAGCTCCGCCAGTTCTTTCTACGATTTACGATCTATTAAAACTTAGAATAACTGTAGGTTTTTTCTTAAAACGAAATAACTGTGATATTCTACACTGCCGAAGTTATCCAACATCATTAATTGGATTATGGGCAAAAAGGAAATTTGGTGTAAAATTCATCTTCGATATGAGGGGATTTTGGGCTGATGAACGCGTAGAAGGAGGTTTGTGGAGTTTGAAAAATCCTTTAACTTTTTTGATCTATAAATTTTTTAAGAAGAAGGAGGCGACTTTTTTAAAAGAATGTGATTCGGTTGTTTCACTTACAACTGCCGCAAAAAAGTACTTAGTGAGAGAATTCGATATTCCGGAGCAAAAGATAATTGTAATTCCATGTAGTGTAGACTTAGATCTTTTTGATCCTGCCAAAATATCATCAGTTGAGAAAAGTAATTTACAAAAGAAATTGGGTTTGTCGAGTGATGACTATGTATTGTTATACTTAGGGTCCTTGGGGACATGGTATATGTATAATGAAATGGTTGAGTTTTATGAAGTATTTAAAAAACGTAATCCCAAAGCAAAATTCCTGTTTCTAACGCCTGATCAGGATAAGGTTCAAAGAAGAGATGGTTTTATTGTAGCTACGGTAAACCGGTCAGAAGTACCTTTATACTGTAGTATCGCTCATGCTGCTATCTTTTTTATTAAACCCAGTTTTTCGAAAATGGCATCATCGGCTACAAAGTTAGCGGAAGTGATGGCAATGCGATTGGAAGTTGTTACTAATCCAGGGTGGGGTGATATTGATGAATTTACAAAACACGGGCTTAGCATTTTATTGCATAAAGAAGGAGCAGTTATAGAATTGGGTAATACTAGCCCTTTGGCAATAGATAATAATAGAAATTATATTTTGAACGAAATGTCACTCAAAGGAGCCATTTCTAAATATCTTTCTGTTTATAATACATTGTGTAATAAGAACTAATAATGTGTTGTAATTTGTGAGGTTACTAAATAAGACGACCAAATATATAAACTATAAGGCCTCCAGGTAAAGCGAGTTAACGGCGATCGATGAAGCAATCTCTGATTTCTATTGGTATTATAATTCAATTTTTGGTTCCTTTTGCTCTAAAAGGGCAAAATGTATCGGCGGACTTTGAAATCAAATCAGAGGGTTGTATAGGAGAAACAATACAACCTAGTAACCTGTCTACAGGGGCGGTTTATTATGAATGGGATATTTGCCAGGGAGATCTGCAATTAGTTCCTTCAGGAAACGTGATAGGAAGTGTGTCTGGTACTAGCGTGGCAACCGGAACGGATATAGTTTACAATGAAGGAAAGACATTTGTTTTTATTGCCAGCAGAGATAACCATTCGATAATCAGATTGGAATTGAATGATGATCAAAGTAAGATTATTAGTTCAACAATAATTTCCGGAGTTGCGGGTATAAGCTCTCCTGTTGATATTAAAATTGTCACTGATAATGGTAAGTGGTATGGATTTATCTATAACGAAGGCTTAAATACTATTTGTCGACTAGATTTTGGAAATTCATTAACAAATGTTCCTATCAGTGCTGTACCTATTATTAATTCTAAAACTTCAACCAGTAATCAAGGGCTTGATTTAATAAGGGATGGTGGGTTTTGGTACATTGCCTATACTTTTAATTCAAAAGTTGGTGTCATCAAGCTCAATACAATTGAATCTATACCTTCAGTAGCTGATCAATTTCTTTCCGATAACCTCAGCGGCAATCCATTGGGTGATATTAAGGCAGTTCTTGATGGCGAAAACTTATATGCGTTTACTATTTCTTACGGACAAAATGCTTTATTTAAATTATCATTTGGAAATCAACCTTTAATAGCACCGCAAATAACAGACTTATCATCAAGTCTAATTCCATCGTTAAACTACTATGGCATTGATGTAGGATTTGATGATGGACAATACAACATTTTCACTTCTACACTTCAGGGAAGTATAATAAGAATATTACAAGGTGAGACACTTTCCCAAGCTGTTGTAAAATATGAATCATTAGGGAATCTCGGCGTTTTTACGAATACTGTAAAAAATAGACTAGTAAAGATAAAAGGACAATGGTGCAATTTTAGTATTGATTATACTAATGGTAATTTGTTTAAAGCAACTTTTCCCAATCCTCCTTGTGAAAACCCAATTTTTATCACAGATCAAGTGCCAACATTTGATTTTAAAGATTCTGGTAAAAAAACCATCACCTTATCAGCGTATGATAATAACGGGTGGGTAAGTGAGAAAACTAAATTTTTATCTATCTCTTCCTTACCTGCTCCGGATTTAGCTCTTCCCACTTCTGGTGAATATTGCGTGGGAACTCAAATTGAGTTTTCCTATACAAGTAATCAACTTATTCAACAACAAAGTTGGAACTTTGGCGATGGAACAACCAACAATGCTTCAAGCGTGTCTTACACTTATTTGAATAAAGGAAATTATACAATTAGATTAAATGTTACTGCTGAAAATAATTGTAGTAATGTGATTTGGAGATCCGTTTCGATTTTTGATGCCCCCGCACCTGACTTCACTCTTCCTACAAACAATCCCCTTTGCACAAGTCAACAGCTAATTTTCAATAATACCTCTGCCTATGATCCTGGTTCTTCTCCGCTATGGCAGTGGTTAATAAATGGTGAGCAGGTATCGACTAGTGAAGACCTGAATTATGCCTTAGAGAGTACAGATCCAAAAGAGATAAAACTTGTAGCTTCTATACCAGGTTGTTCATCAGAAACAACTAAAACAATTAATACTATTTACGAAGGTCCTTCTGCAAGCTTCAATCATGTAGGTAATTGCGAAGGAGAAGAAATCAGATTTACAAATACCTCTCACAATGCTCCTGATCAGTTAGTAGATTACCAATGGAATATAGCAGGTGACATAACATCAGATGTTGATCCTGTTCGTGTTTTATTCAATGGTATCTATAATGTATCGCTTACTGCTAAATCTGCTAATGGTTGTGAGAATTTGGTGGTACATGAACTTATTATAAACTCAAACCCCGTAGCCGACTTTAGAATTTTAAATTCGCTGATTTGTAATAACAGTCCTACTGATTTTATAGATCAAACACTCAACCCTGACACACCACTCGCTACATGGAAGTGGAATTTTGGAGATCAGCAGACATCAAATTTGCAAAATCCAAGATACAGCTTTACTAACGCTGGAGATAACATTGTTTCATTGGAAGTAATTGCAGCGTCGGGCTGTAGCAGTAGAATTCAAAAAATCATTAATGTAAAGCCTTCACCAGATTCAGTCTTTATATTTTCGCCTACATGTCGAAATATACCAGTTTCATTTAATGGGCCTGGTGCTTCCAATATTTTGGCGTGGACATGGGAGGTTGCTGATAAAATCTATTCAACGAAGGATGTAACACATACATTTCGCAACCCGGGAGCTTACCTCGCGAAACTAACAACAAAATCAACTAATGGTTGTGAAGGCGTACATACCGAAAACCTGATTGTGCCTGTGCCTTTGGAGCCATCGTACCAGGTAATAAAAAACTGCGTTGATCAGCCTGCTACTTTTAGCGACTTAACATCTGGTGCAGATCCTGTTGTCTCAAGAGAATGGTTAATAAATGAAAACGTTAAGCTAAATGGCAGTTCTGCAAATCATACTTTTAAGAACACAGGACAGCAACAAGTACAATTTACTGTAACAGCAGCCTCTGGATGTACCTACATTTTAAGGAATACTATTGATGTTACTTTGTCTCCTAAAGCATCATTTACAACTACACAAACAATTGGAGCGCCACCTGCTGAGATCGCTTTTACAAACACCTCTCAAAACGCATCTCTAAGTCACTGGATTTTTGGTGATGCGATAGAATCAAATGAAACCTCCCCTTTACATGTATACACAACAATAGGCAATTTCAGAGCAAGATTAAGGTCTTATAATGAGCAGGGCTGCGAAGATTTTGCTGAAAGAAGTATTACAATATCTCCTCCTTCTCCTAACGTTTCAATAAAGGCTATTACCACTACTGAAAATCCTGACGGGACCATGAAGATATTAATTACACTCGATAACGAAGGTAACACCGTGCTTAAAGATCTGCCTGTTGATATTGATGTTTCTGGTAGGCTTAATCTACGTGAAGTAGTTAAAGGACCTATATTGCCCTTGTCGCGTTACAATTTAAGTTTGTCATATGGCCTTCAAAAAACTGGATTAGAGTTCCTCTGCGCTCAAGCAGCGTTGCAGGGAGATGAGGATAGTCAGTTTAATAAGACCTGTATTCAACTAGACACTGATTTAATATTCTTTCCGGCTTTCCCTAATCCAACATCAGAGACGCTTAATGTAGAATGGATTTCAGCCGATGCAAAAAGTATTAAGCTGTCCCTATTTAACGCATTGGGTGTTGAGTTGTCGGGACGAGTGATAGAGTCGAAGAAAGGTTTCAATAGCTTATCGTTTAAGGTTGAAAGTCTTCAAAACGGGATTTATCTCCTTGTATTAAAGGCAAATAACTACCAATCAACCCAGAGAATTCTTATTTCGAAATAAAACTCTGAATAAGTTAGCTGCGGTAAAATTCTTTCTTTTATTTTTGCCCAAATAAAATTTGGTAACTCATTAACTGATACAATAAATATGCTGTCGGGCCTACTAAGATCATGAGTCAAAACACAGACATTTGATTGAAGTAACGAGAGTAAATAAAATTCAAAACGCATGAAATCAAACATTAAGCTAGACGCAACTGATCGTAAGATTCTTGAAATTCTTCAGGCAAATTCAAATATTACCAATGCCCAGTTGGCAAAAGAAATAGGTCTCTCACCAGCGCCTACGTTAGAAAGGGTTAACAAGCTGGAGACCTCGGGAGTGATCAGAAGTTATCATGCTGTTATTGATCCAGCTAGTGTAGGACTTGGCGTAAGTACATTTGTTATGGCAACATTGAAAGGGCATAACAAGGAAAACATCGAGAAGTTTATAAAGGCAATTAAACAAATTGATGAAATAGTAGAGTGCCATCATATTACCGGGGCAGGTGATTTTATACTTAAGATTGTGTGTGCTGATATTTCTGCTTATCAGCAATTAATGCTTGAGAAAGTTTCTAATATAGATGTGGTTGATAGCCTTCAATCTATGGTGATACTTTCAACATTTAAGGATAGCAAGTCAATGCCTATACCTCAATAATAACCATACGACTATGGTAATGGAGAAATCGTTGATACTTGATGCTCCCCAGATAAAGCAAAAGATCCGGAGAATGGCCTTTGAGATTTATGAGCATAATTTCAAAGAAAGAAGTATCGTCATTGCCGGAATTGCGGGTCAGGGCTATGTCTTAGCAAAGTTGCTTGCAAAAGAAGTTGAAGCCATATCTGAAATAAAGATTGTTCTTGTTCAGGTTTGGGTAGACAAAGAAGCCCCTCAACAAAGCGACGTGAAGCTTGACTGCGAGTTAAAGGAGCTTAAAAAGAAGTGTATCATTCTTGTTGACGACGTGTTGAATACGGGGAGAACTTTTGCTTATGGTCTAAAGCCTTTTTTAAATATCGCGGTAAAAAAGATAGAGATCGCGGTATTAGTAAACCGAAGCCATACATTGTTTCCGATTTATCCTCAGTATACCGGTTATGAGTTAGCTACCACACTTACTGAACATGTTGAAGTAGTGCTCGGGAAAGGTAGCGCAGTTTATCTTAAATAATAATAATCCATGTCTGTACATAAAGCCGAGAAAAAGAAGATCACAACGCATCAGTTGCAGGAGATGAAGAACCGGGGCGAGAAGATTGCAATGCTTACTGCTTACGATTATAGCATGGCAAAGATTATTGATGGGGCAGGCATTGATGTGATTCTAGTTGGTGACTCCGCATCTAACGTTATGGCTGGACATGAAACTACACTGCCTATTACTTTAGATCAGATGATTTACCATGCGGCTTCTGTAATAAGGGCAGTAAACCGTGCTTTGGTAATAGTAGATTTGCCATTTGGAACCTACCAAGGGAGCTCTAGTGAAGCACTAAGATCTGCTATCCGTATTATGAAAGAGGCAGGTGCTCACGGCGTAAAACTTGAAGGTGGTAGTGAAATCAGGGAGTCGGTAGAGCGGATTCTAAGCGCAGGAATACCTGTAATGGGCCATTTAGGGTTAACCCCTCAATCTATTTATAAGTTTGGTACCTACTCTGTGCGCGCAAAAGAAGGGGCGGAAGCAGCGAAATTAATAGAAGATGCAAAGCTCTTGAATGATATTGGTTGCTTTGCATTGGTACTTGAAAAAATCCCTGCTGAACTGGCGAAAAGAGTATCAGCATCCATTCAGATACCTACAATAGGAATTGGAGCTGGCCATGATACAGATGGGCAAGTGCTCGTTATGCAGGATATGCTTGGAATTACTAAAGAGTTTCAGCCAAGGTTCTTAAGAAGATACGCAGACCTTCATGCAACTATTACATCGGCAGTTTCTAAATATGTTGCAGATGTAAAAGCTGTAGATTTTCCCAATGACGAAGAGAAGTACTAGTTTTATTAGTGCTCTTATTGATTTGCGTCACATACGGAAATAGGGGTAGCGTCTTCAGCTTCACCAAACCATACAATTCCATACTCTTTGTAAAGACCAACGCCAACAGCTTTCCAGGTAGCCTTTGCCCACATGCCTTCATTGATAATTAGCGGATTGTGTGAAGGGCTCTTTTGCCACCCTTTCAAACCTTCTTCTGCTGTTGCTCCCCTTGAGCTGTAGTAGGCAATTTCATATCCTGCGCTGTTGTAGTCAGCAATTTCCTTTGGCTTATCCCACATGCACTTAGCCTCTTTGTGGTCGTTTGTATAACAGCAAGATGACCATTTTCCTTTCTTTGACCAGCTATGAGGATTGCACTTATTCTCCGGATCGAATTTGTAGTTATTAGCCAGGTCCTTCGCATGGGTTTGCGCTACCAAGCTTAATTTCGCAGAAAGTGGAATAGGAGGCAGGCCTTTTGACTTTCTATAGGCCATCATGATGTCGTATAATTTCTTCTCCTCGGCGCTAACACATAAGTCAGGAGCGCTCAAGGAAGACTTGTTTGCAGTAGTTGATGCTTGGAGAAGAAATAGTATAAAGACCAGGGATATTGATTTCATATCATTTAAGAACAGGCAATAAAACGTTTGTAAGAGATAAAAAGTGCGGTTTCAATAAAAACTTGTTAAAAATGCGCCGACCATTGAAATTTTAAGCTCAGGAATTAAGGAAATTCTTTAATTGTGATCAAATCCTGATTAATTTTCGGGGCTTTTTAAGAAGCATTGTCTTCAAAACCTATAAAAAATTTTAGAAAATGAGCGATCAAAAAATCAGCATCAGCAATGGTAAGTTGGTAGTTCCTGATAATCCAACACTCCCCTTTATTGAAGGTGATGGTACAGGTGTAGACATCTGGCCTGCCTCCAAACACGTTTTCGATTCAGCAGTAGAGAAAGCCTATAAAGGCAAGAAAAAGATAAACTGGAAAGAAGTTTTGGCGGGTGAAAAAGCCTTCAACAAGACCGGGAACTGGTTGCCTGAAGAAACGCTCAATATATTCAAAGAATACCTTGTAGGTATTAAAGGTCCGCTTACAACACCTGTTGGTGGCGGTATCCGTTCTTTAAATGTAGCGCTACGTCAGGAGTTAGATCTTTATGCATGCGTTCGTCCTGTTCGTTGGTTTAAAGGTGTTCCTTCTCCTGTAAAAGAACCACATAAAACGGACATGGTTATCTTCCGCGAAAACACGGAAGATATTTATGCAGGTATCGAGTTCCAGGAAGGTACTGAGGACAACAAAAAGTTTTTAAAGCTTTTTGCTGAAGCTTTTCCTAAGCCTTTCAAAAAAATACGCTTCCCAGAAACCTCAGGTATTGGTATTAAGCCAGTATCTAAAGAAGGTACAGAGCGTTTAGTACGTTCAGCTATTGAATATGCCCTTCAACACAAGAAGCCGAACGTGACTCTGGTTCACAAGGGTAACATTATGAAGTTTACAGAAGGTGGTTTCCGCGATTGGGGATATGCTTTAGCGAAAAATGAATTTGGTGCTAAAGATCTCGATGGCGGACCATGGCAAGTCATTGAAAAGGATGGTCATAAACTAGTCATTAAAGATGCTATTGCAGATGCTTTCCTTCAGCAGATTCTTTTAAGACCAGATGAATATTCAGTAGTAGCTACTCTAAACCTTAACGGTGATTATATTTCTGATGCCCTTGCTGCTATTGTAGGTGGTATTGGTATTGCGCCTGGAGCTAACATCAATTATAAAACCGGTCATGCTATATTTGAAGCAACACATGGTACAGCACCTAAATATGCAGGACAAGATAAAGTTAATCCTGGCTCTGTAATTCTTTCTGGTGTAATGATGTTTGAATACATGGGCTGGCAAGAAGCTGCCGACCTAATAATTAAAGGTTTGGAAAATGCAATTTCGACCAAGAAGGTAACATACGACTTCCACCGTCTTATGGAAGGAGCTACGCTTCTTAAGTGCTCTGAATTTGCAAATGAAATAGTAAAGGGAATGTAAGACCTTTTTGTCTTACCTTAGTAAAAAGAAAGGCTGTCAAACGACAGCCTTTCTTTTTACCATTTTATAAGCTTATACAATAAATTACCCTTTAATGGCTAACATTTTAATAGCCGTAATTGCAGCCTCCTCGCCTTTATTGCCAAGCTTGCCACCAGCACGCTCAAGTGCTTGTTTTTTATTAAGAGTTGTGAGTACGCCAAAAATTGCAGGCTTTTTTGTTTTGATGTTAACTTCTGTAATACCATACGCAACAGCCTGGCAGATATAATCAAAATGAGGTGTGTCACCTTGTATTACACAGCCAAGACATATTACAGCATCAATATCCTTTCTTTCGGCCATCCACAAAGCACCAAGCGTTAATTCGTAACTGCCAGGTACATTCTTTCTTACAATGTTGGTCTTCTTTACACCATGGGCTAATAGAGATTCAACTGCGCCATCGTAAAGCGCTTCTGTAATTTCTTCATTCCATTCGGCAACAATAATGGCAAACCGCTTTCTTGAAAGATTAAGCTTTGTATTGGCCGATCCCGATTTTAAAACTCCTGGCATTTAATATATTATAGGTTGATGAATAAAAAAGGGATAGACAAGCTATCCCTTTTCAATAGTTAATACCTGATTATGAATTTCCTTCTAACCTTGCTTTGAACTTCCTTGCATTTTGGAATTCAGCAGATTGAAAATATTCATTGATGATTTCATCATAAGCCTGTATCGCTTTGTCGTTCTGATTGCTTTTTTCGTAAGCAAGAGCTGCCTTCATTAAATAAGAAGGTGTAAAATATTTGTTAGGTTTATAATCAGCAGCTTTTTGATAGTATTTAGCCGCATCCTCATATTTACCTTCTTCCATATAAGTATCCCCTACTAAGCTATATGCACGCGCCTGCACGAGAAGATCGTTCGAGCTGTAATCCTGAAGATATAAACGTGCTAATTCAAATTTACCTTGTTTAAGATAACATGCGCCAGCATAGTAGTGAGCAAGGTTAGCAGCATCTGTAATGCCGTACTCGTCTATAATATCTCTGAAGCCTAGGTTATTTCCATCGCCGTTAAGGGCAAGATTTAAACTGTCAGACTCGAAGTAGTAGATCGCCTGAAACATTTCGCGCTGTGCTTCAGCGTTCTGATTGTCTTTATAATACTGAAATCCAAAATAGCCGCCAACCAGCAATGCAATAGCGACAGCAACTCCAATAACGGTTTTGGGATTTCTTTCTGCCCAGGTTTCAGCGCCGTGCAATCTGTCTGCAAGTGCCTCAGGACTTTCTAGAATTTCACTTCTGTTTTCTACCTTCTTAGCCATTGTTTTTAAATCAATCCCCAGCTAGTCGGGGAGTGGGCCGCAAAATTACGAATTGTATTGTTCTAATCAAAAACGAAACCCACCCGGTTGGGTGGGTTTTTATAATACTCTTAATCAGTGATGTAAGGATAATCTTGTTGTGCGTAAATATCTTTAAGCGCTTCGGAAGGATCAGGATATTTTGATTCTTCTGCAAACTGCACGCTTTCTTCTACCGCCTGATGCACACGCTGATCGATTGTCTCGATCTCCTGCTCAGTAGCATATTTTTTATCCAAAAGAACTTTCTTCACTACTTCAATTGGATCGCGTTGCTTATATTCTTCTACTTCTTCTTTTGTGCGATATTTAGCAGGGTCAGACATTGAGTGGCCTTTGTAACGATATGTACGGAACTCCAGTAACGAAGGTCCTTCACCATTACGGGCACGTTCTGCGGCTTTAGCTACTGCAATGTGAACCGCCTCAACGCTCATGGCGTCAACTGGCTCAGACGGCATATCGAACGCTTCACCTAATGTATATAATTCAGTTACGTTAGAACTTCTTCTTACAGCTGTACCCATGGCATAACCGTTATTCTCGATTACAAAAATCACCGGCAATTTCCATAACATAGCAAGGTTAAGCGCTTCGTGAAAAGCACCCTGGCGAACAGCACCATCACCCATGTAGCAAATACATAGATTGCCGGTTTTGTTATATTTTTCAGCAAACGCTATCCCTGCACCAAGTGGAATCTGGCCACCTACAATACCGTGGCCTCCAAAAAATCCCTTCTCCTTATCGAAAATGTGCATAGAACCACCTTTGCCTTTAGAAATGCCAGTTTCTTTGGCAAATAATTCAGCCATAACAGCTTTAGGGTCGGTTCCTAAGATAAGCGGGTGAGCATGGTCGCGATAAGCTGTAATCCATTTGTCACCTTTCTGAAGCGCAGAAGCAGCACCAGCCGCGCACGCCTCCTGGCCTATATATAAATGACAAAATCCTTTAATTTTTTGCATTCCATAAAGCTGGCCGGCACGTTCTTCGAACTTTCGCATCAGCTGCATATTCTCATACCAGAACAGATAAGTTTCCTTAGAAAACTCTCCTTTGCCACCTTTTGTGGCCGACTCAGTCTTAGCTTTGGTTGTAGTAGGCATATTCCTAATTTTGAACTGCGAAAATAAACCCCGAACGAACATTCGCCAAACTTTCGATGTAAATAGTGCATGCAAATACAAACACTCCAGCTTATTAACTTTAAAAATTATGCAGAAGCAAGGCTGGACCTATCTGAAAAAATTAACGTTCTGGTTGGGAAAAACGGTAGCGGAAAAACCAATCTACTCGATGCAATTCATTTTTTGTCGCTTACAAAAAGCGCTTTTACATCGGCTGATAACTACTGTATTAAGCAGGGAGAGCAGTTTTTTTCAATAAAAAGTACATTTTCTCGAGGTAATACACATCACGAACTGCTTTGTGCCGTTCAGTCAGGCGCAAAAAAAGTATTTCGTGAAGATGCGAATGACTACCCGAAACTAAGCGATCACATTGGTAAATATCCTGTTGTTTTAATTGCACCAGATGATACCGCTCTTGTAAAAGAGGGTAGCGAGGAGCGGCGAAAGTTCTTCGATAGCATGATAAGCCAGCTAGACAAAGCTTACCTGGAGGCACTTATTCAGTATACCTATGCTATTAAACAGCGAAATAGTTTACTAAAGATGTTTGCCGACACACATTCTTTTGATGGTCTGGCGCTTGAATCATACGACCGCATGCTGGTAAGATCAGGAAACACGCTATATAATAAGCGCGCTGCTTTTGTTGGTGAGTTTGTAACTGTATTTAAAAGGTATTATGATTTTATTGTTGATAATGAGGAGGTGGATTTGCGCTACAACAGCGAATTAAAGAATACCTCTTTCGAGGATGGACTATTAAAGAATAAACAAAGAGACCTTTACCTTCAGCGAACCAGCTTCGGAGTTCACCGCGATGATTATCAGTTTACATTAGGTACCGGAGATCTGAAAAGACTCGGGTCGCAAGGTCAGCAGAAGTCCTTTATTATAGCCCTTAAACTGGCCCAGTTTGAGATTATCAAAAATGCAAAAGGCATTAAGCCCATTCTTTTATTGGATGATATATTTGATAAGTTGGATGACGCAAGAATTGGTAAATTGCTCGAATTAATTAGAAATGAAGAATTTGGTCAGTTATTTATAACCGATGCCCGGCCGGATAGAACAGCGGCATTGTTGGATCAGATTCATGTTTCAGCCACTATGTTTAATGTAGATAACGGATCAATAAGGAAATTATGAGCGGTAGAGATTCGAAAGGAGAGTTTAAATCATTGGGAGATGCCATTCGCGAGTTGTTAAACTCCTACCATCTTACCTCAAAGTTTGATGAGGCCAACCTGATAAACTCGTGGGAGCGGATTGCCGGAAAACCCATCGCCTCCCGCACCAAAAAGATCTTTATACGCAATAAGGTGCTTTTTGTAGAGCTGGATTCACCATCCATGAAACACGATTTCTCCCTCCATAAAAACCAGGTGCTCGAAATCTTTAAAAAAGAGTTTGGTACAGGTATTATTGCTGATATTATAGTAATGTAAGATCCTTCTAAGTCTAATGTAGGTTGGAAGTAGGTTCGATGAACGTTCGGTCTAGGATCGATAAGGGGCCTTTTTATCGATCCTACGTTGTTTTTACGCTGAATCTAGATTGTTTCTTCGATGAATCTATTCCGAAGGTATGAGGTTGGAGCATCGACTTAATCCCCAACATTGTGATTAGGAAGAAGGAAGTATAAACTTCTGGTATCAATGGCTCTGTAAGCATTAGTGAGCCAATCAGCCATTAGTAACCCATCAGAGTGCCTGGGAAATGCCTGCGATTAATCTATGGTATCCTTCGGTCAAAATGCTTCTGACCAAACATCACCGAAGGCGCCCAAGGGGCATCCAGGAAGCAATCTATCGCTATTCTATTGCTCGACAATATGTTAATTTGATTTTGGCAAAAAACAGCTACCGAAGAAAAATCTGAATGGGTATTCAAAATGTAACATTGAAACATTATTTAAAGAGTCAGAGTGGATGCCTTTTACCATCCAGGACCCCGACTTGGATGATTTAGAAAAACTCTTTTTTGAAAGATTTATAAAAATCTAAGAAAATAGATTGCTTATGTTTTGAAAACGTAGAAAAGCGTATAATTTTGCACTCCTGTTTTTCAAGGACGAGTCCTTAAAGCAGGGCAAAGTTCTTCGTTTTATTGAAATTATTGAGGGGGAATACCAAAGCGGCCAACTGGGACAGACTGTAAATCTGTTGTCTTATGACTTCATAGGTTCGAATCCTATTTCCCCCACATATTTCGTTGGAGGTTCAACGTTAAAAGTTATAAACACACTTTGCCATTGAACTTGTAACAAATGAATGCGGGAGTAGCTCAGTTGGTAGAGCGGCAGCCTTCCAAGCTGCAGGTCGCGGGTTCGAACCTCGTCTCCCGCTCTAATAAAATAGTCAATGGTCATCGGTCATTGGGATTGCCATTGACTGACCATTGACTTAAAGCTGTTGTAGCTCAGTGGTAGAGCATCCCGACCTACGTCGGGAAGGTCGATGGGTAACAATACTTAATCTGCCGTTGTAGCTCAGTGGTAGAGCACTTCCTTGGTAAGGAAGAGGTCGACAGTTCAATCCTGTTCAACGGCTCATGGCTGGTGATAAGAAAGTTGATTGATAGCGTGGATCTTCCGACGCATATCGGGAAGGTCGCCAGTTCAATCCTGGCTCTAAAGCGATGAAAGGATGACCAGCTTAGAGAGCGGAAATCAACAGCGAATGTTGACTGGAAGGGTCTGCAACTTAGACTTAGAAAATTTTGAAATAGCCGAATACAGTGCCTAGCGAACACTATTTAGTATCGGCAAATTTCAACGAATAACCCTTATTCGAAAGGCTTACAATGTTTAGGGTGTGCTCTTCTTCTTATACGAAGAAAGACTTGATAGTAAACTCAATTAATAACTATACACTTTAAACTTAACTGGGATTTTCAAATATGGCTAAAGAACAATTCGACCGTTCCAAACCACACGTAAACATTGGAACTATCGGTCACGTTGACCACGGTAAAACTACACTTACCGCTGCTATCACTCAAGTATTAGCGAAAAAAGGTCTTGCTGCTGTTCGTGACTTCTCTTCAATTGACAATGCTCCTGAAGAAAAAGAACGTGGTATTACCATTAACACTTCACACGTAGAATACCAAACTGAGAAACGTCACTATGCTCACGTTGACTGTCCAGGTCACGCTGACTATGTGAAAAACATGGTTACTGGTGCTGCGCAGATGGACGGTGCTATCCTTGTAGTGGCTGCTACTGATGGTCCAATGCCACAAACTCGTGAACACATTCTTCTTGCTCGTCAGGTAGGTGTACCTGCACTTGTTGTGTTCATGAATAAAGTAGACTTAGTTGACGATCCTGAGTTGTTGGATCTTGTAGAAATGGAAGTTCGTGAACTTCTTTCTTCTTATAACTTCCCTGGCGATACAATGCCTGTAATCCGTGGTTCAGCTCTTGGTGGCTTGAATGGCGATGCAAAATGGGTTGCAAAAATTGAGGAACTAATGAATGCAGTTGATGAATTCATTCCAATTCCTGTTCGTCTTGTTGACAAAGATTTCTTGATGCCTGTTGAAGACGTGTTCTCAATCACTGGTCGTGGTACAGTTGCTACTGGCCGTATCGAGCGCGGTGTGATTAAAACTGGTGATCCAGTTCAAATCCTGGGTATGGGTGCTGAAAACCTTACTTCTACTATCACTGGTGTTGAAATGTTCCGTAAGATCCTTGACAGAGGTGAAGCTGGTGATAACGTAGGTCTTCTTCTCCGTGGTATTGAAAAAGAACAAATTAAGAGAGGTATGGTTATTTGTAAACCTAACTCTGTAACTCCTCACGCTAAATTTAAAGCAGAGGTTTACGTTCTTTCGAAAGAAGAAGGTGGTCGTCACACTCCATTCTTTAACAAATACCGTCCTCAGTTCTACTTCCGTACAACTGACGTAACAGGTGAAATTATGCTTCCTGCAGGTGTTGAAATGGTTATGCCTGGTGACAACATCTCAATTGAAGTACAATTGATTAATAAAATCGCTATGGAAAAAGGTCTTCGTTTCGCTATCCGTGAAGGTGGCCGTACCGTAGGATCTGGTCAGGTAACTGAGATTCTTGACTAATATCTAAAAGCTTGAACTAAAAGCAGAAAGCAGGGTAATACCACTTTCTGCTTTTTAGTTTAAATGAGCAGCAACAGGGTGATAATGAAGGAGATAAAAACTTTGTACTTTTTTCATTCTGTTTTTTGCTTTTCAAGCTTTTCCCTTACCTTTGCAGTCCTTTTGGGCTGAGGTATACGGGTGCGGCTCAGGGGATTGAGTAGTTCCCACTAAAGCACTAGAAAAACAGCAAAAACAGGGGTGCAACTCAGTTTCGACAGAACCAGTCAAAAGGAGTTAACCAGATAAAAACAAACGGGTGTAGCTCAATTGGTAGAGTAGCGGTCTCCAAAACCGTTGGCTGGGAGTTCGAGTCTCTCCACCCGTGCAAGAAATCATACCAGGTTAAAAGCCTAGGTAATAAAAAAAGAGATCGATGGAGAAGATAAAAACCTATATCGCAGAAAGCTGGGACGAAATCACTAACAAAGTGACGTGGTCTAAATACAGCGAGCTTCAGGGTAGTGCTATGCTTGTATTAATAGCATCTTCAATTTTTGCGTTGGTTATTGGAGCGATCGATTGGATTTTCAAATCAGGGTTAACTTGGTTTTATAACGAATTTTAATCTTCTGCCGCATGGGTGAATTAAAGTGGTACGTACTCAGAGTCGTTAGCGGCCAGGAAAAGAAAGTTAAGTCTTACCTGGAGACTGAGATCGAACGCTCTAAACTGACGGATTTTATTCCTCAGGTTCTGATCCCATCCGAGAAGGTGTATGAAATGAGAGGTGGTAAGAAAAGGGTAAGAGAAAGAAATTTCTTCCCTGGGTACGTTCTCCTTTCCGCAGATTTAACAAATGGTGAAGCATATCACGCTGTGAATAATATCCCAGGTGTTATTGGCTTCTTGGGTGGTAGCGGAGGTTCTTCTAAAGAACCTGTATCTCTACGTCAATCAGAAGTGAATCGAATTCTTGGTAAGGTTGATGAGATCGACGAACATGAAGTGAAACTTGAGACTCCTTTTATTAAGGGAGAATCTATAAAGGTAATGGATGGTCCTTTCAGCGGGTTTACCGGAACAGTTGAAGAGATCTTTGAAGATAAGAAAAAGCTCAATGTTATGGTTAAAATATTTGGCCGTAACACTCCAGTAGAGTTGAGCTACATGCAAGTAGAAAAGTTAGAATAACGATATTTTTGAGCTAAGCGAATATGGCAAAGGAAGTTACAGGTTATCTGAAATTACAGGTAAAAGGTGGTGCAGCAAACCCTGCTCCTCCAATCGGTCCTGCATTGGGTTCTAAAGGTCTTAACATCATGGACTTTTGTAAGCAGTTCAATGCACGTACACAAGACAAACCAGGTCAGGTGTTACCAGTTTTAATTACTATCTATAATGATAAGTCTTTTGACTTTGTAATTAAGACACCTCCTGCCGCTATTTTGATTCTTGATGCTGCAAAAAAACAAAAAGGCTCTGCTGAACCTAACCGCAATAAAGTAGGATCAATCACCTGGGATCAGGTAAAAACAATTGCTGAAACTAAAATGCCGGATCTTAATGCATTTAAAGTTGAATCTGCAATGAAGATGATTGCAGGTACAGCAAGAAGCATGGGAATTACAATATCAGGTACAGCTCCTTGGGCTAATTAATAGTTACAACAATGGCAAGAATTTCAAAAAACAGAAAAGCTGTTTTAGCAAAATATAACCTGGAGAAACAATACTCTCTGGATGATGCAGCTAAAATGTTGAAAGATATCACTTTCACAAAATTTGACTCATCAGTAGATCTTGATATTCGCTTAGGTGTAGATCCTAAAAAATCAGATCAAATGGTTCGTGGTGTGGTCTCGTTGCCACACGGTATCGGAAAAACTGTACGTGTACTTGTACTTTCCACGCCGGATAAACATCAAGAGGCAAAAGATGCAGGTGCTGATCACGTAGGTTTAGATGATTATATCCAGAAAATTGAACAAGGATGGACAGATATTGATGTTATTATCTGTACACCAACGGTAATGGCAAAAGTGGGTAAACTAGGTAAAGTGCTTGGTCCTCGCGGTTTAATGCCAAACCCTAAATCAGGAACTGTTACGCTTGAAGTTGGTAAAGCTGTTAAAGAAGTAAAAGCAGGTAAAATCGACTTCAAAATTGATAAACAAGGTATCATCCATGTGGGCATTGGAAAAGCTTCCTTCTCGGCTGACAAGATCCGGGACAATGCTGCAGAAATGATCCAAACTGTGGCAAAGCTTAAACCTGCCTCTGCGAAAGGTGCATACTTCAAGAGTATCACTATTTCGACAACAATGAGTCCGGGAGTGGCTGTAGACACTAATTCAATTGCTGGTATTTAAGAAATAGAAACATGACCAGAGAAGAAAAAGCACAGATCATAGACGAACTTGCAGAAAAGTTTGCTAATAACAACCACTTCTATATCACAGATGCTACTGGTTTTACGGTAGCGCAGGTGAATAACTTTAGAAGGCTTTGTTTTAAGAGTGGTATTGAATACCGTGTGTACAAAAACACACTTATTCAAAAAGCACTTGAAAGACAAGATGGAACGGACTTCTCACCTTTATTCAAGACATTGCACGGTTTCTCAGGAGTAATGTTCTCTAAAGAAGTTGGTAATGCTCCTGCTAAAGTAATTGATGAGTTTCGTAAAAAGGTACAAGGCAAACCCGTACTGAAAGGTGCTTCTATAGAAACCGCCCTGTTTATTGGGGATGAGAACCTTCAAACACTTGTTGCGCTTAAATCTAAAAATGAGCTCATCGGTGAAGTTATTTCGTTGCTTCAATCTCCTGCTAAAAATGTTATCTCTGCTCTACAAAGCGGAAAACATACTGTTGCAGGTCTTGTTAAAGCACTCGAAGAACGTGCAAATAAATAATTGTTGAACCCTGAATATTTTAAATTTTACAAAAATGGCTGATATTAAAGCTCTTGGAGATCAACTTGTTGAACTCACCGTTAAAGAAGTTAACGAATTAGCTTCTTATCTTAAAGAAACTTACGGTATCGAACCTGCGGCTGCCGCTGTAGCTGTTGCTGCACCTGGTGCAGGTGGAGCTGGTGGTGGCGCTGCTGCTGCTGAAAAAACTAACTTTGATGTAGTATTGAAAGCACCTGGTGCTAACAAACTTCAAATTGTTAAGTTAGTAAAAGAACTTACTGGTCTTGGCTTGAAAGAAGCTAAAGATATGGTTGATGGTGCTCCTAAGACTATCAAAGAAGGTTTACCTAAAGATGAGGCTGAAAATCTTAAGAAGCAACTTACTGAGGCTGGTGCCGAAGTTGAGTTGAAGTAATCTTCTTAAAGACGAAGAGTACCGTCTAACAGCTTCGGTTAGACCCTGGCTCTGTATCTGGTTAATTTCAGAACAGGCGGGGTCTATCCCTATTTATGCACTTTGGCATATTGTACTCGAACTTTGTAAAGACACATTGTGTTGTGTCTCTGCATGTATATAGGACACAAATTTTTGTGCCACTCATGTCCGGGATTTAGAACCTAAAACGAAACAACCTTGGCAAAGAAGACTAATAATGGTAGAATCGACTTCTCAAGAATTGAGAAGATCCTTGACTACCCTGACTTTCTGGATCTCCAACTCCAGTCATTCAAAGATTTCCTACAAATAGAGACTCCTGCTGAAAAAAGACAAAACGAAGGTCTTTATAAGGTTTTTGCGGAAAATTTCCCTATCAGTGATTCCCGTGAAAACTTTGTTTTGGAGTTTGTTGACTATACTATCGATCCTCCGAAATATGATGTCGATGAGTGCATCGACAGAGGATTAACATTTTCTGTTCCTCTTAAGGCGAAGTTAAGACTTACCTGTAATGATGAGGATAACGAGGACTTCGAAACTATCGAACAGGAAGTGTTCCTTGGCAATATTCCATACATGACAGAGAAAGGTTCGTTTGTGATTAATGGAGCTGAACGCGTTATCGTATCGCAGCTTCACCGTTCTCCAGGTGTGTTCTTTGCTATGAGCAAGCATACCAATGGTACGAAGCTGTATTCAGCACGTATTATTCCTTTCAAAGGATCATGGATTGAATTTGCTACCGATGTGAACGCTGTAATGTATGCGTACATCGACCGTAAAAAGAAATTCCCTGTAACCACGTTGCTGCGTGCGATTGGTTATGGTTCTGATAAAGATATTCTTGATCTCTTTGGATTGTCTGAAGAGGTTGAGGCAAATAAAAATACACTTAAGAAATTCGTAGGCCGTAAGCTAGCTGCGAGGGTGTTGAAAACATGGACTGAAGACTTCGTGGATGAAGATACTGGTGAAGTGGTTTCAATTGACCGTAACGAAGTTCTTTTAGAGCGCGACCATGTAATTGAAGCTGAAGATGTAGATGTAATTCTCGATTCAGGGGTGAAGTCAATTATTCTTCACAGAGATGACATTAACATCACAGATTATAACATCATATTTAACACATTAGCGAAAGATACATCTAACTCTGAAAAAGAGGCAGTTGAATATATCTATCGTCAGCTGAGAAATACTGAAGCTCCCGATGAACAAACAGCTCGCGATATAATTCAGAGCTTGTTCTTCAGCGAAAAGCGTTATGATCTGGGTGAAGTAGGCCGTTACAGAATCAACAAAAAGCTTGGTCTTGACTTAGGTTACGATCAACGCGTGTTGACCAAAGAAGATATCATCCTTATTGTAAAATACTTGATTGGTCTTATCAACTCAAAAGCAGTAGTTGATGATATCGATCACCTTTCTAACAGAAGGGTAAGAACAGTAGGTGAACAGTTATACGCACAATTTGGTGTTGGTCTTGCCCGTATGGCAAGAACTATCAAAGAAAGAATGAACGTTCGCGATAATGAAGACTTTAAGCCTGTTGATCTGATCAACGCGCGTACATTGTCTTCAGTGATCAACTCATTCTTCGGTACCAACCAGCTCTCTCAGTTTATGGATCAAACCAATCCATTGGCCGAGATTACGCACAAGCGCAGAATGTCTGCCCTTGGTCCTGGTGGTCTTTCCAGAGAGCGTGCAGGTTTTGAGGTTCGCGACGTACACTATACGCACTACGGACGTCTTTGTACAATTGAAACTCCGGAAGGTCCAAACATCGGTCTGATCTCTTCACTTTGTGTTCATGCAAAAGTGAATAAGATGGGCTTCATTGAAACTCCTTACAGGAAAGTTGAAGAAGGTAAGGTAAAAGTGAAGGATCCTGTTGTGTTCTTAACGGCAGAAGAAGAAGATACTAACTATATCGCACAGGCAAGTATTCCTATTAAACCTACCGGTGAGTTTATCGACGAGAAGATAAAATCCCGTTACGAAGGTGACTTCCCTGTGGTGGAGCCAAAAGATCTGAAGTACATGGACATTGCTCCTAACCAGATTGTGTCTGTGGCAGCATCGTTAATTCCATTCCTGGAGCATGATGATGCAAACCGTGCGTTGATGGGTTCAAACATGCAACGTCAGGCTGTGCCTTTGATCAGGCCTGAGGCTCCTATTGTAGGAACTGGCCTTGAAAGACAAGTAGCTCTTGACTCACGCGCTCTTATCCTTGCAGAAGGAGACGGTGTTGTTGAGTTTGTTGATGCTAAGAAAATCGTAGTTAAGTATGATGTTACAGATGAGCAACGTCTTGTAAGCTTCGACGACGAATACAAAACCTATAGTCTGGTAAAGTTCAGAAGAACGAACCAGGATACTTGTATAAACTTAACTCCACTGGTAAGAAAAGGGGAGAAACTTGTTAAAGGACAACCTCTTTGCCAGGGATATGCAACACAGAATGGTGAACTGGCGCTTGGTCGTAACCTGCTGGTAGCTTATATGCCGTGGCAGGGGTATAACTTTGAAGATGCTATTGTAATCAGTGAACGCGTTGTTCGTGACGACATCTATACTTCTATTCATATAGAAGAATTTGAACTCGAGGTTCGCGATACGAAACGTGGGGAGGAAGAATTAACTTCTGAAATTCCAAACGTAAGTGAAGAAGCGGTTAAACACCTTGATGAGAATGGTATCATCCGTGTTGGTGCCGAAGTAAAAGAAGGTGACATTCTTATCGGTAAGATTACTCCGAAAGGAGAAACTGATCCGACACCGGAGGAAAAACTTTTGAGAGCAATCTTTGGTGACAAAGCCGGGGATGTGAAGGATGCATCACTTAAGGCGCCTCCATCTTTAAAAGGCGTGGTAATCGACACGAAGCTTTTTTCAAGACCGAAACGTGATAAAGATGTTCGTACCAAGTCTAAGAAAGAGCTCGATGCACTTAAGAATAAGTACAGCAAGCAGCTTACTGATCTTCGTGAAGAAATGATTAAGAAACTTACAACATTGTTAAACGGAAAAACGAGCAATGGTGTAAAGCATAAGTTTGGTGATGAGTTAGTAAGTAAAGGTGTGAAATTCTCTCAAAAGGTGATTGACAACAATCTCTTCCCTGATAAGAATATCTACCGCGATGAAAGCAATTACAATGTTCCTGAAGAAGTGAACTTAATTGCTGACGTGAGCCTTGAAAACTGGACAACCGAAGAGCATACGAATGAGCTTGTTGCTCAGACAGTGAAGAATTACTTGTTAAAGCGTAATACTTATGCTGGTGAATTTAAACGCGAGCGCTTTACGCTTGAAGTTGGTGATGAACTTCCTACAGGAATCGTTCAGCTTGCTAAAGTTTACATTGCTAAGAAGCGTAAATTGAAAGTTGGCGATAAGATGGCAGGTCGTCACGGTAATAAAGGGGTTGTGGCAAGAATTGTTCAGGAACAAGATATGCCGTTCCTTGCTGATGGAACACCGGTTGATATTTGCTTAAACCCGCTTGGTGTACCTTCTCGTATGAACCTGGGGCAGATATATGAAACTGTTCTTGCGTGGGCAGGACATAAGCTAGGTAAGAAATACGCTACGCCAATTTTTGATGGTGCTACACTTGATGATGTACAAACTGAATTGAAAGAAGCTGGTTTGCCAGAGTACGGAAGAACATATCTGTATGACGGATTGACTGGTGAGAAATTCGATCAGCCAGTAACAGTAGGTATGGCTTACATGCTGAAACTTGGTCACCTTGTAGATGATAAAATGCACGCACGTTCAATCGGGCCTTACTCGCTTATCACACAGCAACCGCTTGGTGGTAAAGCACAGTTCGGTGGACAGCGTTTCGGAGAAATGGAGGTTTGGGCAATCGAGGCATTCGGTGCATCTCATATCCTTCAGGAAATACTGACCATTAAGTCCGACGACGTTATAGGTCGTGCTAAAGCATATGAAGCGATTGTTAAAGGGGAGAACATGCGCAAACCAAATATTCCTGAATCATTCAACGTATTGGTTCATGAGTTAAGGGGTCTTGCTCTTGAAATCACAATGGACTAACATTCCATATAGGCAGAAGGTAAACTGGAAACAGTGGCCTTCTGCTGACATTAAACTTGAAACTTGAAAAACCTGAAAACTTAAAATATGTCTTTCAGAAAAAATAAAAAGATTAACAACGACTTCTCTAAAATTACCATCAGCCTTGCTTCTCCTGAATCTATTCTTGAGAGTTCACATGGTGAGGTAACACAGCCAGAAACAATAAACTACAGAACTTACAAGCCTGAGATGGGTGGTTTGTTCTGTGAGCGAATTTTTGGACCAGTTAAGGACTGGGAGTGTCATTGTGGTAAGTATAAGAGAATTCGTTATAAAGGCATTATTTGCGATCGCTGCGGTGTAGAAGTTACTGAGAAGAAGGTTAGACGCGAACGCATGGGCCATATTGAATTGGTTGTACCAGTAGCTCATATCTGGTATTTCCGTTCTCTTCCTAATAAGATCGGTTACCTTTTAGGTTTGCCTACGAAGAAGCTTGATCAGATTATTTATTACGAACGTTATGTAGTTATTCAGCCAGGTATTAAGGAAGAAGACGGAGTTAACCGTCTGGATTTTCTTACTGAAGAAGAGTACCTGGATATCGTTGATAAACTACCCCGCGAAAACCAGTTACTCGATGACAATGATCCTAAAAAATTCATTGCTAAAATGGGTGCTGACGCCCTTGAGATGCTTCTTTCAAGGACACGTTTGGATGAGTTGTCTTACGACTTAAGACACCAGGCAGCTACAGATACATCACAGCAACGTAAGGCGGAAGCTTTAAAGCGTCTGAAAGTTGTTGAGGCCTTCCGCGAAGCTCGTACTCGTATTGAGAACAAACCTGAATGGATGGTTATTAAGATGGTGCCTGTAATTCCTCCAGAATTGCGTCCTCTTGTACCTCTTGATGGTGGTCGTTTCGCTACATCAGATTTGAATGATCTTTATAGACGTGTTATTATCCGTAACAACCGTCTGAAGAGATTAATAGATATTAAAGCGCCCGAAGTAATCTTACGTAACGAAAAACGTATGCTTCAGGAAGCTGTTGACTCTCTGTTTGATAATTCACGTAAAGTGAATGCTGTTCGTTCAGATGGAAACCGTGCATTGAAGTCTTTAAGCGATATGCTTAAAGGTAAGCAAGGACGTTTCCGTCAAAACCTACTCGGTAAAAGGGTTGACTACTCTGGTCGTTCTGTTATCGTAGTTGGTCCTGAGCTTAAGCTTCATGAGTGTGGTTTGCCGAAGGATATGGCAGCTGAGTTGTTCAAGCCATTCATTATCCGTAAGCTTATTGAAAGGGGAATTGTAAAAACAGTTAAGTCTGCAAAGAAAATTGTTGATAGAAAGGATCCTGTAATTTGGGATATTTTGGAAAACGTATTGAAAGGACATCCTGTTCTTTTGAACCGTGCTCCAACGCTTCACAGACTGGGTATACAGGCTTTCCAGCCTAAGTTAATTGAAGGAAAAGCTATTCAGCTTCACCCGCTCGTATGTACTGCGTTTAACGCTGACTTTGACGGTGACCAGATGGCTGTACACGTTCCTCTTGGACAAGAAGCAATTCTTGAAGCTTCAATGCTTATGCTTTCTTCACATAATATCCTTAACCCTGCCAACGGTGCACCTATCACGGTACCATCTCAGGATATGGTGTTGGGACTGTATTACTTAACTAAAGGTAGGAAGTCTACACCTGAGTTTCCTGTAAAAGGAGAAGGAAAGAAATTCTATTCAGCAGAAGAAGTAATTGTGGCTTATAATGAAGGAAAAGTTTCAAAGCATGCAATTATAAAAGTAAGAGTTAAGGTACGGGATAAGAAAACTGGTGACCTTCAGTATAAACAAATTGAAACCGTAGTAGGCCGTGTTCTCTTCAATCAAACTGTTCCTGAAGAAGTAGGTTTTGTGGATGAACTGCTAACTAAGAAGAAGCTTCAGACTATTATCTCTGATGTGTTCAAGCTCGCTGGTTTGTCGAAAACAGCAAAGTTCCTTGATGACATTAAGGATCTTGGTTTCCAGATGGCTTATAAAGGTGGTCTTTCAATGGGTCTTAACGACGTTAAGGTTCCATCAGAAAAAGAGAAGCTTGTAGCTAATGCACAGGAAGAGGTTGATTCTGTATGGAATAACTATATGATGGGTCTTATTACAGATAACGAGCGCTATAATCAGGTGATCGATATCTGGACAAGAACAAATACACTTCTAACCAATACGCTGATGAAGCAATTGGAAGAAGATCAGCAAGGATTTAACTCCATCTACATGATGATGCACTCTGGTGCTCGTGGATCGAGAGAGCAGATCCGTCAGTTAGGTGGTATGCGTGGTTTGATGGCGAAGCCTCAGAAGAACTTAGCAGGTTCTGTTGGTTCTATCATCGAGAACCCTATCCTTTCAAACTTTAAAGAAGGATTGGATGTATTGGAGTACTTTATCTCTACTCATGGCGCACGTAAAGGTCTTGCGGATACTGCCTTGAAGACAGCTGATGCGGGTTACTTAACTCGTAGGTTAGTTGACGTTGCTCATGATTTAGTGGTAACAGAAGAGGATTGTGGTACACTTCGTGGATTGAAAGTAACAGCATTAAAAGATAACGAAGATATCGTTGAGCCGCTTTCTGAAAGAATAGTTGGTCGTGTAACAGTACACGCTGTTTTTGATCCTGTTAATGATGAGTTGATTGTTGACGCTAACGAGGAGATAACTGACGAAATCGCTAAGAAGATCGAAGAGACTGCGATAGAAGAAGTTGAGATTCGTTCGCTTCTTACTTGTGAGTCTAAAATTGGTGGTTGCGCTAAATGTTACGGTAGAAACCTTTCTACTGGTAAAATGGTACAGACAGGTGAGGCAGTAGGTGTTATTGCAGCTCAATCAATTGGCGAACCTGGTACTCAGCTTACACTTCGCACTTTCCACGTGGGTGGTACTGCTTCCAATATTGCAGTTGAAGCAAACATTAAAGCTAAGTTCTCAGGTTTTGTAGAATTTGAAGGTATTCGTATCATTGATACTACTGATAATGACAATAATCCTGTTCAGGTTGTAATGGGCCGTACAGGTGAAATAAGAATTGTAGATAATGATAAATCCCGCGTGCTTATTACTAATAACGTTCCTTATGGCGCGTTTTTGAAAGTAAAAGACGGACAAAAAGTAGAGAAAGGTGATGAGCTGTGTTTCTGGGATCCTTACAATGCAGTAATTCTTTCTGAGTTTGAAGGAGTAATTGAATACGAATCGATTATAGAAGGTGTTACCTATAAAGAAGAGTCTGACGAACAGACTGGTCACAGAGAAAAGGTAATTACTGAAACAAGAGATAAGACTAAAAACCCTGCAGTTGTTGTTAGAGGCAGTGCAGAACCTAAGGCTTACAACGTGCCTGTAGGGGCTCACTTGGCTGTTGATGCAGGTGAGAAAATTAAAGCAGGTCAAGTACTTGCTAAGATTCCTCGTACAATGGGTAAATCAAGAGATATTACCGGAGGTCTTCCTCGTGTAACTGAATTGTTTGAAGCACGTAATCCTTCTAATCCAGCTGTTGTATCCGAGATAGACGGTGTGGTTACTTATGGAGGTATTAAGCGTGGTAACAGAGAGATCTTTATTGAATCTCGTGATGGTGTTCAGAAGCGTTATTTGGTGCCATTGTCTAAACATATTCTTGTTCAGGATAACGATTTTGTAAAAGCAGGTCAACCCTTATCTGATGGTTCAATCACGCCTTCTGATATCTTATTGATTAAAGGACCTACTGCAGTACAAGAGTACTTAGTAAATGAGATTCAAGAAGTATATCGTCTGCAGGGTGTGAAGATCAATGATAAACACATTGAAGCTATTGTTAGTCAAATGATGCAGAAGGTTGAGATTATCGATCCAGGAGACACTAACTTCTTACCAGGAGAATTTGTAGATAAGTTTGTTTTCCGTGAAGAAAACGATCAGGTTCTTGATAAAAAAGTAGTTACTGATGCTGGTGATTCTCAAAACTTTAAGCCGGGACAGATTATCACAGCCCGTGACCTTCGCGATGAAAATTCAGCTTTAAGGAGAAAAGATCAGAAGTTGGTTGAAGTGAGGGATGCCCTTGCGGCGGTTTCGAGACCTACATTGCAAGGTATTACGCAGGCGTCATTGAAAACTGAAAGCTGGTTATCTGCCGCATCGTTCCAGGAAACTACTAAAGTGTTAAGTGAAGCTGCGATTCGCGGTAAAACTGACTGGTTGATGGGTATGAAAGAAAACGTAATTGTTGGACACTTGATACCTGCAGGTACTGGTCAGCGGAAGTTCAATGATATCATTGTAACTCACAAGGATGAGTATAATGCATTGACTAGTGCAGAAGCTCGTACTAGAGACAGAGAAAAAGAACTTCAGGATTAAATAATAGTCAATAGTCATTGGTCATAGTCATTAATCAGTAGGGTAAGCCCTTTGATTAATGACTTTTTCCTTTGGACGAATTAGTTTGCAGAGTACATAAGCGCTTGACCAATGAACTTAAATTAAGATGGCAGACGAAAAGAATAAACAACAGCCGCCTCAGAACCAGATAAATATTGAATTAACAGAGGAAACCGCAGAGGGTATTTATTCAAATCTGGCAATGATTGCTCATTCAAATAGTGAGTTTGTTATTGATTTTATTCGACTTATGCCTGGTGTTCCAAAGGCTAAGGTCAAATCGAGAATTATAATTACTCCGGAGCATGCTAAGCGATTTCTTTTAGCACTCAAGGATAATATTGAAAAATACGAAGCTGCTTTTGGTACAATAAAGAGAACGGAGGACATGCCTAAGTTCCCCATGAACTTTGGTGGTGCAATGGGAGAAGCGTGATGACAGCAAAGGAGAAGATTAATCTCTAAAAGATTGATACAAAGCGTTTCTGATAAAGAAATTTCTTATTAGTCTTTTGTAGGTTTCCTTCTTCTGACTACCTTTGCAGTCCTTATTTTAAGAGGTTTTAATAATTAGTATATAAATGCCTACCATTCAACAACTTGTAAGAAAAGGCCGTACGAAATTGACTTTCAAGTCTAAGTCACCTGCCTTGGATTCTTGCCCACAGCGCAGAGGTGTATGTACACGTGTGTACACAACGACCCCTAAAAAGCCGAATTCTGCTATGCGTAAGGTAGCAAGGGTTCGTTTAACAAACGGTAAAGAAGTAAACGCATATATTCCAGGTGAGGGTCACAACCTACAAGAGCACTCAATTGTGCTTATTCGCGGCGGAAGGGTAAAAGATCTTCCAGGTGTTCGTTATCACATTATTCGTGGAGCATTGGACACTGCAGGTGTAAATGGCCGTCTTCAAGGTCGTTCTAAATATGGAGCTAAAAGACCTAAAGCTGGTGCAGCTGCAGCTCCTGCAAAAGGTGCTCCTGCGAAAGGTAAAAAATAATTGAATTGAACAATGAGAAAGTCTAAACCAAAAAAGAGATACTTACTTCCTGATCCAAAGTTCAATGATACTTTGGTAACAAAATTTGTTAACTACCTGATGGAAAGCGGCAAGAAAAGCGTTGCTTATGGCATTTTCTATGATGCAATTGCGCTTGTTGAGAAAAAGGCCAATGAATCAGGACTTGAAGTATGGAAACGCGCTATGAACAACCTTATGCCTTCGTTAGAGGTTAAAAGTAGACGTGTAGGTGGAGCTACTTTTCAGGTGCCTGTAGAAATCAGACCTGAAAGAAAGATCAACTTAAGTATCAAGTGGCTTATTGATTATTCAAGAGCCCGTGGTGAAAAGACAATGATGGACAAGCTAGCTGCTGAAATCATCGCTGCATCTAAAGGAGAAGGTGCTGCTATTAAGAAGAAAGATGATACACACAGAATGGCAGAAGCGAACAAGGCATTCTCACATTTCAGATTTTAATTGAGGAATTATAAGTAATGGCAAGAGATTTAAAATTCACCAGAAACATTGGTATTGCTGCCCACATCGATGCAGGTAAGACAACTACCACTGAGCGTATTCTATACTATGCTGGTGTAAACCATAAAATTGGAGAAGTGCACGAAGGTGCAGCAACGATGGACTGGATGGCGCAGGAGCAGGAGAGGGGTATTACCATTACTTCAGCTGCAACAACAGTACACTGGAAATATCGTAACAACGAATATCACATCAATATCATTGATACTCCTGGTCACGTGGATTTTACTGTTGAAGTAAACCGCTCACTTCGCGTATTGGATGGTCTTGTGTTCCTCTTTAGTTCAGTTGATGGCGTTGAGCCTCAGTCTGAAACTAACTGGAGGCTTGCTGATAACTATAAAGTAGCCCGTATTGGTTTCGTGAATAAAATGGACCGCTCTGGTGCTGACTTTTTAGGTGTTGTTAAACAAGTAAAAGAAAGATTAGGGAGCAATGCAGTTGCGCTTCAATTACCAATTGGTGCTGAAGACAATTTTAAAGGTGTTGTGGATCTTGTGAACAACCGTGGTATCGTATGGAATGAGCATGATAAGGGGATGACTTTTACTGAAGTTCCTATTCCTGACGATATGAAAGACGAAGTTCTCGAGTACCGTGAGAAGCTTTTAGAAGCTGTAGCAGAGTATGATGAGACATTGATGGAGAAGTTTTTTGAAGATCCTAACTCAATTTCTGAGAAGGAAATTCTCGCAGCACTTCGCAAGGCTACAATCGATATGAAGATTGTTCCTATGGTTTGTGGTTCATCTTTCAAAAATAAAGGTGTTCAAACCATGTTGGATTACGTGATGGAATTACTTCCTTCGCCTCTAGATAAAGATAATATTATTGGAACCGATCCTGATACAAATGGAGAGGTCACCATTAAGCCTGATGAAAAGGAGCCATTTACAGCATTGGCATTTAAAATCGCAACTGATCCGTTTGTAGGACGTTTGTGCTTTATTCGTGCTTACTCTGGTGTTCTTGAATCGGGTTCTTATATTTACAATACCCGCTCAGGACAAAAAGAACGCATCTCCCGCGTATTCCAGATGCATGCGAATAAGCAGAATCAAATCGAAAGACTTGCTGCTGGTGATATCGGTGCTGTTGTTGGATTTAAAGATATTAAAACTGGTGACACCCTTTGTGATGAGAAACGCAAAGTTGTATTGGAATCAATGGTGTTCCCTGAACCTGTTATTGGTTATGCAATCGAGCCTAAAAAACAAGCTGATGCTGATAAATTAGGTATGGCGATTGGTAAACTAGTGGAAGAAGATCCTACACTTCGCGTAAATACTGATCAGGAAACTGGTCAGACTATCCTTCGTGGGATGGGAGAGTTGCACCTTGAAATTATTATCGACCGTTTGAAGCGTGAATTCAAGGTTGAAATCAATCAGGGCGCTCCTCAGGTGGCGTATAAAGAAGCACTTACTAAAGGTGTTGAACACAAGGAGGTTTATAAGAAACAGACTGGTGGTCGTGGTAAGTTCGCTGATATCGTATTTGAGCTTTCGCCACGTGAAGATGGTAAAGAGGGACTTGAGTTTGTTAACGACATCGTTGGTGGTGTTATTCCTAGAGAATTCATTCCTGCGATTCAAAAAGGATTTCAGTCAGCAATGGTTAACGGACCTTTAGCTGGATACCCTGTAGATTCCATGAAAGTACGTCTGTTCCATGGTTCTTACCATGATGTTGACTCTGATGCATTGTCATTTGAATTGGCAGCTCGTTTAGGTTTTAAAGAAGCGGCAAAAAAGGCAGGACCACAGCTTCTTGAACCTATCATGTCTGTGGAAGTTTTATCTCCAGATGAATATACTGGTTCAGTAACGGGTGACTTGAATAGAAGAAGAGGTTTGATGAAGGGTATGGATACAAGAGGTGGTGCTCAAGTTATAAAAGCTGATGTTCCTCTTGCTGAATTGTTCGGTTACGTAACTGATCTTCGTACCATTACTTCAGGACGTGCATCTGCTTCACTTACTTTTTCTCACTATGCTCCGGTTCCTAAAAACCTGGCTGACAAAGTAATTGAAGAAGTTAAAGGTGCTGCTTTAGCGAAATAATATAACTAATTAATTATAGGATTTAGACGATCTCCTAACTGAGACAAAGATGAACCAAAAAATCAGAATAAAACTTAAGTCTTACGACCACAACTTGGTGGATAAATCTTCTGAGAAGATTGTAAGAGCAGTAAAGGCTACCGGTGCTGTAGTAAGTGGTCCTATTCCGCTTCCAACAGAAAAGGAGAAGTTTACTGTATTACGCTCACCGCACGTAAATAAAAAGTCTCGTGAGCAATTTCAACTTTGCACTTATAAGCGCTTAGTAGACATCTACAGTAACAGTGCAAAAACAGTTGATGCGCTTATGAAGCTTGAATTGCCAAGTGGTGTTGATGTAGAGATCAAAGTCTAACGTTTGAAAGATTATTAAAAAAAAGCTATCACTTCAGTGATGGCTTTTTTTATTGCCTCACGCATTAAAGCCTAGCTAATTTGAGATTTTAGTTAGTTGTGTCAAGAACTTGGTGTAGTCCTCAATAGTGTCTAAATCAAACTCTCCATTTTCGAATGGAATTGTCGTTGAATCATCAGTACAGGATTCAATAACTCTTTTTGCTCCCTCATCGTCTCCCAATAGTGTTAAGTTATTATACAACTGTTTATCGAATAGAGCAGGTGTTCCGGTTGTTTTTAAATAGCTGGAAGCTACTACTGGCTTAGAAAGCCGACTGTATGCATTAATAAGCTTGTTGATATGGTCTTTAGTAAGGAAAGGTTGATCGCATACAGAAATAATAACCGCATCTAAATCTTTTCTTAATTCGTTTATGCTTTGTAGGCCGTATTTAATAGATGTGCCGATTCCTCTTTGCCAGTTTGGGTTTATGGTATATTTAATTGGTAAGTCTTTTATTAGACTTTGATGTTCTGCTTGACGAGCGCCCAACACTACTAACGTTTCATCGACATTTGATGAAAGTACTTCCTTTATGGTTTTTATTAATAGAGGTTCGCCGTTAATGGGTAATAATTGTTTAGACTGTCCCATTCTCGAAGAAGATCCTGCTGCAAGAATGATGCATCCAATTGAGACTTCTTTGGTCATTAAATAATTAAAGGTTGGAAGATTTTCGGTATTCTCTATCGGCTAAATAGACTTGTTTAAAAACCTGGTCGCTTTGCTGATCGCGATGATGAATAGGTGCATTTCTATACTTTAAAAAGCCGCCTGACCTGTTTGAAAATTTACTCTGAATTTCTGCAATAATACTGATTGCAATTTCATCTGGTGTTTCTGCGCCAATATCAAGTCCAATAGGCGAGTGAATACGATTAAGATCATTGTCGTCGAACACAATTCCTTCTTGCGCAAGTTCCTCTTTCATTTTATCAAATCTTTTTCTAGGCCCCAGTATGCCTATATAAGGTGATGGCGTTCCTAGAAGTTTTCGGAGAACATCGCGGTCATATTCGTAGTTGTGTGACATAAGAACACAAGCAGTGTATGGGGTAATCGAAAAATCACGGTCAACAAAGTCTCTATGACAAAGTGAAAGTTTGTCAACCCCGGGAAAAAAGGTAGGTGCAATATGAGCTACACATTCATCAGTAATCTGTACAAGCCAGCCTAGGGATTTTGCTAGTTGACTTACAGGTCTTGCATCAAAACCTCCTCCGAATATTATGAGTGAGGTTGAAGGTTGTATTAATTCAATAAACACTTCTGTTTGCCCATTAGCAGATGTATAACTGTTAGCATATGATTTTTTGTTTAAGAAAACCTCTTTAAGATCTTTTTTTACTTCACTAGTGAGACTGCTATTGGAAAATGAAATTTTAACGTTTTCATTTTGAATCAGTAGCTTTTCTCCAATTAATGTTCCATTGAAAACAGTGGCAATACCAGTAGGAATGTTAGTATTAATAATTTCCCTAAGAAGATTTATTGGATTTTTTGCGTCTTGTTCATCAATCGGTTCTATTAAAACATCAATCACACCGTTACAGCCAAGACCGATGCCCAGGTTTTGATTGCTTTCTTCCCTGGTGTCGTAAGTAACGGTCATAGGTTTTTTATCCAGTATTACCTGTCTTGCTTTTCGTAATGCATCACCCTCCAGACAGCCACCGCTAATAGATCCAGTCCACCTTCCATTGTCAGTAATTAACATTCTCGCCCCCGGACTCCTGTAAGAAGACCCGCGAACTCTAACAACTGTAGCAAGGGCTGCTTTCTGCTGTTTTTCGATTTTAGAAAATGCTTCTACAATAGCGATCAGTTCTTTCATGTTCTGCTAATATCAGGACTAATATAAAAAAAGAAAGCCGTCCACCTGCATTTGGTAGACGGCTTTTGGTCAGGTTATATATGCTTAGTATATGGTAGACAAAGCAGTTTTATCGCCGGACGTAAAAGGACGATCACCACCATTTGAACAAGCAAGCATATACGAGCCTGATTCAGGATTTGTTGGTGTGCCAGGTATGTGTACTGCACCATATTGCGAAGGGCCTTCGTTTCCTGCACCGCTAGAGCCACAACTAAATGCTCTGTTCATATAATCTGTATGACGTAGTCCAATAGCATGTCCAATTTCATGTGCAATAACAGTTGTAGCGTCAGCTCTACGACTTGACCCATTGTAAACATATGTGTTTAATTTGATTGGGCTTGCAGGATTTCCACTGGCACTAGGAAAGCCGGCGCTTTGCCCTAGTGTAACAAAACCGCCGCTAGGTAATTCATACATCGTTAGTATTTGAATATTCGCTCCGGTTTTTGTTGTTGTTCTTTGGAATTTTAATGTGAGATTTTCAGCATTATAGCGAGCAAGTGCAGCGTCAAAAGAACTTTGCATATATGAATCGAAGCCAGGATCCATGTATATTTTTAATGTTCTTGGGGTGCTTTTTACAATGTTGGTTGTTCTGTAGTGCTCCTCACCTGCTTTTCCGCCTAGCCCGACAGGTGCAACGAGGTCATCAATTTGATTTTCTGTTAAAAAGATATCATATTCAACAATGTACCCATTTCCTGATTTCTTTAATCCTTCATTCGTATGGAAGCCTGCGGCTTCCAGTTTGGAAATAATTTCTTTCGGAACATCATTTCGTAGTTCTTCTTGTTGTTCTTCACAAGAAAGCATAGCGGTAAACACCAACGCTATGCTTAGCGTTGTAGCATGAATTCTCTTCATAAGTTTTTAAAAATTTAGGTTTGAGTGATTAATGTGTTTGATGAAATAATAAATTAAACGTTAACTTTTCAAGAAATTGGTGAAATATAATTTTAGAAAATCTTCTGAATGAAGAACAAACAGGTTTATATACTTTTTTCTGTCGTTTCTTTTCTTTCTATAACGTTACCGGTATCTGTTATTTCTCAAATTAGAAGTGACAACTTGTTTTCTAGACAGCGTAATCTCATGCCAAAATCAGATAGTTACTTCGTTATCTCCTATTCTAATAACGAAATACAGAATCTAAGGAAGAGTGAGTCGGTAAGATACCTCAGAAAATTGTCTGCTACTAAGTATATAATTGCTTTCAACGGAGTTCCTAGCGTTCCGTTTTACATCAAAGGCCAATCAAAGGATGACAATAGTTGGAAACTCCCTTCGGGTACTAATATTGCTGATCAAAAGGAATGCAAATATGTTGTTTGTGTACTAGATATAGATGCTTTTATAAAAGCGAATAATAGTAATGATGTAAATATTATCAATATCTACGATGACTCACAAACTATAATAATCAGAATTAAGGACGATAAAACGTTAAATCAGCTTTTAGAGTTGAGTAATGTTGTTTTTGTAAAACCATATCAATCTGCTAAAGAAGAGTCACCTAATTCCTTTCAAGATAATAGTGTAAATAAAATTAATATCGTACATCACGAGAATCCTTTTATAGCTGGGGAAGATTTGACAGTATGTGTTAAGGAAAGGACTATTGATAAAACTGACATTGATCTTAAGAATAGAATTATTAATTCTGAACTTGAAGATTCACAAGTTTCTTTACATGCGAATCAGATTGCAACTATGATTGCAGGAGGAGGAAATACCCTTCACACTGCTCGTGGTGCTTCATGGAAAAGCCGAGTAATGTCATCGAGTTTTGATAATCTCTTTCCTGATAATATTAGGGAGTTACAGGGCAATGGTGTTACTGTACAGAATCATTCATATGGTGTTGCTATCGAGAATTATTACGGACCGGAGGCGCATGCTTATGATGAAAGTATAAATAAAGCACCAGAGATACTTCATGTTTTTTCATCAGGAAATTCAGGTGAGGAGATTCCTTTAACTGGCAATTATGCCGGGTTGGGAAGGTATTCAAATATTACTGGTAATATGAAGATGTCAAAAAATGCTTTGGTTGTAGGAGGACATAGTAGAGAACTTCAAGTAGATTCTCGTATTTCTAGGGGCCCCGCCTATGATGGACGCATAAAGCCTGAAGTAGTAGCATTTGGTCCCGAAGGTTCTTCAGACGCAGCTGCGGTAGCTTCTGGTACTGCTTTACTTTTACAGGATGCCTACACGCAGATTAATGAAAAGATTCCTTCATGTGACTTGGTGAGGTCTGTTATGATTGCTGGGGCGGATGACGTAGGAGCCGTAGGGATAGATCATGTGACTGGATATGGTGCTATTAACGCTTACAGATCAATACAACTTATAAAGAATAAATGGTTTTATCAGGACTCGCTTCAAGATAATCAGGATAAATTGGTATCACTTGATGTGCCTGCAGGAATAAAGTCTCTTAAAGTCACCTTAAGTTGGATTGATCCAGCTGCAACTGCCGGAGATGTTCAGGCTTTAGTAAATGACATTGATCTTAAAGTTATCGATGATGATCAAAACACAATATTGCCATGGTGTTTAAGTAGTTATCCTCACATTGACTCTCTATCTCTAATTGCAAAACGTCGTGAAGATCATTTGAATAATAATGAAATAATAACAATAGAAAATCCGCGGGAAGGGAAGTACATAATAAAAGTATCTTCTAAAGCCTTGGCTACATCTTATCAAAAGTACTCGGTAACCTTCTTCATGGATAGTATAGACAGCTTTAAATGGACTTACCCTACAGGTTCCGATCCTCATCCTACAAACTCTGAAAAGTATTTAAGATGGAATACGACTTACAATGGGATAGGAGATTTAGCTGTTAGCGTTAACGGATCTTCTTACGTAACTATTAGTAATAGTGTCAGTTTAAATGGAGGATTCTATAAATGGCTTACTCCGGATAGTACGGGAACAGCAGTGGTTAGAATGAAGATACATGATAAAACTTACTACAGTGATACTTTTTATATTACGCCGCCTGTAAATGTATCGATAGGATATAATTGTGATGATGAAGTAATGATAAATTGGAACGCCATCGAGAAAGCAACTGCTTATCGAATATATACTCTAGGGGATTTATTTTTAAAACCTTTGACAGAGGTTGGAGATACTTCATTCATTATTAAAAAAGGTCACTTAGTTGACGAGTACGTGGCGGTAGAACCTCTAATGGACAAAAAATCTGGCGGTGTAAGAAGCATTAGCTACAATGTGGGAACACAAGGAGTTAATTGTTATTACTTAACTTTTACTGCTCAAGCTGTTGAATCATCTGCCTTATTAACCTTAAATCTTAGCACTTCAACCCAGGTTCAGAAGATAATCTGGCAAAAGATGGTAGGTGGAATATATCTTTCATTAGATGAAAGTGCAGTCGTAAATGAAGAGTTGTTGTATAACTATACCGATCATTCTATTACTGGAGGTATTACAGATTATCGGGCAATTATCGTTGTGAAAGGTAGAGGTGAGGTGTTGACTAATACAGCAAGAGTCTACTATGCGGAAAAGGAAAATGTCTATTTATATCCTAATCCTGTTCGTACGACTGAGGAACTTGAAATCTTAACTAATGGCGACAATCTTTTATTGCAAATAATTGATGTACAAGGAAGAGTTGTAAAAAGGCAAATACTTAATACCCTCCTTTCCAAAGTAAGCATTAGCGATCTTCCACCAGGTTTATACATATATAGATTACAAAGGGGAAGTGATTTTTTTAGCTCAGGAAGGATTGTAATTAAGTAACATGTAAAAGCTGCAAGAAATGTCAGATGAATGCCATCTTCATCTGACATCAGTTATTACTTTCTTGCTGAAGCTACTTCAGCTGGAGTTACTGCAGCACCTTTATTTCCCCACGAATTCCTGATGTAGTTAAGAACATCACTTAC
Source organism: Chryseosolibacter indicum (assembly GCF_018598585.1). Lineage (GTDB taxonomy): Bacteria > Bacteroidota > Bacteroidia > Cytophagales > Cyclobacteriaceae > Chryseosolibacter > Chryseosolibacter indicus. The sequence continues at coordinate 126,567 of NZ_JAHESD010000003.1, forward strand.
TTGTTCATCAGAAAGATCAAAAGCCGGCATCTCACTATTATATGTTTTTCCGTTTACCTTCATCTCACCACTTACCCCATTTATTATTTGCTTGATAGAACGATTCTTGTCAGCCATTAGATAATCTGACTTTGCCAACGGTGGATATACGTCTTCTATTCCTTCTCCTTGTTCCTGGTGACAAGAGATACATTGTGCTACATAAATGTCTTGACCACGTGCAATGCTGGCTTTAAGGTCAAACTTTTGATTTTTATTGAATGAGAATTGAATTACAGCAGTTAAAACAATAAAGGTGCTTAAAAAATACTTTTTCATACGTGTTTTAATAGTTAAGAAAGCAATCTCCATACCGCGATTGCTTTCCAAAGTAAGATTAAACTTCTTCTAAAGTAAAAGGTAAAGTTCGTATTCTTTTACCAGTTAAATCAAAAATTGCGTTGGTCAATGCGGGAGCAAATGGAGGAAGGGCTGGTTCACCAACACCGCCGGCTTTCTCATCATTTTCCATGATGTGAACCTCAATCTCTGGAGTGTCGGTTATTCTCGGTAGTTTGTAAGTATCGAAATTTCTTTCAACAGCTTTGCCATCCTTGAAATGAGTCTCGTGTTTTATTGCAGCGCCTAAAGCCATAATAATGCTTCCCTCTACCTGAGCCCTGATTGTATCAGGATTAACATACCACCCACAATCCATTACAGCCCAAACTTTATCGATTTTTAACTTACCGTCTGCCTTCTTGGATACTTTCACTACTTCACCTACTATGGAAGAGAAGCATTCTGTAATCGCTACGCCATAACCTGAATTCTTACTTTTCGATTTCCAACCACTTACCTGTTCTAGCTTACTTATCAGTTCGTGATAGCGCTCATCCCAAATATGTTGTCTTCTGAATTCAAGTGCATCTTTGTTTACGCTTATAGCAAGTTCATCCATGAAGCTTTCAAAGGCAAAAGCATTTGTAGAAGAATAAACAGAACGCCACCACATTACCGGAACCGGTGATTCTAATGGAACATCCCCAAAATTATAATGAGGAAGACTGTTAAAATAAGTTTCTAAAAATCCTTCAGTTACGCTTGAGTTGTAACTGCCTTTGTTCGCTCCGGGGTTTTGATGATCCATGTTTTGACCTGCCATTTTCGTCTCAAATCCGCGAATCCTTCCGTCATCTGTCAAGGCAGCCTTGCATTGGTAAACCATGCCAGGCCTGAAAGGACCTTGTGTCATATCATCTTCACGTGTCCAAACTACCTGAACGGGTGTCTTAATTTCTTTTGATATCATTACTGCCTCATGAGGATAATCAGTAAATGCTTTTCTGCCGAAACCCCCACCGAGGAAAGTCATGTTAACTGTTACATTTTCCAATGGAATACCTAATTGCGTACTAATATCACTTTGAATCCAATCAGGGCCTTGGATAGGGCCCCATATTTCAACCCTATCACCTGTAACATTTGCAATACAATTCACAGGCTCTATACAGCTGTGGGATTCATAAGGTGTTTCATATATAGCTTCCAGTTTCCTGGTCTCCTTCTCCATCACATTCTTAAAATTACCCTTTGTCTTAAACGATATCGGCTCTTCTTTAAGCTGATCTCTCATTTTTGAATAAAGTTGTTCTGTGCTGTGATGTTCAAATCCAGCATCATCCCATTCTACTTTTAGAGCCTTACGCCCCTGCATGGCAGACCAAAGGTTGTCGGCTACAACAGCAACACCTTCACGCTTATGAGAGAAAACATTCATTTGAACTTTTAAGACATGCTTAACGCCCGGTATAGCCCTTGCAGCGGTGTCATCAAAACTTTTTACCTTCCCTAAAAATCTTGGGTTACGCTCTACAACAGCATAAAGCATTCCGGGAAGCTTCTTATCTATACCAAAGATCGCTTTTCCATTGACCTTTAGTGGTGTATCCTGCCGTGGTAATGGCTTCCGTAGAATTTTATAATCCTTAGGATGTTTTAAGGCTACATCTTTTGGAGGCTCCAATTTAGATGCAGCCTCAACAAGCTCTCCATACCCTAACTTTTTTCCAGATGCTTTGTGAATGATAAAACCATTTTCAGCATAGAGCTCAGAAATAGGTACACCAAGTTTGTTAGATGCCGCAAGCTTCAGCATTTCTCTTGCTGTTGCACTGAGTTTTAAAAGCTTTTTATAGATGCCTCTTACTGTAGAACTTCCTCCTGTTATTTGATTTCCATATTTGGCGTTGTTACCTACTCCAAAAACAATATTTACATCATTTAAATCTACTTCAAGTTCTTCTGCAATAATTTGAGGTACTGCCTGATATGATCCCTGCCCCATCTCTGAGCGATGATTAACAATTGTTACCTTTCCTGTTGTGTCAATTGTTATCCATGCATTCAATTCTATTCCCAGATTGTTTGCTGTGTCGGTGCTAACAATACTCCCTTCTTTAGCTTTTGCAGTTGAATAAAAGCCAAGTGATAAAGCTGCACCTGTCAAACCAGTAAGCTTTAGGAAATTTCTTCTGGATAAATTTTTAGCTGATGTCTCCATAGTAAAAGTTATTTAGCAGAGGCTTTTTGATTCATGAGTTGAGATGCTGTTTTGATTGCTTTACGAATCCTTGGGTAGGTTCCGCATCTGCAAAGATGCCCTTGCATTGCTGAATCAATGTCTTTATCTGCTGGATTAGGGTTACGCTTCAGTAGAGCCGTGGCAGCCATAATTTGGCCTGATTGACAATAACCGCATTGTGGTACTTGCTCTTGTATCCACGCCTGTTGTACCGGGTGAGAGTTGTCTTCAGATAATCCTTCAATAGTCGTGATGTTCTTGTTTGATGCTGCAGAAACAGGAATTGAACACGAACGAACCGGATTGCCTTCCAAATGAACAGTACATGCGCCGCATTGAGCAATGCCACAGCCATACTTTGTGCCAGTAAGACCTATAAGATCTCGAATGGCCCATAACAATGGCATTTTAGGGTCAGCATCTATAGTAATGTTCTTGTCGTTGATTTTTAGGGTTATAGAAGCCATGAGTAAGAGGTTTGATTCTGATTAAAAATAGCAAATAGGACTGTGATTTTTTTAATATATGATTTAGCGAATGCGGTATATATTTAACAAAAGCACAATTTTAGTTCTCAGTGGTTGTACTATTGGTATAAACAACAGTTTTAACCTGATATATTTTTGCTTAGAATGCGGCTGTCGCCTAAGTAATCAGGAATAAGATTTTTGTAATAATGAGCAACGTTAGGATAAAATTATGAAAAAGGCTGTCCCGTATGTAATAGTATTCCTACTCTTGGCTCAATCTGTAAAGGCGCAAACGACCTTGGAAGTTTCGATAAAGAATATCAAAGAGCCGAAAGGAACCATAAGAGTGGGCCTTTTTAATAATGAAAAGGACTTCCTGAAAAAGCCAGTCGATGGTAAAGTGGTGGATGTAACGTCTCATAGTGTAGCAGTTATGTTCGAAAACCTTCAGCCGGGCGATTACGCAATAAGCGTTATACACGATAAGAATTCAAATGGCGATTTGGATACTAATATTATGGGAATACCGAAAGAAGGCTTCGGATTTGGAAATGATTCGATGGGATTATTTGGACCACCATCTTTTGATAAAGCAAAAGTTACTGTTAAGGAAGGACTGGTAAAAGCAGAAATTACGCTAAAATATTTCTGACTTAATTACAGTCTTGCAGCATGTCACTTGCTTCTTTAACATCAATAATTCCCTTTTCATGACTCCAGGAATTGTAAATGTAAGTGGAAATCTCAGCTATCTCTAAATCGCTTAAAAGGGCCATAGGAGGCATGCGTTGGTTGTAGGCCTTTCCATTTACAATAAGCTCGCCTTCTTTTCCGTACCGAATAAGACACAATACATCTTTCAGATTCTTGTCCATGTAATCTGATTCGTTCAATGGGGGGTAAACTAAACCTAAACCCTTGCCATTTTTTTGGTGACAGTTACTGCAATGTTTAAGGTAGAGCTGCTCACCCTGGTTATAGTATTGTTGGAATTTAGTAGAAGAATTTTTGGATATTCTATCCTCGCTATTCTTATTACAAGAAACTAGCAACGAACCAAAAAGTAAAAAGTAAAAAGAAGAGAGCCTTATAAGGCTTTTAGCTTTCTGCCTTTTTCCTCTAAAGCTAGGCCTATTTACTTTCTCTCTTATACTCATTCTTTAATCTTTCCAAATCTGCCATCAGCCTGTTTACATCCTCTTCTTTTGTTCCATCATATTTGCCACGTATTCTTCGCTCTTTATCAATTAACAGAAAAGCTCCGCTGTGAATAAATCCATCCGGTTCTGCTTTGTCTTCCATTGCAGTAGCAAAGTAACTTGTTTGAGCAATATTGTAGATAGAATCTTTTTTGCCCGTTACAAAATGCCACTTGCTGCTCTTAACACCGAGGCGTTCAGCAAAGTCTTTTAGTTTCCCGACAGTATCATACTCGGGATCTATGGTATGAGATAGGATTAAAATTTCAGGATCATTTTCAATCGAATCATAAACACGTAGCATCTGTGTTTTCATAATCGGGCAGATCGTTCTGCATGATGTAAAGAAGAAGTCAGCTACGTAGATTTTATCTTTAAACGTTTCGTTCGTTACTATTTGGCTGTCCTGATCGACAAATCTGAAATCAGCAATGGTATGATACACCGTATCACTACCCTCTACATTGCGTTCTCCGAGGATAGGTAAATTTTGCTCTTTCTTTCTAATGCAGGCACCGAACAGAAAGCAAAGTGCAAGGAACAATGCAATTGCATTTGTAATCTTAGATCTATTCATTTTTTCTGTACTTCTTATAAATTTTTATCCCTATCAATATCAGGAATGTTACAGCACCAAGGCCCAACAAGCCCCAAACCATACTAAGGGCATTCTTTAATACTATAATAAAAACAATACTTATCAGGAATAAAGTTGCAACCTCATTCCACATTCTTAGTTGCTGAGATGTATACTTAATAGTATCATTCCTCAATTGGTTAAAGATCCGGTGTATCGAAAAGTGGTAGATGTAAAGAAGGAACACGAGTGTTAATTTAATATGCATAAAACCTTGCTGTAAATATCCCGGTTGAGTGATAAGCAAGGAGGCGCCCATGCCAAGAGTAATTACTGCTGATGGCCATGTTATTCCATACCACAACCGTGACGCCCAGATTTTAACATATTTTAATAATACTGCCTTCTCTTGTTCAGGTTTATCGTATGCTTCTACCAGGTAAATTAAAAGCCGGGGCATGTAGAACAACCCTGCAAACCACGTTACAATAAAAATTATGTGTACTGCTTTTAGGTAGAGAAATGCCATGTTGCAAAAGTGGTTAGCAAAGCATCACTAACCAATACTTTTCTTGCTTTAATTCAAAATAATTGTATCGCCTACGTTAACAATGCCTTGATCTAGCGCTACCAGGTTCTGACCAAAATAGATTTTATTGTCTCGCTTTCTATACTTTGCCAGCGTTGCAAGTGGTTCCGGCCCCTTTACCGCAGTATCTTGATTTACTGTTGTAAGAACACATCGCGCGCAAGGCTTTACAGCTACAAACCTATTCTTTCCTATTGAGAAATGTCTCCAGTTGTCTTCCTCATAAGGCTCGCCTCCGTCAAAAACAAAATTAGGACGAAACCTGTTCATCGGAAGGGGTTCTGCAAGCTTGTCATTTAAGTAGTCAAGACTCGCTTGGCCTATGATTAAAAATGGATAAGCATCTGCGAGGCTTACATTCTCTTCATTAACCTTATACCTTGCATCAACAGCACGAGGCTTATTCTCAGGAAAATTAACAAGCTTACACTTAAAGTTTAGCAGAGAAGAAAACCACTCACTTATCTTGGTGTCAACTTCAACTACTTCTATATCATCATCCCATATTTTCGCTTTCAATACTTCTCCTAGGGCAGGAGCATTGGTATCAATTATTAAGGATGGACTTTCAGTAGATTGGTGGGGGTTCTTGTACGTTATTGTAATTCTATCGTGATCCAGTGAAAGTTTGAAGAAGGCCATCGTGGAGTATACGCGTTGAGTTAAAAACGTGCCGTACTCATCAACCAACATCCATCTTCTGTCCAGCGCCAATCCCTTTTCTAATACTTTTGCGCTGTTTAATTTAATTCCTCCTAAGGATTTGATTGGATATATCCAGATTTCACTTAATGTTAAAGCTTTCATCTCTGTACTCGTGCTGTTAATACGCAATGCCGATATTATTGTTTCAATTTAAAAAGGATGGCTCCTGGTACTCCCCTCTGAAAGTTATTTTAAAATTGTCCTAGCACCAACGCAATCTATTAACGAAAAAAATTGAGCTTACTAAAGAGTAAAAATGTTAATCTGGCCATTTTTTCGTATATTATTATGCATTTCTTGTAAGTCTGTAAGGTCTTATTCCCGGTCATTTTTAATAAAATATTAGATAAGCTAAATGTTAGTAGGAGAGGAGGATGAGTGGAGAAGGAGTGGAGAATGACTGGAGAATGGGTCTGGCTATGGCAGAGCCAGGGCGGGCTTACGGCGAAGCTCGGGTTGACAAAAGCAGCCGGTGTCCGATCTGGAGAAAAAACTTAAAGTTGGAGTTAATTGGGCTAACCCTGATACGTAAGTGTATTATTTGAAAGAAAAAGGGCAATTGTTGATTGCCCTCTTCTTCATTAAAGCTCGTTTTATTACCGCTTAAACAGCTTGCTTCAATTGTACGCGATCGTTCAGTTTTACACTGTCATCAGCTTCAAAATGATAAAGCTTCTCATAGTACTCGTCTGCCATACGGCCCGAGTCAAAGAAAGGAGTCACTTCTCGCATACTTGTTTTCACAAGTTCTGCCCATTTCTCAGGCTGATCATAATACATTGGTATAATCTCGTATTCTAAAACATCTAACAGATGTTGAGCCTCTATTCTATCCTTCTCTTCCTGGCTTAAATGATCAGGCGCTGGCTGAATGAGGAACGAGTTACGACCATGTTTCGAAAACTCTGGTACCCATCCATCAGGTATAGAAAAGTTAACTGACGCATTCATGGCTGCAGTCATTCCCGATGTGCCAGAAGCTTCATGATACAGCTTCGGGTTATTCAACCATATATCAGAACCTTTTTTAAGATGACCTGATAACCATAACTCATAACCAGTAACTACGGTGCAGTTCGATAGTTCTTTTGTCTTCCAGTAGATATCGTTAAAGATATTTATTGCTCCGTAATCCTCAGGGTAAGGCTTACCAGCCCAAATAATCTGAATAGGATATTTTTGATTCTTCGCAATTCTTAAGAAGCGATTGAAGTCAGCAAGGATAAGGTTCGCACGCTTATAAGCCGCAAATCTTCTTGCCCATACAATTGTCAGAACGTTTTCATCGAACAGTTTACCGGTTTGGTTGGCAACAATTCTGAAAAGCTTGTTCTTAAGTTCCTTTTTACGCGTAACAAGGTTTGCATTGTTATTCTGCTCTAGGGCCTTGTCTAATTCAGCGTCTCGCCAGTAAGTCTTATTCTGTGCATTGGTTATGGCAGTAATATCGCAAATGCCTTCATAGCTATTCCACATCTTCCGCGCTACTTCTCCATGAAGTTGAGAAACTCCGTTAGCTATTTTAGCCATACGCAGTGCTGCCAATGTATAGTTTAAAACGCCATTCTCAGGTTTAACATGCTCTTCTACTACATCAAGCGATAGGCCGTTAAAAAAGCTCATGTTATTTAGCAATGAAACACTGTGCTCTTCATTACCCGCTTTCTCAGGAGTATGTGTTGTAAATACTACGCGTTTCTTTACTTCATTAATGTCTTTGTACTTATCCAATAAGTAAAAGCAAAGCGGTAGGGCGTGGCCTTCATTCATGTGATAGATCTCTGTTTGTCTCTCTAGCACATCAAGTAGTTTTGCGCCACCAGTTCCTAATAATATAGATTGTGCTACACGGGTAGTTTCATTAGGATCATAAAGCCTGTGGCTGATTGTTTGAGCAAGATAATCGTTCTCAGGAATATCAGTACTCAAAAGAAACAGCGGTGCACTTTTAAAAGTCTCTGGTTTTAGCAGGTATGCTTTAACCCAAACCTTAGCACCATGTATGGTAATAGGGAAAAGGATTTTAGTATCTACAAGAAAATGATAGTCTTTGTCTCTGAAGCTTGCCCGCATGGTCTGATCTTGGTTACGCTCCTGGTCATAGTACCCTTTCTTCCAAAGAATACCAATACCAATAAGGTCCTGCTTCAATTCATACGCACTGCGAAGGTGAGATCCGGCAAGAAATCCAAGACCACCGCTATATATTTTTAGTGGTTGATCCACTGCAAATTCCATTGAGAAGTATGCTACAGGTTTGCTATATTTTTTATCAAACTTGTAAGGGAATAGTTCTGATAGATTGAACATAGTAATAAAGGGAATGCTATTAAAGATGCAAACCTAATAAAGGGATGCCATCATACTTTTTGTTTTTTAAATATAAACTTACCTGAGTTATTCGCAATCGATTGATCAAAGTTGTTGGATCAAAGCTTCGATCGAAGATAATTTATACTGCTGGTTGTATTTATTTAATATCCAGTGAGGCTTACTTTCCTCAACTATCACATAAACGGAAATTCCATAGGTACTAGCATCCTCAGCGTGTGAAATAATCTTAAAGCCCGTTCTCTCCAATGCATTTTTTGTCCAAAGAAACTCATGTCCTGTACCAGTTAAAAAAATAGTTTGTTCTCTGAATAATTGATGTTGAATCTTCCCTGTCTTCAAATCAAAACCTTTAAACTGAAAGATCTCATCAAAAGAACCATTAAGGACAAGATCTTCAGGTATTCCCTTGAGAATGTTCTTATTCTTACCAGCAAGCCAAATCAAATCAGCTGTCTGAAGAGCCAGGTCGAGTTCATGCGTTGCTACCAGAATAGCCTTGTTCATCTCGTGAGATAACGATCTCAAAAGTCTCATTATTTCAACGCGGTTATTCAAGTCCAGGTGTGCTGTTGGTTCATCCAGCATAATGATGGGAGTATCTTGAGCAATAGCGCGGGCAATCATCGTCATTTGTAACTGGCCGTCGCTTAATTCTGCAATTCTCTTATCAGTAATATCGTAGAGACGCACTTTTTCAATTGCTCCTTCAACCGCCTTTAAGTCATGTGACGATAGTTTAATATTCCAGTTTGTATAAGGATATCGTCCAAATGTTACTAATTCATACACGGTCATGTTGGCGGCAGTTACCTTGTTTGTAAGTACAACTGCAATTTCCTTCGGATGAAATGAAGAGTCATTACCTGAAAGATTCACTTCTCCAGCAAGCGGTTTCTGAAGACCAGCAAGGGTTCTTATCAGCGAAGACTTTCCAATGCCGTTAGGTCCCATAAAGCATACGAGCTGTCCCTTATTCAAAGACAGATTTATATTCTCGAAGAGAACCTGATTATTATAACCGATGGAGAGTGCTTTGGTATAGAGTGACAACGTATTTAAGTTTACTGATACAACCGATATTGAGCATAGTTTATGGATTTACACGTCTATTCTCTTATTCTTTAAAATAACCCATATAACTACAGGGGCACCTATCATTGCTGTAATTGCATTAATAGGTAGTACCGAATTATTGCCGGGAAGCTGTGTAAGTATATCACAGAGCAAAAGTAAAATCGCTCCTCCTAATAATACTGCAGGAATTAATACCTTATGATTTGATGTGTTAATTACAAGCTTCACCAGATGAGGAACAGCAAGGCCGACAAAGGCAATAGGACCACAGAAAGCTGTTACGCCTCCCGTTAAAACAGATGCGGATAAGATAATAAAGAACCTTGATCTGTTGATGTCTATACCAAGGCTTCTCGCATACAAATCTCCCAGCAGCCAGGTGTTTAGAGATTTAATACTTGCAGACGCTATAATAATTCCAATGAATAATATGCTCGTTAATACCAGTAGCTCATTCCAGTTAAGTCCACCGAGGCTGCCGAATGTCCATAGCATATACGTCTGCATTTCTTCGGCTCTGCTTAAATACTGTAATACACTCACTATTGCCGAGGTGCCAGCACCAACCATTAATCCTATTATAAGTAATGATACGTTGTCCTGTAGTTTGCTTGAGAAAGCAAGCATGATTATAAATACAGATACACATCCAAGGCTTGCAGCAATAGCAATAGCCCATGGCGTACCAGTTGAGAAAAACGTAAAACTCACAGCGTTACTCATCAAGATCAATGAAACGGCCAGGCTTGCTCCTGAAGTTAAACCGAGTACATCGGGGCCAGCCAGCGGATTTCTAAAGAGCGTCTGCATTTGTAATCCCCCCAGTGAAAGATCACTTCCCGCTAAAACACAGGTAAAAGCTTTGGTCATCCTAAAATCCATTAGAATTGAAGTCCATATTGGGTTTTCAGCCTCCTGCAATAACAACATGCGGAAAATTGCTATTAAAGGAATATCTACGCTTCCAAAAGAAAGATTAATCAAAAACAAAAGAACAAGTATGAAGATTAAAAAGAACCATTTAAGGGTTGTTCCCATGTATCTTACTTTTATGAGCGGAATAAAAGGGCAAGTATAGGGTGATATAGGCAATTTGTGCTTAAATCCAAATTTATTCTATATGTTCATTTTAAGGATAAACATTACTTTGGACAATATGGCTCAACCAACAGAAAATCATGACAGCTCTATAGTTGAGGAATTAGACCAGATCGTTGAAAGCTTCACGGGAAAATAATCTTTTGCCGGTTTAAAGCATTGATATTTAAATAGTAAAACCGTATTTGATGATACTTTCCTTAAAAATTTTAGAGCCCACATTTGCTAACTAAAACTCTATTCCTATCTTTGCAGTCCTTTTTGCGCCAAGAATCATTTTGTTATGATCTTTGAGGTGCAGAAATCCTGAAAAACAGCATTTAAAGGTTTCAACCATGCCTGGCATTATAGGACGAAAAATAGGAATGACTAGCGTATACGGCCCACAGGGAGAAAGTATCGCCTGCACAGTGATCGAGGCCGGTCCTTGCGTAGTCACTCAAGTAAAAAACGAACAAACTGACGGTTATCGCGCTGTACAGTTAGCTTTTGGTGAAAAGAAAGAAAAAAACACCACGAAAGCTGAATTAGGCCATTTCAAAAAAGCCAACACAACCCCTAAGAGAGACTTAGTGGAGTTTCGTGATTTTGGCACTGAGTTCGAATCAATCGCAGAACTCGGTAAAGAAGTCCGTATACAGGATGTATTTGAAGAAGGCGATTTCATCGATGCAGTTGGTACTTCTAAAGGCCGCGGCTTCCAGGGTGTTGTAAAGCGCCATGGTTTTGCTGGGGTAGGAGGTCAAACTCACGGTCAGCATAACAGATTACGCGCACCCGGTTCTATGGGTAACGCCTCTTTCGCTTCACGTGTTATCAAAGGTAAGCGTCTTGCTGGCCGTATGGGTAATGCACGTGTTAAGCTTACCAACCTTCAAGTTGTAAAAATCCTTCCTGAACAAAATCTGATCGTGATCAGCGGTTCAGTTCCAGGAGCAAAGAATTCAACTGTAATCCTTCAGAAATAATGGAAGTAGCAGTATTAAAATACAGTGGTGAAAAGACCAGCAAGAAAGTCAATCTTGCAGATACAGTATTTGGTATAGAACCAAATGACCACGCAATCTATCTTGATGTGAAAAGCATTCAGGCTAACCAACGTCAAGGTACTCATAAGTCAAAACAGCGTAACGAAATCGCTGGTTCATCTAAAAAGATTAAGAAACAAAAAGGTACTGGTGGTGCTCGTGCGGGTAACATCAAAAATCCTCAATTCAAAGGTGGTGGACGTGTATTCGGTCCTGCTCCTCGTGACTATTCTTTTAAGCTGAATAAAAAAGTGAAGGATTTGGCTCGAAAGTCAGCTCTCTCCTATAAAGCAAAAGATAACGCAATAGCAGTATTAGAAGATTTCAATTTTGATTCTCCTAAGACTAAGCAATATGTTAGCTTGTTAAATGCCCTTTCATTAGGTAACAAGAAAACACTTTTGATCCTTTCTGAAAATAATAAGAACGTAGTTCTTTCAGGAAGAAACATTGAAAATGCAAAAATCACTACAGCAGATCAGGTTAACACCTACGATGTAATGCATGCTGATAACGTGATTTTTGTAGAAAGCGCAGTTAGCAAAATTGAGAACTTATTAAATAAAGAATAATGAGTATCCTAAAGAGGCCATTGGTTACGGAGAAAGTTTCTTCCTTAAACGAGAAAGGTAAATACGGATTTATCGTAGATGCTGAAGCGAACAAGGTAGAAATTAAAAAGGCCGTTGAAAAGCAATACGGTGTTAACGTAGAGAAAGTTAACACCATGAACGTAATGGGTAAATTAAAAACTCGTTACACTAAAGCTGGCGTACTAGCAGGACGCAAGCCTAACTATAAGAAAGCCATCGTAACCTTGGCTGAAGGTGAAGTAATTGATTTTTATAGCAACGTATAAAGGTTTATAATAATGGCGTTGAAGAAATTAAAACCGGTAACACCAGGAACCAGACATAGGCTGGCTACTTCCTTCGATGATATCACGACTAACAAGCCGGAGAAATCATTGGTAACAACCTTAAAGAAAACCGGAGGTAGAAATAGTGGCGGTAGAATGACTATGCGCTACATCGGCGGTGGTCATAAGCAGAAGCTCAGAGAGATTGACTTCAAACGTAACAAGTTTGGCATTCCTGCCACTGTTAAGTCAATTGAATATGATCCAACTCGCTCTGCACGCATTGCGCTCCTTTATTACGTTGACGGATCTAAGTCTTATATCATTGCACCAGAAGGATTAAAGGTTGGGCAGCAAGTTATTTCGGGGGCTGATGTAGCACCAGAAGTAGGTAATGCTCTTCCATTAACTAAGATTCCTGTAGGTACAATTATTCATAACGTTGAACTTAAGCCTGGTAAAGGTGGTGCATTAGCACGCTCTGCTGGAACATTCGTTCAATTGCTAGCACGTGAAAATGGTCTGGCAACGTTAAAAATGCCTTCAGGTGAGATGCGTAATGTGTTAGATGTTTGTATCGCAACAATCGGCGCAACATCAAATGCAGATCATATGAATGAAAGTGTAGGTAAGGCTGGTCGCTCTCGTTGGAGAGGTATCAGACCGCGTACACGTGCCGTTGCAATGAATCCTGTTGATCACCCTATGGGTGGTGGTGAAGGTCGTGCATCTGGTGGTCATCCTAGATCTCGTAAGGGGCTCTACTCAAAAGGTAAGAAGACTCGTCATCCGAATAAGTATTCAGATAATTTAATCATATCTAGAAGGAAAAAATAATGGGACGTTCGATTAAGAAAGGACCGTACGCAGATTTCCGTCTACTAAAGAAGGTAGAGACAGCAGAGAAATCTGGAAAAAAATCAGTGATCAAAACTTGGTCAAGAAGATCAACGATCACGCCTGAAATGATTAGCCATACCTTTGCAGTGCACAATGGTAATAAGTTCATTCCAGTTTATGTTACGGAAAACATGGTAGGGCATAAACTTGGTGAGTTTGCGCCTACACGTACTTTCCGCGGTCACTCAGGTAATAAGAAAGATAACGCTAAGTAATCATGGCAGAAGCTACAGCGAAAAAGACTAAAAAGTCAGTCTTAAAGAGAGAAAGACGCGATGCTAAAAAAGAGGCGGCAAAAACAGGTCCTGTTCTTGCCAAATTGGTAAACGTTCCTTCATCGCCTCGTAAAATGAGACTTGTTGCTGACCTTATCAGAGGTGAGCGTGTTAACAAGGCACTCAATATTTTGAAGTACGAGCCAAAAATTGGTTCACCTAAGCTTGAGAAGCTTCTGCTCTCAGCTATTGCTAACTGGGGAAATAAAAACCAGGATGCTAAATTAGAGGAAGCTGATCTTTACGTAAAAGATATTTGGGTAGATGGTGGTCGTCAGTTAAAAAGATTAAGACCAGCACCTCAGGGAAGAGCGCACCGTATCAGAAAGCGTTCTAATCACGTAACGCTGATCATCGACAGCTTAAATAAAATTGGTGCAGAAGTAGTAACAGAACAAGAAACTAAGGAATAATAATGGGACAAAAAATTAATCCTGTAGGCTTAAGATTAGGCATCGTACGCGGTTGGGATTCTAACTGGTACGGAGGAAACACCTTCTCAGATAAGCTTGTTGAAGATCATAAAATCAGAGAATACGTTTATGCACGTATTCCAAAAGGCGGCATTGCTAAAGTAGTTATCGAAAGGACCTTAAAGCGTATTACGCTCACCATTCACACTGCTCGTCCCGGTGTTGTGATTGGAAAAGGTGGTAACGAAGTTGATAAGATTAAAGAAGAATTGAAGAAGATCACTGGTAAGGATGTTCAGATCAATATCTTCGAAATAAAGCGCCCAGAGCTCGACGCAAAATTAGTTGGTGAATCTATTGCTCAGCAAATTGAAGCTCGTATCTCTTACAAGCGCGCTATGAAGCAGGCAATTGCTTCAGCAATGCGTGTAGGTGCTGAAGGTATCAAAGTGAAAGTTTCAGGCCGTCTAGCTGGTGCTGATATGGCTAGAACTGAACAATATAAAGAAGGTCGTATTCCATTGCACACACTTCGTGCAGATATCGATTATGCAATATCTGAAGCACAAACAGTATACGGTAAAATCGGTATCAAAGTGTGGATCTTCAAAGGTGAGGTTTATGGAAAACGTGATCTTTCACCAAATGTAGGCGCAACTGGCAATTCTTCTCAAGGAGGTCAAGGTGGTGGAAACCAACGCGAAGGAAGAAACGAGAGAGGTGGCGGGCGCAACAGAGGTGGCCGTGATGGCGGAAGACGCGGGGGCGACGGCGGAGGAAGAGGTCGTGGCGATAATCGTGGTGGAAACAGATAATTGAATTAGTAAGGACGTCCTCGACGTCTTAATTATAAAATAAACGTAACAATGTTACAGCCGAAACGAACCAAATTTAGAAAGACACAAAAGGGCCGTGTAAAAGGTATGGCTACTCGCGGGCATTCAATTGCCTTTGGATCTTTCGCATTAAAAGCATTAGAAGGCGGATGGATAACAGCACGTCAATTAGAAGCAGCTCGTATCGCTGTAACACGTGCTATGAAACGTGAGGGTCAGGTTTGGATTAGAATATTCCCTGATAAACCTGTAACACGTAAGCCTGCTGAAGTAAGGATGGGTAAAGGCAAAGGTGCTCCAGAATACTGGGTAGCTGTTATCAAGCCAGGAACGATCCTTTTTGAAGCAGGTGGTGTAAACTTAGCAACTGCAAAAGAAGCATTAGGTCTTGCAGAAGGTAAGTTGCCGATTAAAACAAAATTCACAGTAAGAAGAGACTACGTAGAATCATAAAAAGTCATGAAGAATTCTGAAATCAAGGCTCTGAGCGTAGCCGAGTTAAAAGACAAGATCAGCAGCGAAAAAGAAGCATTGCGCAAGTTAAAGTTTGCACATAGAATATCTTCTATTGAAAATCCTATGCGCATCAATTCAACACGTAAGTTGATCGCTAAATTAAGCACAGAACTAAGATCGAAAGAACTTCAAAAATAATTCCTATGGAAAGGAACGAACGTAAA
Source organism: Chryseosolibacter indicum (assembly GCF_018598585.1). GTDB lineage: Bacteria > Bacteroidota > Bacteroidia > Cytophagales > Cyclobacteriaceae > Chryseosolibacter > Chryseosolibacter indicus. Next base: position 142,167 of record NZ_JAHESD010000003.1, read on the forward strand.
GAAAGAGTCGGGAAAGTAATAAGCAACAAAATGCAGAAGACAATCACTGTTGCTGTTGACAGAAAGGTAAAACACCCGATCTACGGAAAATTTGTTAACAGAACTACAACGTTCAAGGCTCATGACGAGAATAATACCGCGGGTATTGGCGATACCGTACGTATTATGGAAACACGTCCTTTGAGCAAGGACAAGCGTTGGAGACTTGTTGAGATAGTAGAAAAAGCAAAATAAGAATTGCTTTATGCTTTCAGCTTTAAGCTTTTTGCTTCGAAAGGGCAGAGGCACAAAGCAAAAAGCAGAAGGTTGATAATAAAGGCAAACGAGATAAGATTTAAAGAATATGATACGCACCGAAACCAGACTTACTGTAGCCGATAATAGTGGCGCGAAAGAAGTGCTTTGTATGCACGTACTAGGTGGTACCCGTAAAGGTTATGCATCTGTAGGCGACAAAATAGTTGTTACTGTTAAGTCTGCTTTGCCAACAAGCCAGGTTAAGAAAGGAACTGTTTCCAAAGCTGTGGTTGTTAGAACCGTAAAAGAAGTTAGAAGAAAAGACGGATCATACATCCGTTTTGAAGATAATGCTGCTGTACTTTTAAATGCACAGGATGAGCCTCGCGGTACTCGTATTTTTGGACCAGTTGCTCGTGAGCTAAGAGAAAAGCAGTTTATGAAAATTGTATCATTGGCCCCTGAAGTTATTTAAGCCATGCAGAAAAAAAACACTAAGCAGCCTAAGCTGCATATCAAAAAAGGTGATACTGTAAAAGTAATCGCTGGTGATGATAAGGGTAAAGAAGGAAAAGTTCTTGATGTTATCCTTGATAAAAGACGTGCTGTTGTAGAAGGAGTAAATATTCACACAAAGCATGAAAAGCCTTCTGCTGGCAAACCTGAAGGTGGGATTAAAAAGGTAGAGGCTCCTATCCATGTGAGCAACCTGATGTTAGTTGATCCTGCTAGTGGTAAGACTACAAGAGTTGGAAGAAAGCTTAACGATAAAAGTAAGCTTCAGCGATATTCAAAGAAAACCGGAGAATTTATTAAGTAATGGCAACTCCAAGATTAAAGGACAAATACTCAAAAGAAATTGTCCCTGCTCTAAAGCAGAAATTCAATTACAAATCTGTTATGCAGGTACCTAAGATCGAGAAGATCTGCATTAATAAAGGTATGGGTATAGCTGTAACAGATAAAAAACTGATCGATGTAGCAGTTGAGGAAATCACTAACATCACTGGTCAGAAAGCTGTCGCTACTCGCTCTAAGAAGGCTATCTCTAACTTTAAGTTAAGAGAAAACATGCCAATTGGTGTGCGTGTGACCCTGCGCGGAGACAGAATGTACGAATTCATGGATAGACTTATGAATATCGCTTTGCCGCGTGTTCGTGACTTCCGTGGTGTAAGTGCAAAAGGATTTGATGGTCATGGAAATTATACGCTTGGCGTAAAAGAGCAAATCATATTTCCTGAGATCTCAATTGATAAGGTTAACAAAATTAGCGGTATGGATATTACCTTTGTTACTACTGCTAAAACTGACGAAGAAAGCTATGAGCTCCTGAAAGAACTAGGGATGCCATTTGCAAATAAACAATCATCATAACATGGCTAAATTATCTGTAATAGCTAGACAGGCAAAAAGAGAAAAGCTTGTAGCTGTAAAAGCAGCGAAAAGAAAGGCTTTGAAAGAAGCTGGTGATTATATCGGTCTGGATAAACTTCCTCGTAACGCTTCGCCGGTTCGTCTAAAGAACCGTTGTAAACTTACAGGTCGTCCAAGAGGATATATGGGTAAGTTCGGTGTATGCCGTAACATATTCCGGGAAATGGCCTCTGACGGCAAAATCCCTGGTTTAACTAAAGCTAGCTGGTAATCCTGATAGCTACGAACTTCGGGTCGCGGAGTTACGGGCAATTGGAAGCAGCGTTCTTTGCTGAAATCTAGCATCTGAATCAAGAAATATTGGTTGCTGAGTATCAAGGTCCGATTTGAAGATTTTCAATAGGAAACCAGATAACAGTTTGAATAATTAAAATTGTTCGATATCTTTGCAGCCCGGTTTTAAAAAAACACGGGCTTGCTTTTTAAATAAAGGAATAAGAAAATGACTGATCCTATAGCAGACTACTTAACCCGGTTGCGGAATGCCATAAAGGCCAACCACCGCGTGGTGGAGATCCCTGCTTCCAACCTTAAGAAAGAGATAACCAAAGTGTTATTTGATAAAGGTTATATCCTTAACTACAAGTTTGAGGATACACAAAATAACCAGGGCAGTATAAAGATTGCCTTGAAGTACAATCCTGAAACAAGAGAATCAGCGATTACAAGCCTTGAGCGGGTAAGTACACCTGGTCTTAGACAGTATGCGAGCGCATCAACAATGCCGCGCGTAATGAATGGATTAGGAGTAGCCATTCTTTCAACTTCCCGAGGTGTTATCACCGACAAGGAAGCTAGGAATATGAATGTTGGTGGTGAAGTTTTGTGTTACGTTTACTAATCCGATAAGCCATGTCACGTATAGGTAAAAAAGCGATAACAATACCCTCAGGAGTTACATTCAATTTTGCTAATAACAAAGTGAGTGTTAAAGGCCCAAAAGGTGAATTACATCAAGATATTGACCCTGACTTTAAGATTACGAAGCAGGAAGATGGCTCAATATTGGTCGAAAGACCTACAGATCAAAAGCGTCACAAGTCAATGCATGGATTATACAGAGCGTTGATCGCAAACATGATCGAAGGCGTATCTAAAGGGTATAAGACAAATATGGAATTGATCGGTGTTGGTTATAAAGCAACCGCCCAATCAAACGTGCTTGAACTTAGCTTAGGATATTCACATAACGTTTTCGTTGCAATTCCATCTGAAATTAAGGTTACAGCTACCCAGGAAAAGGGGGGTAATCCAACAATTTCTTTGGAAGGTAACGATAAGCAGTTGATTGGTCAGGTAGCAGCAAAGATAAAGTCACTTCGTAAAGTTGAACCTTACAAAGGAAAAGGTATTCGCTTCGTTGGTGAATTTGTTCGTAGAAAAGCTGGTAAGGCTGCTGCTAAATAATAAAATAAGTGATAAAAGTCCGTAAGGGCATTAAAAGCATCATAGATTAAGATAGACCTATGGCAGGCAAGAATAGAGAAAGACGCGCTAGAATTAAGTCCGGTATCCGGAAGAAAATCAGTGGAACAACAGAGAGACCAAGATTGTCAATCTTTAGAAGTAACACTGGCATCTATGCGCAAGTTATTGACGATGTAAAGCAAGTAACAATTGTTGCGGCTTCTACTATTGAGTTAGGAAAGAAAAATCTCAATCAGGAGAATGCTAAAGACACAGGTAAAAAAATAGCTGAAAAGGCCATTGCTGCAGGTGTTCAGTCAATTGTCTTTGATCGTAATGGTTACCTCTATCATGGCAATGTGAAAGCGTTTGCTGAAGGTGCCAGAGAAGGTGGTTTAAAATTCTAAAGAATAAGAGAAATTTAAAATATGTCTGTAAGCAATATCAGCACAGTAAAAGCTAGTGAAATCGACTTAAAAGAAAGAGTCGTTGCTATAGAACGTGTTGCTAAGGTGGTAAAGGGTGGTCGCAGATTCAGTTTTGCTGCCATAGTAGTTGTAGGCGATGGCAATGGCGTTGTAGGTTATGGTCTTGGTAAAGCCAACGAGGTAACTGATGCAATCACTAAAGGAATCGACGATGCGAAAAAGCACTTGGTGAAAGTTCCCATTATTAAAGGAACCGTGCCCCATGAGTCTATCGGTAAGTTCGGTGGTGGACTAGTATTGTTGAAGCCTGCTTCTCCTGGTACTGGTGTAATCGCCGGTGGTGCGATGCGCGCAGTATTAGAAAGTGCTGGAGTTCATAACGTACTAGCTAAGTCTAAAGGCTCATCAAATCCTCATAACGTTGTGAAAGCTACTTTTAAAGCTTTAACAGGAATGAGAGATGCTTATAGTATAGCAAGAAATAGAGGAGTGGCTTTGTCTAAAGTTTTTAACGGGTAAATTCCATGGCTAAAGTACAGATAACACAAACCAGAAGCACAATAAAGAGACCTGATACCCAGATCCGTACCATTAAAGCGTTGGGCTTAGGTAAGATTAATAGGTCAGTTGAGGTTGAGTTAACTCCTCAGATTGCTGGTATGATCAGAAAGGTAAATCATTTGATCACTGTAAAAGAACTTTAAAATGAAATTACATACACTAAAACCTGCAGAAGGTTCGGTAAGAACAAATAAAAGACTTGGACGTGGTCAGGGATCTGGAGGTTCAACTGCAGGTCGTGGTCACAAGGGTGCTCAATCAAGGTCGGGTTATCACGCAAAGCCTGGTTTTGAAGGCGGTCAGATGCCACTACAGAGACGTGTCCCTAAATTTGGTTTTAAGAATAATAATAAAGTATATTATAAAGCGGTTAATTTAGACGCATTAGAAACTTTAGCTGCTAAAAATAGTGGAGGAAACATAAGCCTTCAGTTTTTAATTGAGAACGGAATCGTTGGTAAAAACGATAAAGTTAAAGTTTTAGGAAGAGGAGAGTTAAAGTCAAAAATCAGCGTTGAAGCTCATGCGTTTTCAGCTACTGCAACAAAAGCAATTGAAACCGCTGGCGGATCAGCTACAATCGTGAAATAATGAAGCGTTTCTTTCAGACCATAAGGAACATTTTCTCAATCGAAGATCTTCGTGTAAGAATCCTCAATACAATAGGATTCTTAATCGTCTTCAGATTAGGATCTTATATTGTTCTTCCAGGTGTAGATCCTACCCACCCTAGCTTAGCAGGTGGCGGAGCTACGGAAGGTATTCTAGGCTTGTTAAATACATTCTTAGGCGGATCATTCAGCCGTGCTTCGGTTTTTGCATTGGGTATAATGCCTTATATCTCTGCATCAATTATTGTTCAGCTGTTAACTTTTGCAGTTCCTTATTTTCAGAAACTTCAAAAAGAAGGTGAGTCAGGGCGTAAACGTCTTAATCAGATAACTAGGGTACTAACAATATTTATTACCGGCTTCCAGGGATATGCTTACATCCGCGGAACTATCGACGCTGGTGCTATTATTGATCCGGGTTTCTTCTTCTTTTTCTCATCAATCACTACGCTTATAGCCGGAACAATGTTTTGTATGTGGTTAGGTGAGCGTATCACCGATAAAGGTATTGGTAATGGTATTTCAGTACTTATCATGATCGGTATTGTTTCTAGACTTCCTTTGGCTGTTTACGATGAAGCAGTTAACAACCGTGGAATGAATGGTGCACTGTTATTTATTATTGAATTGATTGTATTGTTTGCTGTGGTAATGGGGGTTATTATGCTTACTCAGGCGACACGCAGAATTCCTATTCAGTATGCAAAACAGGTAATAGGTAACAAGCTTTATGGTGGTAAGCGCGATTTCATACCATTGAAGTTAAATTCAGCTGGTGTTATGCCGATCATCTTCGCTCAGGCTTTAATGTTTATACCTGTATTGTTAGCTGGGCTTTGGAGAGATACTGAAGCAGGTGCTTATATCGGGTCAACATTTTCTGATCCTTATTCATGGCAGTACAGCCTTGTGTTTGCATCATTGATCTTGATCTTTACATTCTTTTATACAGCGATTACAATTAACTCTAATGATATCGCTGATAATTTGAAAAGAAACGGTGGTTTCGTTCCAGGTGTAAAACCAGGAAAGCAGACTGCAGAATTTATAGATACTGTATTGTCTAGAATAACATTGCCAGGTGCACTGTTTCTGGCAATCATTGCAATTCTGCCCTCGTTTGCTGTGAAAGCAGGAATTGGGCAGAACTTCGCTCAATTCTACGGTGGTACTTCTCTATTAATTATGGTTGGTGTTATTCTTGACACCCTTCAACAGATAGAAAGTTATTTACTGATGAGACATTACGAGGGCATGATGAAGTCAGGTAGAGTAAAAGGACGTTCTCAATTTGCTGCGGCCTAAAAGCTGAATGATTAACTTAAAAACGGAAGAAGAGTTAGTAATTATTCGTGAGTCGTCCCAGTTATTAGGGAAGGCACATGGAGAGATTGCTAAAAGAATTCAACCAGGTGTAAAGACAATTACACTGGATAAGTTAGCAGAGGAGTTTATCCGGGATAATGGAGGAATTCCTTCTTTTAAAAATTATCGTGGCTTTCCAGCGTCATTATGCATCTCAGTAAATGAGGTAGTAGTGCATGGATTCCCAGGGAGTTATGAACTAAAAGAAGGCGATATCATTTCTATTGATTGCGGTGTTCAGTTTAAGGGATACCATAGTGACTCTGCATATACCTATCCATTAGAGGGTGTAAAGAAGGAGGCGCTGCTGCTCTTGGAAAGAACTTATGATTCGCTTTACTTAGGCATTGCTCAAGCTAAAGCGGGTAACAGAATAGGAGATGTTGCTTTCGCAATCCAAAACTATGTAGAAAGCTTTGGATACGGAGTAGTGAGGGAACTTGTAGGTCATGGTGTTGGAAAGAAGCTTCATGAAGATCCTGAGGTTCCAAACTACGGTAAGCGAGGTAAAGGAATAAAGATAGTTCCTGGAATGGTATTCGCGATTGAACCAATGATTAATCAAGGAACCAAAAGTGTTGTTCAGGAACGTGATGGATGGACGATCCGCACAGCGGACAAGAAGCCTTCTGCCCATTTTGAGCATATGGTGGCCATTCACAAAGACAGGACGGAAATATTAACAACACACGAGTACATAGAAGAAAATTATAGCTATAAGTGGCGAAACAAAGGTCAATTGAGCAAGATGGAACTATAAGTGAAGCATTGTCAAATGCAATGTTTCGGGTAACTCTGGAAAATGGCCATGAGGTGCTGGCCCATATTTCTGGTAAGATGCGCATGAACTATATTCGTATTTTGCCGGGAGATAGAGTAAGGTTGGAGATGTCACCTTACGATTTAACAAAAGGAAGAATTGTATTCAGATATAAATAGATAGGGACTTCGTTGTCTCAACAAATTAAAAGAAAATGAAAGTTAAAGCATCCATAAAGAAGCGCAGCGCGGACTGTAAGATTATCAGACGCAAGGGCAAGTTGTATGTGATTAACAAGAAAAATCCAAGATATAAACAAAGACAAGGTTAACAGACTATGGCACGTATCGCTGGTGTAGATATTCCTGATAATAAAAGAGGTGAAATCAGCCTCACCTATATTTTTGGTATTGGCCGCAAGTCAGCCCAAAAAATTCTTAGCCAAGCCAATGTAGATTGGGACAAAAAGGTTAAGGAATGGAATGACGATGAGTCAAATGCTATCAGGGCAATTATTGCGGAACAATTCAGAATTGAAGGTGTTCTTAAGTCTGAGATTCAGTTAAGTATCAAGCGCTTAATGGATATTGGATGTTATCGTGGTCTACGTCATCGCAAAGGATTACCTGTGCGTGGACAAACTACGAAAAACAATGCGCGTACTCGTAAAGGTAAGCGTAAGACTGTAGCCAACAAGAAAAAGGCAACTAAAGGTTAATTGATATAAAGAGGTAAACTTTTCAATAATGGCGACTGCTGATAAGAGAAAAGATAAAGCAAAAAAAAGAGTAGTAAACGTTGAGGCTGTTGGTCAGGCTCATATCCAGGCTACCTTCAATAACATCATCATTTCGTTGACTAACACAACAGGACAAGTAATTTCCTGGGCGTCGGCTGGTAAAATGGGATTTAAAGGTTCTAAGAAAAACACACCTTATGCTGCTCAAACAGCCGCGCAGGAGTGTGCTACAAAGGCGTATGAGCTAGGATTGAGAAAAGTTGAAGTCTTTGTTAAAGGTCCAGGTGCTGGTCGTGAATCTGCAATCCGTACTATTCAAGGTGCAGGAATTGAAGTAACTGCAATTCGCGATGTTACTCCGCTTCCGCATAATGGATGCAGACCTCCAAAGAAAAGAAGAGTATAATAAGTTAAAATTTCTAGTTCAAGTCTTAACGTAAATTGAGATTTAGAATCTGAAATCTGAAATAATATAATCATGGCAAGATACACAGGCCCAAGGGTCAGAATTTCAAGAAGATTTAACGAGCCTATTTTAGGTGACAATAAGGCTTTGCAGAAAAAGAACTATGCTCCTGGTCAGCATGGTCGCGGAAAGAAGCGTAAGCAATCTGAATATGCTACGCAGCTTAACGAAAAGCAAAAGGCAAAATATATCTACGGATTATTAGAAAGACAATTTGCTAAAGTATTTAGTGAAGCGTCACGTAAGAAGGGTAAAACCGGTGAAGTTCTTTTACAACTTCTTGAAGCCAGATTAGATAATACTGTATATCGTTTAGGTATTGCTCCTACCAGAAGAGCAGCAAGGCAACTTGTATTGCATAAGCATATTCAAGTAAACGGGGAAACTGTAAATATTCCTTCGTTTACGCTGAAGCCTGGCGATCTTGTAGGCGTGCGTGAGCGTTCTAAATCATTGGAGGTGATTACTAATACACTTTCAATTCAGGGCGCAAAAAAATACAATTGGTTAGAATGGGATAACAACGAAATGGTTGGAAAAATTATCAACCTGCCTCCTCGCGAGGATATCCCGGAAAACATCAGCGAGCAATTGATCGTTGAATTGTATTCTAAGTAATTTTAAAGTTAATCAACACAACATTATGTCAATATTAGCATTTCAAATGCCAGAGAAGGTTGTAATGGAAAAGTCCGATGATTTTCATGGACTTTTTACATTCAAGCCGCTGGAAAAAGGATACGGAGTTACTATTGGTAATGCACTGAGAAGAATTCTGTTATCTTCGCTGGAAGGTTATGCAATTACAGGTATTAAAATTCCTGGTGTGTTGCATGAATTTTCTACAATAGAAGGTGTTGTCGAAGATGTTGCTGAGATTATTCTCAACCTTAAAATGGTTCGCTTCAAGAAGATTGCTGATAATTTTGATAATAAGATTACAGTAACTATCAAGAAACAAAAGCAGTTCAAGGCTGGAGATATTGCAAAGTTTACATCAGCATTTGAGATATTAAATCCTGATCACGTAATCTGTAATATTGACGAGGCTGCCCAGTTTGAAGTAGAACTAACCCTTGAAAAGGGTAGAGGATACCTTCCTGCGGAAGAGAATAAACCAGCTGAACAAGTCTTTGGATTTATTCCTATTGACGCCATTTTCACGCCAATCAAAAACGTGAAATACAGCGTTGAGAACACCCGTGTTGAGCAAAAGACTGACTACGAAAAGTTATTAATAGATATTGAAACTGATGGTTCTATCCATCCTGAGAAAGCTTTAGAAGGCGCTGCTCATATCCTTATTCAGCACTTCAGATTATTCTCAGATAAGTCTATCGAGCTCGAAACAGGTAAGGATGCTGAAATCGAACAAGTTGATGAAGAGATGCTTCACATGCGCAAGCTGTTGAAAACTCCGCTTCACGATCTTGACTTATCAGTACGCGCTTATAACTGCTTAAAAGCTGCTGACGTTAAAACATTAGGTGATCTTGTACAGCTTGAAATTTCGGATATGATGAAGTTTAGAAACTTCGGAAAGAAATCACTTGCTGAATTGGAACAACTGGTAGCTGAGAAAAACCTTACCTTCGGTATGGATCTCGCGAAGTATAAACTTGATGAAGATTAATTAATCATGAGACACGGGAAGAAAGTAAATCATTTAGGAAGGAAAACAGCTCACAGACAAGCGCTGCTTTCTAACCTCGCCTCTTCACTTATTCTTAATAAGAGAATTACAACTACTGTAGCAAAGGCAAAAGCATTGAGAAAATATGTTGAGCCATTGTTAACAAAATCTAAAGAAGATACAACACACTCTAGAAGGGTAGTATTTTCCTACCTTGGAAACAAAGAATCTGTGAAGACTTTGTTTGGAGAAGTTGCTTCAAAGATTGCTGAACGCCCAGGTGGATATACACGCATTGTAAAACTTGCTGACACACGTCAGGGTGACAATGCTGAGATGTGCCTCATGGAACTAGTTGACTTTAACACGCTTTATACTAAAGACGGTGTTGCTAAAAAAGCGACAACAAGAAGAAGTCGCGCTAAGAAGAAGAAAGAAACTACTGAAGGTCCTGCTGCTGAAGGCACACAGGAAGCTACAGAAACTCAAGCAGAAGCTAAGCCAAAGAAAACTAGGGCTAAAAAAGAGAAAGAATAGTGTTTCAGATATTTATACAAAGAAGGGATTGGAGTTTAACTTCAATCCCTTTTTTTATGTTCAGCTTATTACATAGATACTTTAATGGGTAGATGTCTATGAAAATGTTTCACAAGATTTATTTTTGTAACTAATTATGCATAAGAAAGCCTACCTGCTTCTAGAAGACGGCCTGCTTGTAGAAGGGACAGCGATTGGGAAAATTGGTACAACAGGCGGAGAAATTTGTTTCAATACCGGCATGACCGGGTACCAGGAGATCTACACAGATCCCTCCTATTATGGACAAATCATTGTTAATACAACAGCTCACATTGGAAATTACGGCGCTCTTGACGATGAACAGGAATCTGGTAATACCAAAATCGCTGGCGTTGTAGTAAATGATTTCGCTGAGCAATTCAGTAGGAAAGAGGCCAAAGAAAGCCTTCAGAACTATCTTGAACGAAACGGAGTGGTTGGCATCGCGGAAGTAGACACGCGCATGCTCGTTCGCTACATCAGAAACAAGGGTGCTATGAATGCGCTGATATCTTCTGAACTTACTCCTGATCAGATGAGGGATGAGATAAAGAAGGTGCCATCAATGGATGGACTTGAATTGTCCTCAATAGTAAGTACAAAAGAGCCTTACTTTATTGGTGAGCCAAACGCAAAGTTTAAGGTTGCCGCCCTCGACTTAGGTATTAAGAATAATATCCTCAGAAACTTGGCGAAGAGGGGGTGTTACATCAAAGTATTCCCCGCTAAAACATCACAGGCTGAAATGGCTGCGTGGAATCCCGATGGCTATTTTATCTCCAACGGACCTGGCGATCCTTCTGTAATGGACTATGCCATTAAAACTGTGAAACAGGTTGTAGATTCAGACACTCCTGTATTCGGAATATGTCTTGGACACCAATTGCTTGCATTGTCTTGCGGGCTTTCTACATACAAGATGCACCACGGTCATAGAGGGCTCAACCACCCGGTTAAGAACCTTATTACGGGTAAAGGTGAAATGACATCGCAAAACCATGGATTTGCAGTAAGCGAGAAGGAGATCGAAAAGAATCCTAATGTAGAGGTTACGCATTTGCATCTGAACGATAACACCATCATGGGTATCAGACTTAAGAATAAAAACGCGTTCTCTGTTCAGTATCACCCTGAAGCATCACCTGGTCCTCACGACTCAAACTATCTCTTTGATAATTTCCTTGAGATGATGGCCGCTGTGAAGAAATAAACAAAAAATCATCCTTTAAACCATTCATAAATAAATCAAATATTATGAGCTTAATTGAAAGCATCCACGCACGCCAGATTCTTGATAGCCGTGGTAATCCTACTGTTGAAGTTGATGTTGTTACTGAAAGCGGTGCCTTTGGCCGTGCTGCTGTTCCATCAGGTGCTTCAACGGGTACGCATGAGGCAGTTGAACTTCGCGATAACGATAAAAAGAGATTCGTAGGTAAAGGTGTTCTGAAAGCAGTTGAAAACGTAAATACGAAAATTGCTGAAGGAATTGTTGGATTCTCTGTGTATGATCAAAACCTTATAGACAAGATCATGCTAGAGTTGGATGGTACTCCTAATAAAGGAAATCTAGGTGCTAATGCTATTCTTGGAACATCCCTTGCAGTTGCTAAAGCTGCAGCGATGGATGCAGGCCTTCCGTTGTATCGTTACATCGGTGGTGTAAATGCAAATACACTTCCTGTTCCGATGATGAACATCCTTAACGGAGGAAGCCATGCAGATAATAAAATCGACTTTCAGGAATTCATGGTAATGCCTGTAAAAGCAGATACGTTCTCTGAATCTCTTCGTATGGGAACTGAGATCTTCCATACACTGAAAAAAGTTCTTCATGATAAACATCTCTCTACTAACGTTGGCGACGAAGGTGGTTTTGCTCCTAACATCGCTTCAAATGAAGAAGCGATCGAAGTTGTATTGATTGCTATCGAAAAAGCAGGCTTCAAAGCAGGTGAAGATGTATTCATTGCCATGGATGCGGCAACATCTGAATTCTATGATGCTGCAAGTAACTCATATACATTTAAGAAATCATCAGGTAAAACAATCAGCTCTGATGAAATGGTTGACTACTGGGCTACATGGGCTAGCAAATACCCTATCATCTCTATTGAAGATGGTATGGCTGAAGATGATTGGAATGGATGGAAAAAACTTACCGATAAAATAGGTAAGAAAGTGCAGTTAGTCGGTGACGATTTATTTGTTACTAACGTAACGCGTTTACAGGAAGGTATTGATAAAGGCGTAGCTAATTCAATTCTTGTTAAGGTTAACCAGATAGGATCGTTAACAGAAACAATCAATGCTGTAAACTTAGCAAAACGCAATGCATATAAGAGCGTAATGTCTCACCGCTCTGGTGAAACAGAAGATAGCACCATTGCTGATCTTGCTGTAGCATTAAATACAGGTCAAATTAAAACAGGTTCTGCTTCTCGTTCTGATAGAATGGCCAAGTACAATCAATTAATAAGAATTGAAGAAGAACTTGGTGAAGTAGCTTACTTCCCAGGCAGAAAGTTTTAATCGAGCAGTCGATATATAACTAAGAGAGGTTGCCTCAAAAAAGGCAGCCTCTTTACTTTTTCAAGAACCAAAACCTTAATATTCAATCGACTTTCGCTTATAGTGTTCTCTAAGGATAAGCAGGCGTAAAAAGCTCCCCTAAAGTATTTTCCCTAAAATAGCTGTCCAATCTGTGGTATTTTTCGTATCGTATATACCGTCTCACTAGCCCTTGTCGGGCAGAAATTCAGTTTTAAATTTCATTATCTCATTGCTTGGCAAGGAGCACCTGGAGACCACCACAAGAGCACCTAGAGTGGAGAAATCTACTTGCTAATCCATATCTAGCCCTTACCTTATCTCTGTTTTAACTATAAATTATCGCCTTGTAGAATACTTTTTGACACTACTTGTCAAAGGCCTGTATCATATTGCTCTAAAAAAAGACATTTATGGCAGTACTACGAACAAACTCTATGGTTAAAGGCTTTAGTGGGTCTATAGGCAAACTTGTGCTTAAACAAGTGCGTGGCAAAACCATTTTAAGCCGTGCTCCGAAATTCACTGGTAAACAAAGCGAAAAACAACGGGAGAACCGGTTAAAATTCAAAGCTGCATCTGTTTATGCTAAACATATCTTAACAGATCCGCAGAAGAAAGCTTATTACCTCCAGAAAGCAAAGAAGCTAAAGCTTCCCAATGCCTATACTGCAGTAATTAAAGATTATATGAGCAAGAGCGAGATCAGAGACATCAATACCAGTAAATTCAAGGGCAAGGCAGGCGATACAATTAAAATAAAGGTGTTCAAGAAACATTTTGCCGTACACAAGGTTCGAATCATTGTCTGTGATGAACAAGGTTCGCTCCTAACATCTGCTATGGCTGTTAGAAGGGGCATGGATGAATTTGTCTTCACTGCAGCGGAAACACTCACGCTAAAACCTGCTTTTACGGTAAAAGCAATTATTGAGGATCATTCATGGAATAAGGCGCAGAAGCAAATTACCTTATCTAATCCCTAAGGATAAAGGATAAGTCCTGGTTGTCTTTGAGTTACCAATAACTGTTAGAAACATAATTTTTGTCTTAATTTTGCACGAAGGTTACTACGTTCTTGGGAGGTTAAACCAGGAATTTAATATCCTTCTTAAGCTATTTTAAGAAACTTCTTCTGTTTATCTTCGTTCTAGTAAATAGCCGGAACAAGTTTTTTACTTTCGTAACCATTTTTTAAGCTATGTTCAAAAAACTTCCTAAGGTCTTCCGAAACTTTTATGTGGTTAGTATAGCCATCTTTCTTATTTGGATGTTGGTTCTTGATTCTAACAACCTTATCGCAAGGTATCAGTTAGGTGCGAAGTTGAATAATCTTGAAGATGAGAAAGAATACTATCAGAATAAAATTAAAGAAGTTGAGAAGGATAGAGACGAACTCTTTGGCGATAAGGAATCCGTCGAGAAATTCGCTCGCGAAAAATACCTGATGAAAAAAGAATCAGAAGATATATACGTTATAGTTGAAGAAGAATAATAAGTAATCGTATGATCAGAATAGCTTCCCTTCTTTTCTTGCTCGTTGTAGTCTCCAATGCGTTTGGTCAAGGAGAAGAAAATAGCCTGAAAGGAACTCCTTTTAAAGATCGAATAGTTTTCGGTGGTGGGCTTGGTTTAGGGTTTAGTAATGTACAGGATTTTATTTCTGTTTCACCAGTAGTTGGTTACAGACTTACCGAAAGGTTAATGGCAGGAGCAAATATTAGCTATAGATATACAAATTATAAATACTATCGTCCTTCTATAAAGCTTAACGATTACGGTGTAGGTCCTTTTGCGCGATTTACAGTTTATAAGAACATATTTGTTCAGGCAGAATACGAATACCTGAACTACGAATTCCCAACCTCATCCATTGGAGAAAACACACGTAAAACCTTTAATAGCTTCCTCGCCGGCGGTGGCTTTATTCAACCTCTTGGGCCGAACGTAGGTTTCTACCTGATGGCGTTGTATAACTTTTCTTATAAAAATCCACCTGCGGGCGAATATCTTCCTTACGATAGTCCGCTTGTGTTAAGAGCTGGCGTTAATATTGGCAACTTTGGTTTTTAAAATTCGACATTAAACCTTCCTGCCAGTTCTGTAAGATCATCAACTACTTTTGGATTTAAAGGAATACCACTTTTCTTTCTTTCGATACTCATTTCCCTCTCCGGATCTCCGGGAATGATTAACTTTTCCTCGCCTTCAACAGTCTTTGCAGACCTGAATCGGGTAATCCAGTTATCCATATGTATTTTAAATTCCTGGGCAGGACGAAATGCATCAATGCGCATCGCACCAAAGAAATGACCTATCCCTTCACCTACTGGGTCTGCCGGTGGCGCCAGAAATGCAACAAAGGGAGGGACCCACGGGCCATAATTTGCACCTGACAGTACAGCCGAAAAAATATCAACCCACGCTCCAAGGCAAAAACCTTTATGACTTCCATGCTCCCTGTCACTACCCAGTGGTATTAACGCTCCGCCTTCTTTCAATTCATGTGGGTTAGTAGAAGCGCTGCCATCTTTTTTCTGAATCCACCCCTCAGGAGCATCTTTATTCTTCCGTTGTAGTATTTCAAGTTTTCCATTCGCTGCGGTCGTAGTAGCAAAGTCGGCAACAAACGGAGGTTGTTTGTCAGCAGGTATGGCTATAGCTATCGGGTTGGTTGCAAGTAACCTTTCTACGGAAAAAGTTGGGGCTACAAGAGGACTTGCGTTTGTCATGGAAAGGCCGATCATATCATGTTCTAAAGCCATCATGGCATGATGCCCGGCTATTCCAAAATGATTTGAATTCTTCACTGCAACCCATCCCGTCCCTGCCACCGAAGCCTTCTTTATCGCTATCTCCATTGCTTGTGGTGCCACTACTAAACCTAATCCACCATCGCCGTCAACTACTGCGGTACTGGGGGATTCATGTACAATTTTAACCTTCGGATTTGCATTAACACGTTTCGCCTCCCAAAGTCTTACATAGCCAGATAATCGCGCAATTCCATGCGAGTCTATTCCTCTTAAATCAGCATTTAGCAGTACGTCCGTGGCTAAAACGGCCTGCTCTTCAGGGCACCCGATCTTCTTGAATATCTTATAGGTAAAATCCTTTAAGCGTTGTAGTTCAAATACTTTATCCATAGCACATGTAAAACCCAAAAGTAACTGAAAGTGTGGTATTGCGTTTGCATTAAGCAAACGAAATTCAGGTTTAGTTTATGGAATCCTAACTTTTTCGCATCTATTCCATATAAAATCATTATTATTAATCATTATGAAAAATTCGCCTTTGTTGATTTTACTGCTATTCACTTCACTATCCCTTTCTGCCCAACAGGAAAGGAAAGTTGATTCGAAGATCACTAACGTTACTGTATTCCTAAATAAGGCACAGATAACGCGTGAAGTTAAAACACGTGTAGAAGCTGGTAAAACAAATATTGTAGTTACCGGTGTTACTTCACAACTCGATCCACAAAGCATTCAGGTATCAGGAAAAGGAAACTTTATCTTAATTGGCATTACACATCAACAGAATTTTATAAACGAATTCAATTATCCACCTTCATTGCAGCGCTTAAAAGACTCGTTGGATTATGTTGAGAAACAGCTCATCATGGAAAACAACCAGAAGGAAATACTCACAAAGGAAGAACAACTTTTGTCAAGCAATCAGAAAATAGGAGGGGCTAATCAAAACCTTACCGTAGCTGAACTTAAAGCAATGATGGATTTTTATAAGGCTAGGCTCACAGATATTCTCACTGCAAAAATTAAAGTAGACGAGAAACTTAAGAAGTTAAATGAAACACGAGCAAAACTACAACGCCAGGTAAATGAAGAGCGTGATCTCTTCTCACGCAATACAGGTGAAATTGTAGTAAGCGTATCAGCAGAGCAACAAACCAATGTAGACTTAGAACTTAACTACGTTGTACAAAATGCTGGCTGGTATCCTGTTTATGATCTGCGCGCTGTAAATACAAAATCACCTGTGCAGTTAAATTATAAAGCTAATGTCTACCAGGCTACCGGCGAAGAATGGAAGAATGTAAAACTCAAACTCTCTACAGCCAATCCATCACAAGGAGGCTTAAAGCCGGAACTTAATGCATGGTATGTAGATGTATACAATCCTGTAGTACGACAATTAAAAGGAAGAGCCCGGGGAGTTAGCATGATGAAGAAAGCAGAAGCTGATATGGAGGTAACAGAAGAAGAAGTAATGGCCGCCCCTGCAGCAAGTTTGGCAGAACATGTTACAACAGTTCAAACTTCTGTAAACACAGAATTCAATATCAGTCTACCTTATACCATAACATCTTCCAATAAGCCCACACTGGTAGATATCAGGAAGCATGATCTCAAAGCAAACTATCAGTACGCCGTTGCACCAAAATTAGATAGCGATGCATTTCTTATGGCTAAGATTCTCGGTTGGGAAGAATACAGCCTTCTTCCAGGTGAAGCAAATGTGTTCTTTGAAGGCACTTTCGTGGGAAAAACTTTTATCGATCCTAACCAGATTAAAGACACCCTAGCCGTTTCTATGGGAAGAGATAAACGAATCACTGTAAAGAGAGAAAAGCTTCAGGATTACACATCTAAAAAATTAATAGGCTCTAACCAACGAGAAGCATATGCTTACGAAATCTCTGTTAGAAACAATAAAGGCGAAGCTATACAACTCGTTGTTGAAGATCAGATCCCTGTGTCGCAGAATAGCCAGATTGAAGTAAGTGTTATTGATACTGCCAATGCAAAGTATAGCAAAGACAATGGTAAACTAACATGGGAGTTTAACATCCAGCCAGGCGAAACAAAAAAGATGGTGTATAAATTTGAATTAAAGTATCCGAAAGATATTACCATTTCAGGGTTATAATTAAGAAATAGGGAAGGGCATAGTTACTTGTCCTCGTTATTCTTTTTTTTGTAAAAATCATACGTCTGGTGTTTAAGAATATTCTGTTGGAGATTTTATTATTATCTTCAACAGTTTTTTCTAACCCACTAGTTATGTCAACTACCTTAATAAGGGTTGTTATTCTATTTTTTATTTCCTTTTCTGTAGCTGCACAAGATCTTGATTCTTTGCTGAACATGAGCGCCTATACCCAGGAATCGGAACTTCAAAAAGTGCTAAACCAGAATTTAACGGTCTCATCTGCAAAAGCGCTAACTACCCGCGAAACACCCGGCATTATCAGCCTCATCACAGCAGAGGAAATTCAAAACGCTGGCGCTCGTGATATCATTGATATTTTACGACTGGTGCCTGGTTTCGAAATAGCACAAGACCTTCAGTTTGTATTGGGTATGGGCTTACGAGGAAGTTGGGCCAACGAAGGTAAGGTTCTTGTAATGATGGATGGCCAGCCATTCAATGAGCTGCTTTATCAGGGCGTGGCACTTGGTAACAGATTCCCCGTCGATGCCATAGAGCGAATTGAGATCATACGTGGACCCGGGTCTGCAATTTATGGTGGCTCTGCAGAGTATGGTGTAATTAATATAATCACCAAAGCTGCGGATAAGCTAAATGGTGTACACGTTTTTGGTGTGTCAGGGTTTCATAGCAATAATATTGGCCGTATTAACGGTGGCGTGTCTGTTGCTCAAAAAAAGGATAACATCTCCTGGGATTTATCCTTTTTTAAGGGAAAGGGAATTGTCAGCGACAGGCCATTCACAGATTTCAATGGCGATACAACCCTGAGTTCCCTTGCCAATGTTGCAGATTCCGACCCAATGAATTTAAACGTCGGACTCAAGGCTAAAGGCTTTCAAATAAGGGGAATGTATGATGAGTTTAAAACCAGTGATCCCTTCACGTATGTCAACTTCAGAAATTATGCTGTTGACGTCAAGTACGATTACAAAGCGAGCAAAAAGTTATTGATTACCCCCCAATTAAAGTATTATAATCAGATCCCTTTTCAATATGGATATTTCGATACATTTACTGATGTTGATGGTACCGTTTACGAAGCAGATGAAGATTACCTCAAGGTAAGAGCTGAACGCTATTACGGCTCTTTATCTTTTGTTTATGATTTATCCAGAAAGGTGAATATCAATTTCGGTGGGTTATACTTTCAAGACAAAGCTACTGATCTTTTAAAATCCGATTACTTCGGAGCTAACAAGGTTTCGTTCAATAACGTTGGGTTCTTTGCTCAATCTCTGCTTAAGCACCGTTTGGTAAACGCAACACTTGGCTTTAGATACGAACGTAACAATGCTTACGGAGATGCGTTTGTACCACGGGTAGCATTAACAAAGAAAATTGAGAACTTGCACTTCAAGATATTATATAGCCAGTCCTTCAGAGCACCTTCTATTGAGAATATCAACCTGGCGTATGAAGGGAAGATTAAACCTGAACAGTCTCAGGTGTTTGAAACAGAAATAGGTTATCAATTTACACCGGAAATGCTCCTTGCAGTTAACGTTTTTAGTCTTCGCACGAAAGATGTAATTGTTTACCTGGTTTCTGATGATGTTTACAAAAACTATCCCAAGTCAGGTTCTTATGGTGTTGAAATGGTTTACAGTGTTCGTAAGAGTAATTGGTATACAAATCTAACGTACTCTTTCAGCAGAGCAGGAAAAAGCAGTGACGCCGATCCTTACGAAATACCCGGCCTACGAGATCAGTATCTTGCCATGACATCTCATAAATTTACGTTGAACACTAACTTCTACATTAACAAGAGCATCTCGCTTAATCCAACCTTTATAGGTGTAGGTAAGCGATATGCCTATACAGCACCTGATGTCATTACAAAGCTTGATCCTTACTTCCTTGCTAACGTGTTTTTGAATTTTAAAGAGATCTATAAAGGGTTTACTGCAGGAGTTGGGGTTTATGATTTGTTTAATGAGAAGCCCTCTTTTCCTCAAGGCTATAACGGAGATTATGCACCAGTGCCAGGAAGAAGCCGTGAGTTTGTTCTGAAACTATCATATCAACTTAATTTTAAGAAATAGCCCATGAATCGAATTAGATCAGTTATAAGTGCAATAGCATTTACCTTCGGTTCATTCTTTGCCGATGCTCAAACAACCAACTACCAGGTTCATAGTCTTTTCATCATCAACATTGCGAAATACTCAACCTGGCCTGCTCATGGCACCGAGTTCCAGATTACTGTATTCGGCAAGTCAAAGCTTTTTGATGAACTCATAAAACAATCCACAGGAAAGAACATTAACGGAGCCACAATAAAAGTTACACTTACTGAGAACTTAATCGATATAGGCACGCCGCACATAATAGTACTGGCAGATGGGAAAAGTGGTTCCTTAAGCGATATTCTTAAAACCACCCAGGGAAAACCAACTATGGTTATAGCAGAACGCGAAGGTCTTTTTAGAAAAGGTGCCGGGTTTAGTTTTGTGGTTATGGACGATAATACCCTAAGGTATGATATTAATAACGGCGAGTTGGAGAAGCGGCAGATAAAGGTATCTAAAAACCTTGTCGGCCTAGCGAATGCTACCTTGTGAGACATGAGCTAACACACCTTCTTTTAACGAGTAAGTTGAAACCCGTATTCTGTTAAAGATAAACTTGTCAAAAAGATAATTCACCAGGCAACAGGCTACTACAATCATATCTACCCGCATCTCAATCATGCCGGGTATCTTCATTCTGTCTTCACGTTTCTTGGTAAGGAGTTCCCGGTAGATATCATAAAATCCTTCAAGGGTCAATGGGGTTTCAACCTCTTCTGCAGTTTTGTGTATATCATGTTTAATACAGAAAATATCGCTGAGTGTATCAAATGTTCCTGAAGAGCCTACCAGAACCTGTGGCTTAAATTCTTCCATCGCTGTGAATAAAGGCTGTAGGGATTTATCGAAGTAAGCATTCAACTCCAGTATTTCTTCCTGAAGAATAGGATCATGTTTCTGAAACCTTTCAAGCAGTCGCTGCGCACCTATTTCAAAGCTCTGTTTCCAGGATATCCGATCCTGATTTGCGATTATAAATTCTACGCTTCCTCCCCCTATATCTACAATCAAAGCGCGGTCATCACCTAAGCCGAGCGCGGCTTTTACTCCCATATAAATGTAATACGCCTCTTCATCCCCGGAGATAACATTAACTTTAATGCCTGTAAGGTCTTTGATTCGCTTAACTACTTCCTCGCCGTTCTTCGCATTTCTCATTGCACTTGTGCCAAAGGCAAAAGCTTCTTGTACACCATGCTCTTTCATAATGTTCTTAAAGCTCTGCATGGCAAGCAAAGCGCGGTGAATGCCGCCTTCAGTGATGTAGCCGTCATTGATGCCTCCCATACCAATCTTTACAGCAAGGCGGTCACGGTAAATAATGTTAAACTGGTCACTTTCCCGCTGCGCAATAAGCAGGTGAAAAGTATTGGTTCCCATATCTATAATTGCAATCTTGTCCTTCATCGTTTAAGCCGTGCGAATTTAATACTATATTTCGCACAAGTATTATTTATTACGCTTGCACTTAACAACAAGATGGCCAAGAAAAAACCAAACGATCCCGTGCTTCAGGAAAAATTTGCTGAGCTGGACAGAAAAAATAAAGAAGCGCTATTAGGCGGAGGCGAACAAAGAATTGAACAACAACATAAGAAAGGGAAATTATCTGCACGTGAAAGAATTCATCTCTTGCTGGATGAAGGCTCTTTCGAGGAACTGGGAAAGTTTGTAATGCACAGAAGTAAAGACTTCGGCCTGGATAAGGAATACTACCTGGGCGATGGTGTTGTAACAGGGTACGGTACGATCAATGGTAGGCTCGTTTATGTTTTCTCTCAGGATTTTACTGTCTTTGGTGGATCATTGTCAGAAACACATGCCGAGAAGATTGTTAAGATCATGGATCTTGCCCTCAAGAACGGAGCGCCTATAATAGGATTAAACGATTCAGGAGGAGCCAGAATCCAGGAGGGTGTAGTTTCCCTCGGCGGCTATGCTGATATCTTCTATAGAAACACACTTGCCTCTGGTGTTATTCCTCAGATCTCCGCAATAATGGGTCCATGCGCCGGAGGTGCGGTATACTCACCGGCAATAACGGATTTCATCTTCATGGTCGAGAATACATCTTTTATGTTTGTTACAGGACCTAACGTCGTAAAAACTGTAACACATGAAAATGTAACTGCAGAAGAATTAGGGGGGGCAACAACACATAGCACAAAAAGTGGTGTTACACATTTTGCTTGTGTTAATGAAGCAGAATGTATTCAGCAGATTAAAACATTGCTTAGCTACGTCCCTCAGAATTGCGAAGACCCGGCACCAAAGCTTAGCTACACACCCGGCGATGAACTTAGACCAGCATTAAACGATATCATTCCGGCTAATCCAAATCAACCCTATGATATGCGTGATGTTATCCATGGGGTGGTAGATGAAGGAAGCTTCTTTGAAGTACATAAAAACTTTGCTGAAAATATTGTGGTAGGTTTCGCTCGCATAGGAGGCAGAAGCATCGGTATTGTTGGAAACCAGCCTGCTTCTCTCGCAGGGGTTTTAGATATTCATTCAAGCATAAAAGGCGCTAGGTTCGTGAGGTTCTGCGATTGCTTCAATGTACCCTTACTTGTTTTTGAAGACGTTCCAGGCTTCTTGCCAGGTACAGACCAGGAGTGGAATGCCATTATAACCAACGGTGCAAAACTGCTCTATGCTTTCTCTGAAGCTACAGTGCCTCGCATTACTGTTATCACAAGGAAGGCTTATGGTGGCGCTTACGATGTAATGAATTCCAAACACATCGGCGCAGATTTAAATTATGCATGGCCTACTGCAGAAATTGCAGTAATGGGAGCTAAAGGTGCTGCCGAAATCATCTTTAAAAAGGAGATTGCTGAAGCACAAAATCCGCAGGAAAAGCTCAATGAAAAAGTTGATGAGTATACCCAGAAGTTTGCTAATCCATACCGTGCAGCACACCGCGGTTATATCGATGAAGTAATATACCCTGAAGAGACAAGGGCAAAGCTTATCCGTGCTTTTGCTATGTTAGAGAATAAAGCAGCGAAGCTGCCAAGGAAGAAACACGGTAATATGCCTTTATAAAACGTTCTATAACCAAAAGACGCCATATTCCTTATTCGATTTTAACTATTTTTGCAGCCTTCTGCTTTAATGTTTATTTAGTAAAACACTATGGATAAAAAAAGTAAAGAGTTTCTATACGCATATCTTAACAATGCATCCCCCACTGGCTTTGAATCTTCAGGGCAACAGATATGGTTGGATTATATTAAACCCTATATACAAGATCGTATTGTAGACGTCTACGGAACTGCTGTAGGGGTTATTAATCCGAAAGGCGCTTACAAGGTAGTTATCGAAGCACACGCTGATGAGATTTCCTGGTTTGTGAATTATATTACCGAAGAAGGTTATATCTATGTAAAACGCAATGGTGGCTCAGACCATCAGATCGCTCCTTCCAAACGCGTTAACATTCATACCGATAATGGAATCGTTAAGGGTGTATTTGGATGGCCTGCTATTCACGTTCGCGATGCAGGAAAAGAAGAACCACCTTCTTTAAAAAACATTTTTATCGATGTAGGTGCAGAGTCTAAGAAGGAAGTAGAAGCAATGGGTATCCATGTGGGTTGTGTCATTACCTTTGAAGATGAGCTCATGGAGATGAACAGACGCTGGCTGGTAGGTCGTGCACTGGACAATCGCATGGGCGGATTTATGATAGCCGAAGTGGCACGTAGATTAAGCGAGAATAAGAAAAAGCTTCCGTTCTGTCTCTACATCGTAAATTCAGTACAGGAAGAAATAGGGTTGCGTGGGGCTGAAATGATTTCCCGACGACTAAAACCTGATTTAGCTATTTGTACAGACGTTACCCACGACACCCAGTCGCCAATGTACAATAAAAGAGAAAGCGGTAATCTAAAATGTGGTAATGGACCTGTTTTATGCTACGGTCCTGCCGTTCAGAATAACGTATTAAAAATGATCCTGGAAACAGCCCAGAAGCGCAAAATACCTTTCCAACGTCAGGCAGTTTCCCGTTCTACTGGCACCGATACTGATTCCTTTGCATATTCTGCTGAAGGAGTAGCTTCTGCATTGATTTCCTTACCACTAAAGTACATGCATACAACGGTGGAAATGGTGCATAAAGATGACGTCGAAAACGTTGTAAACTTGATTTATGAATTCCTGTTGCAGTTGAAGGCAGGGCACGACTTCCGTTACATTAAGTAATTTCTACTTTAAATCTTACATTACTAAGGTTAAGCAGCTTATAGGTTCTGGCAAACTGATGTCAGAACCTATTTTTGTTATATCAAACAAACCGTAAAATCCTTAGTAGATGAAAAGAATAATACTTGCATTATTTGTCTTTAGCCTGGCAAGCAATACAATAATGGCCCAGGACAGGCCAGTTCATGAGGTTTACTCCATGATGGTGTTCAATTTCACCAAATATGTTCAATGGCCTGATCATGCTTCTTCAGGAGAATTTATTATTGGCGTGATCGGCAATGAAGATGTATACAAAACACTTACAACCTGGTATGGCGGAAAGCCAAGAGGTAACAAAACTTACGTTATTAAGAAATTCAGTTCCAACTCTGATTTAACTGATTGCCATGTAGTATTTATTGATAAATCGAAGAGTAACGAATTCGATGCGGTAAATACTAAAGTAAAAGGAAAAGGAACCCTTGTTATTACAGATAAAAACGGATTGGGTGAGAAAGGAAGCGCAATCAATTTCAAAACCGTCGACAATAAATTGAAGTTTGAGTTAAACCAAAAAGCTATTGAGGCTTCAAATCTCAAAGTTTCAGGTGCTCTTTCTTCAATGGCTATACTGATTTAATGGGTTGTTTGAAAGCCTCACCTGTTAAAAGGTGGGGTTTTTCGTTTTTTGTCGTAAATTCGCGATAAGCCAAACTTTTAGACTATGAAAAACATACTTGTTTTGTTGATGATGCTTGTTTTCGTAATGAGAACTGAAGCACAGGAGAGACCGCCGCACGAAATCCACTCGGCTATGTTATATAATTTCATTAAGTATGTTCAATGGCCTAATGAAAGCGATGGCGGAGAGTTTGTAGTGGGGGTATTGGGTGAAGAAAATGTGTTTAATACACTCAAACAATGGTACGATGGCAAGCCAAAAGGGGCTAAAAAATATGTCATAAAGAAACTTGCTGCCCCTGCAGATGCAGCAGGATGCCAAGTTGTTTACATTGGTAAATCAAAAAGCAAGGATTTTGATGATGTGAAGAATATCATTACCGGTAAGTCTATTCTAACCATTACTGATAGCAACGGCCTCGGTCAAAAAGGTAGCTGCATCAACTTTAAAGTGGTTGAAGGAAAGCTTAGATTTGAGTTGAATCAGGGAATGGTTAACTCGTCAAACCTCAAAGTATCAAGCCAGCTTTCCAGTATGGCAATTGTAATCTAGTTTTAATCTTAATCTGCCAACGCTGGTTTATGTATTTCGTACACAATGACTAGAATATTTATAAGACTTCGAGAACAATTTTAGTACTTTGATTGTCTTATTGATACAGATCGTATTACGAATTACATCTTAACCGTTCATAATAAATTTGTTTTCAGATCCCCTATCCTTAGTGATATTTGAGGACATTATTTGAGCGAGAAATCAGTTTGAGTTTTAGATATAAGTAGAAGTAAATAAAGGGTAAGCGGAACAAAACGATAAACACTTAATGTTAAATAGTCGATGTGAGAGCTTCCTTATATTCTCTTCCAAAGAAATCAAAGATCAAATTTACTCCTTGAGGAGTTATTAAGATACACGCACAGGGGCGTAGAGTTTTTATAGAGAGGGTCTTTTCTCTACGTTTCCTGTGCGTTTTTTTATTCCTTCCTGTTTTAAAATCATCACCTATATTTGGAAATGGCGTTGAAATCATTTCCGGATCAATTGGGTAACGAAACACTACTTTCGCAACCACCGCAAAGAATAATTTCCCTTGTGCCTTCACAGACCGAGCTTTTACACGATTTAGGTTTAAATGAAGAAGTAATAGGTATTACCAAGTTTTGTATTCATCCTGTTGGATGGCTTAAAACCAAGACCATAATTGGAGGAACAAAGAATTTCTGGTTTGATGTAATTGGAGAACTTAACCCTAATTTGATAATCGGCAACAAGGAGGAGAATTACATTGAAGGCATACAAGAGCTCAGCAAGAAATACCCCGTATGGATGAGCGATATTAAAAATCTATCAGAGGCGCTGGCAATGATAAATTCTATCGGAAACCTTGTAGGCCGCTCCGAAAGCGCCGATGCTTTAATCCAACAAATCAACAGCAGTTTTACATCTGTAAAGAAGATGTTGTCAAAGCGGGTCCTTTACCTTATTTGGCGAAATCCGTGGATGGCTGCCGCATCTGAAACATTTATCCACGACATGCTCCTTCGGCTTGGACTGGTTAATTGCTTACAGAGCGAACAACGTTATCCTGTTTTGTCAAGTGAAGATATCACCTCGTTAGATCCTGACATTATCATGCTGTCATCAGAGCCATTTCCATTCCAGGAGAAACATATCGGGGAAATAGAATCTCTATGTCCTACGGCAAAGGTAATACTTATAGATGGCGAGATGTTTTCGTGGTATGGAAGTAGGTTAAAGCTCGCTCCTGCTTATTTTAATAGTTTAAGTTTAGCTGAATAGTTATCGCCATCACTTGACTTAACAAGTCAGTTAATAAGATATCTACATGCATTCTGTTACTCTGTTAAATGGAATCCCACCGCTTTTAAGTCATTCCAATAATTTGGATATGATTTCTTTACTACGCCGGGGTTTTCAATATCAACATCCATTAATGTTGCAAGAGGAGCAAATGCCATTGCCATACGATGATCTTTATAAGTAGCAAAGGTTACTCGTGTCGGAAGTTTATCCGTGGGCACTAAAGTCCATTGTGAACTCTCTTCGATAAGATCAGCACCTATTTTCTTTAGTTCATTTTGAAGGGCTGTAATTCTGTCTGTTTCTTTTATTCTAAGGCTTTCTAATCCTGTAAAGGATCCTTTAACACCTTTTGCTGCGCATACTACCGCAACAGTCTGTGCCAAATCAGGACAGTGTGTAAAATCCCAACGCAATTCTTTAGTTATACTCCCTTTCGATAGCTTTAACTGGCTTCCCTCGATTTCTGCTTCTACTCCTAAAGTTTTCATGATATCAACAATCGCCCTGTCTCCCTGAAGTGAATGAAGTGAAATTCTTGGCAATAGCACTTCAGCTTTTTCAGCCAACGCTGTTATGGCAAACCAATAACTCGCGGCTGACCAATCTGATTCTACTGTAAATTCAGTAGGGGTATAGGTTTGCGGTGTTACCGTAATTAAGTTTCCTACAAATTTGGTCTTTACTCCAAATTGTGCCATTAGCGATGCGGTCATTTCTATATATGGCCTGCTACCGATCTTACCTTCTAGTTCAAGCTTTATGCCCTGAGGTAAAACAGGTGCTACCATCATTATAGCAGAAATAAACTGACTACTTATGTCTCCGCGAATTTTTAATGACGTAGTCTTTTGTCCGTTAAATCCATTGATAGTAAGCGGAGGATAACCTTCTTTCTCCTGGTAATCAATATCTGCGCCTAATGTTCGTAAGGCATCTACAAGTATTCCTATGGGGCGCTCTTTCATACGTTGCGTTCCCGTTAACACTTTCCTCTGGTTTGTTATAGAAAAATAGGCTGTAAGAAAACGCATGGTAGTTCCTGCGTCTTCAACATCAATAATCCGATCCTTTGAGTTTACCAATCGCAACATCAGTTGCGTGTCATTCGCATCTGATAAATTATGCAACTGCGATGCATTGCCCGCAAGTGCATTTATAATCAGTACTCTGTTACTTATACTCTTTGAAGCTGGAAGAAGATTTGCTGTACCGTATATCGAAGAGTTTTTTTGGATCGTTATAGTGTTATTCAAAGTGATTTCAATTTAAGAATCGCAAATTAGTTGAATGCAAATATTTTTTATCGAGAAATGAAACATTTAAACCCAAAAAAAAGTTAAATTGTAGTATGAGCAAAACAAGTAAACTAACAATCGGAGTAAGTGTGGCATCCGGTGCCTTGTTAGCTGCATGGTTACTAACAGGCACTCGTAAGGAAGCTACCAAAAAAATCATTTCTAAAAGTACATCAACCTTAAAAGGATCCATGAAGAAGGTTTCCAATAAAGTGTATGATGATTCTGAAGTGCATTACGTTTAAAGTGTACGGTAAAAAGACAGAGCCCTTTCTACCTCACTTAAAGTAATCTCGTAATCCCAATTTGCTTTACCTATTCCGGTAAGTAAAACACTCAGAATCTTGTTGCCTTTATTCTTCTTATCCTGTGTGGTAAGTTCTGCAATCTGCTTCTCTTCCAGTGCAGAGAATTGGAGCTTGCCAAAGACCTTAATGATGTAATTGTTTATTTCTGTAAGCGAAGCTTTAGAAAGAAGATTTCTTTCAACTGCTATAAAGCCTTCAGCAATAAGACCTGCAGCCACGGCTTCGCCGTGCATAATAGTTCTGTTATTCGTGAGGAAATAAGTTTCTATTGCATGACCTATTGTATGGCCTGCATTTAAGATCTTTCGCAGTCCCTTTTCCTTCGGGTCTTCTTGTACAACTTTTGCTTTAAAGTCTACTGAATGTTTA
Source organism: Chryseosolibacter indicum (assembly GCF_018598585.1). Taxonomy (GTDB): domain Bacteria; phylum Bacteroidota; class Bacteroidia; order Cytophagales; family Cyclobacteriaceae; genus Chryseosolibacter; species Chryseosolibacter indicus. The sequence continues at coordinate 170,616 of NZ_JAHESD010000003.1, forward strand.
ATCAAAACATCCCAATTCTGATGTTCTAAATCTGAAGTTTTAACATGCTGCCACATGTTCTCATCAGAAATTAAAGTGTGCTTAATCACTTCTGCAAAACCTGATCTTACTTCATGTTCAGGTAATGTTTTAAGAAATCCGGAATAGAGCAGTGTAAGAGCTGGTGTTTGAAATACCCCGATATGATTTTTAAAATGATGAAAATCGATTCCAAGCTTACCACCAATGCTTGCATCAACTTGTGATAATAGTGTAGTAGGAACAAGGATAAAGTCGATACCTCTTTTATAAGTAGCGGCGCAAAAGCCACCCATGTCTCCCAGAACACCCCCACCAAGAACAATAAGAACAGAATGTCTATCAAGATGCTGTTCGGTCATCTTCATCCAGATATTCTCACAACTTACCAAGTTCTTGTGTGCTTCACCGCTTTCTATCACAAATGTTGAATGGGAAGGAATGGTATTGATAACAGGATAGCAGTGTTTTGCGGTGTTTGTATCAGTAAGTACTAAAATCTTACTATATTTTTTTTCGGCTAAGAATTTATTCAGATCGCTTGCAGGATCCTTTGAAAACAAAATGTTATCAGGCATTATTTGAATTAATATCGCGGAAAGTTATAAAACGTCTTTGTTTGGTTCCAGAATCTTTGCTGAAATAGATTTAGACAAGGGATAATGCTATTATATATTTGCGCACTCATTAACCTATGGCACCCGCAATATCTTTTGATGACACCTCAGTTGCCTTTTCCTACAAATCGGACTCGGCTCTAAAAAAAGCTAATTTTATCTTTTCCATGGTAAATCATCCATGGTTATCGGCAATGGCAACCAGTTCTGTTAAGCTGGCCTTAAAACTGAATTTGCCTGTTGAAGGAATCATCAGGAAGACCGCTTTTGAGCATTTTTGCGGAGGCGAAACAATAGAGAACAGTGCTGCTGTTATAGATCAGCTAGCCAGCTTTAACATCGGTACCATACTCGATTATTCTGTAGAAGGAGAGAAAAGCGAGAATGGATTTGATAAAACCATGCAGGAAACCCTGCGTACTGTTACTACAGCCAGTCAATCGGGTCGTATTCCTTTTACCGTGTTTAAGGTAACAGGCTTGGCTTCTTTTGATCTCCTGGAAAAGATTCAGGCAAAAAAGGAACTGACAAAAGCAGAAGAAGCAGCATTTCAAAGGGTTCGTTTTCGCGTTAACAAAATATGCCTCGCTGCTCACAGAGAAGGCATTCCTGTGTTAATTGATGCCGAAGAAACCTGGATTCAGGATACAATTGATTTGCTTGCTTATGAAATGATGTCATCCTATAACAAGGAAAAAGCAATTGTATTCAATACCTATCAGCTGTATCGAACACAGTCCTTATCAAACCTTAAAGAGGCCGTAGCGAAAGGAAAGCAACAAGGTTATTTTTTGGGTGCTAAAGTCGTTAGAGGCGCTTATATGGAGAAAGAAAGGGAACGCGCCTCTCAATTGGGGTATCCAAGTCCTATCCAACCCGATAAAGAAGCCTCAGATAATGCATTTAATGATGCATTAAAGTTTTGCGTCGAGAATTTAGATCGGGTCTCAGTAATGTGTGGGTCGCATAATGAGCAGAGTAATCTTTTACTCACACAGCTCATGCATGAGCGCAGTATCGCCGCTGAAGATAAGCGAATCTGGTTTGCTCAGCTCTACGGAATGAGTGATAATATCTCCTTTAACCTCGCCAAAGCAGGCTATAATGTAGCCAAGTATGTGCCTTATGGTCCTGTAAAAGCAGTGATGCCTTACTTGTTAAGACGGGCAGCCGAAAATACTTCTGTGGCAGGGCAAAGCAGTAGGGAGCTCACTTTAATACGCAAAGAATTAAAGCGAAGAAAACTAGCTTAACAATTCTCATTTTTACCTCTGCCTAATTCCATTATTTTTGCCAGTCAATTGCAAAATAAGTATATGGCATTAAGCGAACAGGAAGTTATCCGCAGGCAAAAATTACAAGACCTTGAGAAATTAGGGATCAATCCCTATCCGGCAGAATCATTTGAAGTAAATGTTACTGCTAAAGATATTCTTGAAAATTTCGATCCGGAGAAGGGCAACTACAAGGCTGTTTCTATTGCTGGCAGAATTATGGGTACCCGCGTAATGGGTAATGCTTCCTTTGTTGAGCTTCAGGATGAAACAGGCAGGATTCAGGTATATCTTCGTCGTGATGACCTCTGTCCTGGTGAAGACAAAACACTTTATAACACGGTATTTAAAAAGCTTCTCGATATAGGCGATATTATCGGTATTACTGGCTTTGTTTTTAAAACACAGGTTGGTGAAACATCCATCCACGCCACCAGTTTAAAGCTTCTTTCAAAAGCATTGCGACCTCTGCCAATTGTAAAAACTACCAAGGATGAGCAGGGTAATGTTACAATGCATGATGCCTTTACAGATCCAGAGCAACGCTATCGTCAGCGCTATGTAGACCTGGTCGTTAATCCGCACGTTCGCGATACGTTTGTAAAAAGAACGAAATTGGTAAACTCGATGCGTTCTTACCTTAATAACAAAGGATACCTTGAGGTTGAGACGCCTATTCTTCAACCTCTTTACGGCGGCGCTGCGGCACGTCCTTTTAAAACGCATCACAATACGCTTGATATGACTTTATATCTCCGTATTGCAAACGAGTTATACCTGAAAAGACTCATCGTAGGTGGTTTTGACGGCGTTTATGAATTCTCGAAAGATTTCAGAAACGAAGGAATGTCTCGTTTCCATAATCCTGAATTTACCCAGATAGAACTCTATGTTGCGTATAAGGATTATAATTGGATGATGGATCTGGTAGAGGAGATGATTGAAAAGGTAGCCTTGGATCTTCATGGTACTACTGAAGTTAAGGTTGGTGAAAACATAATCAATTTCAAGAGACCATGGCAACGCTTTACCATGTTTGAGGCTATTCAGCATTTTACTGGTATTGATATAACCTTTATGGATGAGGAACAGCTTCGTGAGACGTGTAAGAAGCTTCATGTACCAATGGATAACACCATGGGTAAAGGAAAACTTATTGATCAGATCTTCGGTGAGAAGTGCGAGCCTAATCTTATTCAGCCTACCTTTATTACTGATTATCCGGTAGAAATGTCGCCATTGGCAAAGAAACACAGAAGCAAGCCCGGCTTGGTTGAAAGGTTTGAAGCGATCTGTAACAGTAAAGAAATTGCTAACAGTTTCTCTGAGTTAAATGATCCAATCGATCAACGTCAACGTTTTGAGGACCAACTTGAACTGGGTAAACGTGGTGATGAAGAAGCCATGACACTCGATGAAGATTTTCTGCGTGCACTTGAATACGGAATGCCACCAACAGCAGGATTAGGTATAGGTATTGATCGCCTTTCTATGATTATGACCAATTCACCTTCTATCCAGGATGTGCTGTTCTTCCCGCAAATGAAACCTGAAAAGGCTTCTTCCCCTGTTGCAGCGCAAGAGTTTGCAGAAGTAGGAGTAAGACCTGAGCTTATCCCTTTATTACAGAAACTCGGCATTACTTCAGTAGCACAGATGAAAGAAATGAAGGCATCTAAGCTTTTTAATGATGTTTGTGGTATTCGTAAAAAGATGAAGCTGGAGAATATTCAAAACCCGACATTGCAAGAGGTGGAAGGATGGTTAAAGTAATAACCTTCGGGTTTACCTTATTGGCTTAAGTTCTGAAAGTCGTTAATTTAAAAGATATCACTAAAGGTTGTAACTACATTGTAATTTCAAGCGTAGTTGCAGCTTTTTTTACGAGTTGTATAAAATCATTTTCAGTGATAGGATAATCAACTTCTGTAAGTGTTTCGCTTTCTTCAAAAGGAATTACTTTAGAACGTGCCTTAGATTTGGTTTTGCTTATTAGTGATCCTTCACCGTCAAAAACATAAACATTTAACTTGAAGATAGCATTGTTTTGACTTGCCTTGTTCATGTTTAGTTTGCCGAAAATCTTGATGAAATAATCAAAGTTGCCATTCTTTAGTATTTTCAAATCCGAACCGCTCATCGTGTTTCTTTTTTCTCTTTTTTGATGATTGACATAGTCATCAAACATAAGAACCACTTCAGGTGAGTGCATGCTTTTCATATCATTGGCATGTAATCCCCGTTTAATAGCCTCAACCACTACATTATATATGTAGTGCCTGTCAATATTGGTAGTGTTAAAGCCTAAGTTTTTATAGGGAGATTTTCTATCTAGCTTTATTTCAAAACTGGTAATACCAGAGCTTATTTCTGTTTGTTGCGCTATTACCTGAATAGCCATTAATGATAATATAAGTAGCAGCGCGGTTTTCATGCCAGTACCCTATACAGAATAAAAATCGTGCCGCCGTTTTAGTAAAACGGTGAATGGTGATAAGTATAGCGGCGGTTTATTTGATCGCATTACCCGCAGGTACATCTGTTTTTTTAAGCCCCATTGTATATAGGGAACGATTTTGTTTGTAGAGATAATTACAAAAAATCAACTATGAAACAGCAAGATAGGGAACAGGTGTCAGCGACAGAAAGAACAACGATACCGGTAGTTGAAGAGCGGTTAAGGGTTGGTGCGGAAGTGGTAGAAACAGGAAGTGTTCGTTTGAAAAAAGACGTGGAGGAAAAGGAAGTGGTAATTGACGCATCCTTGGCCCATGATCATATTACAATCGAAAGGGTGAAAATTAATCGCCCGGTAGCTACTCCTCCGCCTGCTGTTCGGTACGAGGGCAATACGATGATTGTTTCGGTTTTAAAGGAAGAGGTGGTTGTTCAGAAACAACTTGTATTGGTGGAAGAGTTACACATATCTAAAGAGTCGGTACAGGAGCATTCTGAAACTCCTGTCAAACTCAGAAGAGAAAAAGTTTCAATAGAACAGGGGGAAGCGGGAGCAAATACTTAAGCAAGCGTTGCGTATTTGAAGTGAAGAAGTAGTAATGGACAATTAAATCAAAAGTTAAAATCATGTCACATACGATAATTGGAATATTTGATAGTTCAACAGAAGCACAGAATGCCGTTGAGAACTTAAGTGCTAACGGCTTTACAATAGACCAAGTAGATATTACCTACGATAACCAACACAGCGTGCTTGAAAACGTAGACAATGACAACGAGCCTAACGGGTTCGGAGAAAAGATCAGTAGGTTCTTCAAATCTATGTTTGATAGTGATGAAGAATCAACACGTTACACAAATGTGGCTCGCCATGCAGCTATTGTGACCGTTGTTACTGATACCAATGAAGAGGCACTGCGGGCAGCAGAAATTCTAGACAGCAGTGGGGCTATAGATGTTGATGAACGTTCAAGACAAATCAGGGAGTCGACAGAAAGACCGCATCAGGATCTTGTTTCTTCTGCTGATGGTGCTTTAACTACCGACGCTTTAAATGATGATCCAGAACCTGAAGAAACTGTAGGGACAAGAGATAGAAATGCTATTGATACCAATCAAACAATTCCTGTTATAGAAGAACAACTTCATGTAGACAAACGTGAAGTTGATAAAGGAACTGTACGGTTGAGAAGTCGTATTGTTGAAAAACCTGTTGAACAGATTATCAGGTTGCGCGAAGAGCGTGTTACGGTAGAGCGTAACCCTGTGAACAGGCCAGTGCGTGAAGGTGATCTCAGTAATTTTCGTGAAGGAGAGATTGAAATAAAACAGAGGGCAGAGGTGCCTGTTGTTAACAAAGAAGCTCGCGTTGTTGAAGAAGTGAATGTAAATAAAGAGATAAGAGACCGAGATGAAGTAATCCGCGATACCGTGAGAAGAACAGAAGTTGATATTGATAATGATTCAACATTTAACAAAGGCGAGTCATCGCTTGATCAAAGTCGAAAATAACTAATACCTTTTAAACTTTCTTAGATAAAAAAAGCGGTGGTAACACCGCTTTTTTCTTTAGTGCGAATCCTTAAAACCTACTTAATTTCAAACTGTGCTACAATCTGTGCCTGTAATTTTATCTTCCTGAATCCTGCCGAAGATGGTTCTGCTTCATCCTGACTTTGAGCACGCATTGTTACGTTTGCTTTATACTCCATCATTGGCTGAACAGGCTCTATCTCCCAATCTCTAACCATAAGTGGCTTACCTACTTCAGCACCTATAGCTTTAAGTAGAGTCTCAGCCTTCGCTTTTCCTGCCTGTAATGCTTTTATTTTTAAGTCCATCTTAATCTTGTCAAGGTCAGAATGGCTTAACCGGGTAATATCTACAAAATCAATTTTTACTGACTGCAGTTTCTCAACCAGTTTTTCAAGCTCTGCTGCGCTTGTTAGTTTAATCTGATAAGTCTTTTCTCTAAAAGCGTCTTTCTCTTTCTTGCCTAGCTTATCAAGTTTTGATCCTACATCAGCCAACTCAAGTCTTTTACGATCAATGCCTGCATCTTTAAGCGCATTTAAAAAATCCTTATCTAATTTCTCAAGCGAAACTTTCTCCCGGTTTTCTTCGAATTCACGAAGTCTTATGGTAGTATATATTTCGTTAGGTTCTATTTCCTGTTGTGCTGTGCCAGTTACTTCAATAAAATGCTCACCTTTAAAAACTTCATTTTGTGCTATACTCATGAATGGAATAATAAGGAATGCTAAAAGCAAGAATCTGATTTTCATAAAGAGATTTATAATTTATTATGTGGTTAGACACAAATTAGGTGCCGGAAGTTGTAGTAGATGATAAAAAATAATTCAGTGCTTTATTAGAAAGAGAAAACAATTTCATTGACTTTTCGTAGCTGACAATCTTACTACAACTTCAATAGAGCAGGTAACTCTCTAAAAACATTTTTCGATGTTCATCTCCATCAATACGTGACTATAATTTGAATTACCTTCTTCGAGTAAATCATGATATAGCAATCCTTTCTGATAACTTCTTTATAGTTCCTGATAATGCGTATTGATTTAAGGTTAGTTTACTGTTCATAACCTTTTGCTATCGCCGAATTAATATAAATGTTATATAAGCGATATCAATATTTATTAATGGTATATTAATTTTGTCTATCATCGGTTATATATAAAACTGAAATCGGGATGAACTTACAACAACTCGAATACATTGTTGCTCTTGATATTTTTCGGAACCACGTAAAGGCTGCCGCACATTGTCATGTAACACAGCCAACATTGAGTATGATGGTGAAAAAACTTGAGGATGAGTTGGGTGTTAAAATTTTTGACCGATCGCAACCCCTTAAGCCAACACCATCGGGGGAAATGGTACTGCATCGTGCCAGGCAGATCCTCCAGGAAGTGAAAAACTTGAAGGAGTTTATCAAAAATGAAAAGGATTCAATTGAAGGAGATTACCGTCTGGCTGTTATACCAACGCTTGCTCCCTACCTGCTACCAAGGTTCCTCAATGAGTTTTTGAAAAACCATCCGGGAACATCTTTTACTGTGATGGAGATGCAGACGGATGAAATTGTAAAGCAGCTAAAGAATAACCGACTTGACATAGCCATTCTTGTCACACCCATAGATGATAAGGACATTCGAGAGATCCCTATTTTTTACGAGCCTATTCTTCTATACACCTCAGAAGATCTTAAATACTACAACCAGGAAAAGGTTGATCTGAAGTCACTAACTGCTGACAACCTTTTGCTGTTGGAAGAAGGTCACTGTTTCAGAGGGCAAGTAATGAACCTATGTACGGCCAAAAGTAAAAAGTCCCATCATCAGTTAAATTATCAAAGTGGCTCCTTTGAAACGCTTAAAGCCATGGTCGATAATAACTACGGATATACCTTAATTCCTGAACTTGCTGTAAATGCGAAAAATAAACACGTAAAACATTTTACCTCGCCTGAGCCTGTTCGGGAAGTAAGTCTTGTGGTAAGCAATGGTTTTGTAAAAGAAACCTTACTTGAAAAGCTACGAGAGGCTATACTTAAGTCGATCCCCCAGCATTTCAAAAAGAACGACAAGTACATTCGCGTACGCTGGAATTAAAGTAAGGCCTGTATAAGGCCCTAAAATCCCTCTAAACCGGTATTCGGATTTAGCCCTGTTTGTCTACGATAAAACCTTACGCGTGGGGATGAGGCTGTTACAAGGCTGCCTTTTCTGTTAGTGAAGCTTTAGTATGGCTATAGTCGTGCTTCTGTCATTCTTCTGTAATCCTTCTGCCAACCTTCATAAAAACGCGTTTTTCATGAAGAATCATTGAATTTACAAAGCAGTATCACAGAATCTGCACTGATGCCACAAGCCAGCCATTCAGAACCAACAAGGCCTCATCTCCGCAATACCTATAATTTGCAATTATTTAATCGATCGTCAGCACCTGGACGTTGGTGCCCATAGCTCGCATAAGCTTTACTTTGTCGAGAAATGGTTCTTTATTAGAAAGGTTTATTGTGAAAGAAAGTAAACATTCATTATTATACTCCTGGTTCATGATTGTAAGATCAAATTCTTTAACCAGACGCATTACATCCGGCGTAGCTTCGTAAGAGTATTGAATGTTCAATTGTACGGTTACCTGGTTCTCGATAATAATGGCACTAGCAATTGCATCTTCAGCAGCCGTTTTGTAGGCAGTAACTAATCTTCCTACGCCAAGTTTAACGCCACCAAAATAACGGACAACTACAATCAATACATCCGTGAGGTTTTTTGAGCGGATCTGCCCTAGAATAGGGTCTCCCGCTGAATGGTTGGGCTCCCCATCATCAGATGCGCGAAAGAGTTTCTTTTCTGGTCCTAATATCCAGGCATAGCAGTGATGCCGTGCATCAAAGTATTCTTTCCTTAAAGCCAGTAGTTTTTCCTTTATGTCTTCTTCTGTTTTTACCGGATAAGCAAATGACAAAAATTTGCTGCCCTTTTCTTTATAGATGCCTTGAGCAGGTGCTTGAATAGTTAAATAAGAAAAGACCGGCATTTTGTAACGAAATAGCTTGATTTTGCGTCAAATAAAAGAAATGCGTTCAGGTGATGCAACCTTTAATCGCATCTACTGTCTTCTTATAAAATCAATCATTAATTCCTATATGAAAAAATATACACTTATAATTCTTGTGGCCTTGGTGGGGCTTACAACTTCAGTTTTCGCACAAAACCGTGAAACGAGGAGTGTTGCCAGCTTTACAAAAGTAGCATTTCGTTTTCCGGGTAAACTTTATCTGAAACAAGGCAGTTCGCAGAAGGTAGAGCTTGAAGGTGAGAACGATGTGTTAAAAGAAGTGGAAACAAAAGTAGAAGATAATAAGCTAATAATTGGTAAGGAAGGCAAGTGGTCGGATTGGAAATTTGGGAGCGATGATAAGATTACTGTTTATATAACTATTCCTACTATTGAAGGTGTAAGTGTAGGCGGATCTGGAGATGTGATAGGTCAAGGAAAAATTACTGGAAATGATTTTGACTTAAAGGTAAGCGGTTCTGGTTCTCTGCAACTTGATATTGATGCAAAGGGAGAAGTAGAAGCCGATGTGTCAGGATCAGGAGATATAGATCTTAAGGGTAAATGCAGAAGTTTTGAGAGTTCGGTAAGTGGGTCAGGTAAAGTTGTTCTTGCCTCAGCAATTAGTGAACGAGCTGAGTTTGCTGTTTCGGGTTCAGGAAAAATACAAGCTAGTGGTTCTGCGGAAAGTGTAAAGACAAGTATCAGCGGATCAGGAAAAGTTCTTGCTGCAGATTTGGAAGTAAAACGTTGTGTTGTAAAGATATCAGGGTCAGGAGATGTTGAAATAAGCGTTAAAGATGAACTTGATGCTTCAATTTCAGGAAGTGGAAGTGTTGCTTATCGAGGCAACCCGAGCAAAATAAACAGCAACGCATCAGGAAGCGGAAAGGTTAGAAAACTATGATTTAAACGTTAGTGATAAACCATTGAGGGCTGTGTAAAGTTTTACTTCGTTTTGTAAGAATGAAGGACTTTTACACAGCTCTTCTTTTTGATGTACTTCTCCAATGTAATAACTTATGGTTTTACCAGTTCCTTGTGCTTCGATGTCGCAGGTTTTATAAGGACGTACAGAAAAGCCACTAACGAAAGGGAGCTGCAGATGATGAACACCACAGGAAGATTACCTGTTTGGTTACTGTAAATTAAACCGGAAGCAAAGGCACCAATACCTATTCCAAATTCCATGAAAATATAAAGAGAAGCAATCCCGCGGCCTTTGTGGTTCGTATCACTTAAATCAGTAGACCATGCAAGTAGTGTTGGTGACGTAATACCCTGGCCTAATCCATATAGAAAGACACCTGATATTAATTGTAGTGGCGTCGCTGCGAAGGCGATGACAAGCATGCCTGCGGCTATAATAAAAGACGATACTTTCAGAACATTGGCGCGTCCATAATGATCGGAAGCTTTGCCTCCAATTAATCTTACGGTAAGAGAAGCAATGGTCAAGCAAGTAAACAATAATCCCTTATTACGAATGCCAACATGTTCTCCAAAATCAGGGAGTAGCGTAAAAGCAGCACCATATGCATAAGCGCACAATGCCATAATAAGACATGGCATAAGTACCCGAGGTTCAAACAAATCATGTCTTTTTATTTTCAGTAGTCCTAATCTGAACCGCGTCTTCTCCGTTGCAGTCTCTTTTAAGTTAACAACAATCGTTATGGCTATAAGGGCAAACAATGATGAGCAGTAGAACATCCAATCCAACCCGAAATTATTAGCAATTACTCCGCCAATAGCAGGCCCGCTTGCTGATCCTAATGTTCCGGCTGTACCAAGCAAACCCATTGCTTCACCTCGTCTCTTTGCAGGAATAACATCTGATAAATAGGCACTCTGCCCTGTAGGTGTAAAACCGGTAGAGAAACCATGGAGTAAACGTAATAAAAAGAATGCACCCACTGAACTTAGGATGGGATAGACGAGGCTGCAGAGTAAGCAGACTGCTGAACCTGCTATGATCACCGGCTTGCGTCCTATCCTATCAGCTAGCTTACCACTAAAGGGGCGTGAGAGCATCGCTGTAACAGTAAACAAAGAAATGATAAGTCCTTTGTATTCGGCGCCACCAAGGTGTGTAAGATACGATGGTAGTTCAGGAACGATCATGTTAAAGCTCCCAAAAAAGAGAAGAGAACTCAGGCATAACAGCCAGAATTCTCTCCTGTAAGTTCTTTCGCTCGTATTTAACGCGCTCAAGCTTCTTGTGTTTGCTCCTGCGCTCCCAGTAGAAATGCCTTGATAAAATCATCAAGATCCCCATCAAGAACATTTTGTGCATCTGTTCTTTCTACAGCCGTGCGGGCATCTTTAACAAGCTTGTAAGGATGTAATACGTAGTTTCTTATTTGGGAACCAAAATCAATCTTCATTTTGCCAGCTTCTATTTTATCACGTTCTGCATTGCGCTTCTCCATTTCGAGCTGATAGAGGCGTGACTTTAACATTTGCATAGCCTTTTCTCTGTTGGCATGCTGAGAACGTTCTACCTGGCATACAATTACAATACCGGTAGGCTTATGCGTAAGCTGAACTTTCGTTTCAACTTTGTTTACGTTCTGTCCACCAGCTCCCCCTGACCTTGAAGTTTGTATCTCTATATCGGCAGGGTTGATCTCAATGTTAATGGTATCATCAACAACAGGGTAGACAAACACAGAAGCAAAGGAGGTATGACGTCTTCCATTGGAGTCGAAAGGCGATACCCGAACAAGTCGGTGTACACCTATCTCAGATTTTAGTTTGCCATATGCAAATGGGCCATCAAGCTCAAGTGTAGCAGATTTAATACCAGCAACATCACCTGCCTGATAGTCAACCTGTGTTACTTTATAACCACTCTTCTCGCCCCACATGATGTACATACGGTTGAGCATATCAGCCCAATCCTGACTTTCAGTTCCACCTGCACCGGGATTGATTTCGATTACAGCACTCAGCTGATCTTCTTCCTTGCTAAGCATCTTCTTGAACTCGAGTTCTTCAATCGCCTTTGAGGTTTTTTCGTACTCGCGATCGAGTTCGTTTTCATCTACATCTCCTGCTTCATGAAATTCATTTAGCACCTCGAGGTCGTCCAGCATTTTGCTTACTTTTTCATAAGCGTCTGTCCAAACCTTTTTGGAGCGGATGTTTTTAAGAATGGTTTCGGCTTGTTTAGGATTATTCCAGAAATCGGCTTGTTGAGTTATTAGCTCTTCGTCTCTTACTTCTACGCTTTTACGATCGTAGTCAAAGATACCTCCTTAAGGCGCTCACACGAGCCTTCAAGTCTTTCAACTGATCTGTTGTCATTGGTCGGTTTTGTTAAATTTCTTGCAAATATAATCGAATTGTAATCAAATGACTTCAGTATTTTTTTACAGGCCAGCAGGCTGGCAAGTACAGATTCAATACTGCTGTTAAAGTGGCTACGATGTAGTAAAGAGCCATAAACTAGTAAGCAAGCAATTGACATCAGTTGTCAATATAGGGAGAGATATAACCTCTCGTATCCGGCTGATAGAAAATAGAGCCTTTTTGCACCATTCTAAGCCTGTATTTATAGTTTATCTTTTGTGATTTCTTCCTGATTAACAGCATCGGCAACCCTACTGCAATGGCACTTAAGCTTGCAGCTGAAACACCGCTGTCAATAGAAGCATCATTTCCCTGTATTACGGTGTAGTTTAGTTGGTCGATCAGGAATAAGGCAGCACCACCAAATACCAAGGCACCGCCGATTATATTATACCTTCTCGTTTGTTTAAAATACAATTTTTCAATACGATGAAATGGAATGGTATCCCGGTGAGTTACCACAGATGTATCAGAAAGATTATTGACATAACTGGTTCTCTTTATTTTGCTGCCCTTTACCCTAAATACAATTTCATCTCCGGGGTAGAGCCGAAGGATCACATCCTGCTTCCTTAACAATACTAACTGTTTCTGGCCGTAGGCTGAAAATCCTAGCGGTAGAGCTAGCAAGACCAAAAGAAGTGTTTTCACGAAATTGAAATTATAATTGCTAAAGAAACGAAAAAATGAGAACTTCATTATCGGTAAAATCAGTATGTGAAATGGTGTCCCTACATTCTGGGTTTCCAGGGAGTTTCTTCAACTTTTAATTCAGCAGTCATTTCTCGGCAAAGCATAAAAAGGTAATCAGACAATCTGTTGAGGTATTTTATTACTTGTAGGTCTACTGGCTCATGCTGGTGAAGGGCAATGGTTAATCGTTCTGCACGCCGGCAAACAGTTCGAGCTACATGGCCGAAAGAAACGGATTGATGACCACCGGGAAGAACAAAAAAACGCATGGGCTCAAGTTCTGCATCAACTGCATCAATTTGCTTCTCGAGGTTGATAATGTCTTCTTCTGATAAATGGGGGATTTTTACTTTCGTATTTCCTGGTTCAGTAGCCAGAATAGATCCGATGGTAAATAGCCGATCCTGAATTTCAATTAAAATGTCTTTTCTTGTTTCATTTACCGACTGGTCGCGCAACACACCAATCCATGAATTTAATTCATCGATAGTGCCATAAGTATCTATTCTGAGATCAGCTTTTGAGACACGTTTGCCACCAAAAAGAGATGTTAAGCCCTGATCGCCCGTTTTTGTGTAAATCTTCATGTAAATCAACGTTTAAAGGCTGGTATTAATAATACCATTGTCGTTAGACAATTTCGCCTTAAACTTAATGATTTACTGCAACAGGTGTGCTTCGGGTGACATTATCGTTCTTACGATCCCACTCTATCAGCCCATCACGTAAGCGAATAATACGGTGCGCGTAGTGCGCAATATCATCTTCGTGCGTAACCATGATAATCGTATTACCTTCATCATGAAGCTTCTGGAATAGATTCATGATATCATAAGAGGTTTTTGTATCAAGGTTGCCGGTAGGTTCATCGGCAAGTATAATAGAAGGATTATTGACAAGAGCGCGGGCAATTGCCACACGTTGGCGCTGACCACCTGATAACTCATTAGGACGGTGATGTGAACGCGAAGCTAAGCCCACGTTTTCCAGGGCTTGCATTGCCATTTCATCGCGCTCGCTTTTGCTATAGCCGGCATAGATTAATGGAAGTGCTACGTTATCCAAAGCAGAGGCGCGGGGGAGGAGGTTGAACGTTTGAAATACGAAGCCAATTTCTTTATTCCTTGTTTCTGCCAACTCGTTTTCAGTCATCTCACTCACCAGCTTATTGTTGAGCATATACGTACCGCTGGTAGGTGTATCCAGGCAACCAACTATATTCATTAAAGTTGATTTTCCGGATCCGGATGGTCCCATAAAAGCGACATATTCTCCTCTGTCAATTGAAATGGAAATAGATTGTAATGCATTAACAATCTGGTTACCCATCTTATAAACCTTCGAAATTTCTTTTGTTTCAATGATTTTCATGCTGGAATTATTGAGAATAACTCGGTATTAACCTTTTTGAATTGGCAGTAATATCTGTCGGTATTTGAACCATTTAATTACAAAGATTCCATAAAATCTTTGAATTGCTTAATTTCTGGAGTTAAGACGACTTTCCCTGATAAAAGTTACACATCGATTGATTACCGACTCATCTTTAAGGATTCGAACATGGCCTAGCCCTTTTGTTTTGTATAGAACAGCACTTGGATAATGCTTCATTAAATAATAAGCATTCTCTATATCCACCTCCTGGTCGTCTTCATCGTATACAAGCAGTAAGCTAAAGTCTTGTTTAATATGTTTGATGAAATAACCAGAAGTAAACTCATCAAATGTTTTTCCGGTTTTCTGTTTAATGTAGTTTTTAAAGAAGGCAACTGTTTTTGCTGATCCTCCAATTATTCTGGAGTATATCTCAAGAATTCTATCACCTATACTTGGGCTGGCTATGTTAATAAAACATTTAACTTTTAATCCGTTCATAGCAGCATAAAAAACAACGCCACCACCAAATGAGTGTGCGATAATTGCTTCAGGAGCTCCAACCTGGTCATGGAGAATTTTTAATACACTTTCAAATTCAATGATGTCAGTTGATTTCCCTTCTGAGTTTCCATGGGCAGGACCATCAAAACCAACAACTTTATACCCTTCATCTACCAGAGCTTGAATTATCTTAATAAACTGAGACGCTCTTCCTGCCCAACCGTGTACGACATAAATAAGAGGGCCGCTGCCCCAGCAGTAACATTCTATTTTTTTATTGTTGACACTAATGGTAAATCTAGTGCTCTGCTTTTGAATCTCCTTCTCTTTCTCAGGAACAGGGTATCGTACAGGGCTAAAAAATATTTTGATGAAATAGCGATGTGCAAGGAATGGAGCAACTACTTCCAGCTTAGGGAAAGTCCACCTGACAAACCTTAAAGGCCACGGCGTTTTGTTTTTCTTCAGTTTCACAATGGTATATTACGATTCAATTGTAAATGTGAATTTTTTAACTGAGAAGGTGAAAGTAGTGGTGTCGTAAACCCGTTCCTGAAATTGCACATTGTTATTTTGATCAACCAGAATTACAGTTGAGCATTTGGTTCCGTAGCCAGGACTTTTTATAAACATAGAAGACAGCGCACGTTCCCTTTCAAGTCCTACTCCTGTATCAGGTAATTCAGTATCAACGGCGAGTACATCGTCATAAAGAAGATTAAATAATTTTTCAGGAGAAAGCTCCTTTTCAAGAGCAGATGTGAATTTTTGTTTTCCCTTAACAACTTTCGGCCACGGTGTATCTAACAGATGATTACTTAGTCCAAAAATTCCATCTGAGAGATGTTGTACGCCATAGCCATAATTAGAGTAGTACCATAAATCATCAACGGTGCCAGTGATTAGGTTAAACCCGTTATATTGTTTCCCCCTCGTTGAAACATCTTTCATGTATCGAGATGCATCTATATTCTTTTGCTCAAGAAAATCCGATACAAGATGACCCCGTGAAGGAGCTTTTGGATTAATGTTCTTAGGATCACGGTAATTGGTTACCATACTTATCTTTCCATAGCGATTTAATGCCAGCCATGTTCCTCCAGCTTCAAGATCTCGTCCACCAAGAATGGAAGGATGATCAACCCAATAATCAGCGGGAGCAGTCTTTCTCTGGTAAAACTCATCGCGGTTTGCGGCAACTACCAACTTATACTCAGGATGATTTTTAATAGCAAGAAAAATAAGGCACATGGTGGTGTGTTAGAAGGGCGAAATGTAACAGTATTCTGTTGAGGAATACAATTTCAATAGGATATAAAATAAACCTATCGCTCGAATAAGTCCAATTGTTCTGGAAAAAGAGTAAATGATCTGCGATGATAAGGTGTAATGCCTAATAGTTTAATGCCCTCGCGATGCTGTAAGGTGGCATAGCCAACGTTGGTTTCCCATCCATAACCTGTAAATTGTTTGGCTAAATTTGACATTAATTGGTCGCGATATGTTTTAGCAAGAATGGAAGCAGCGGCGATTGAGAGATATTTGCCATCACCTTTAATTACGCATTCATGTTTTACATCCCGAAAAGGCTTAAAGCGGTTTCCATCAACGAGGATGAGTTCAGGCTCAATAGAAAGTTTTTCAAGCGCCAAGTGCATTGCCTTAAAAGATGCATTTAGAATATTGATTCGATCAATTTCTTCATGGTCAACTTCTGCAACAGCCCATGCAAGCGCATCACGTTCAATGTCAAGTTTCAGGACTTCCCGCTCCTCGCGCGTAAGTTGTTTTGAATCGTTGAGTTTCTTGTGCTTGTATTTTTTGGGAAATACAACAGCTGCGGCAACAACAGGCCCGGCAAGACAACCTCGTCCTACTTCATCACAACCTGCTTCAATTAAGTGTTTTGTAAACGATGACCGCAGCATACCATTTAAGAGGAGTGTAAAAATAAATGAAAAGAAACGACTCAAAAACAGAAATTCTTTTCGTTGCCGAAAGATTTTTTGATGTAAAAAACTTTGTTACTTGTAGCCAATTCAGTTTCAGTAACATAAGTATCAATTGTTAAAGACATGCAAAACCCGGAAAAAATTAAAAATCCATGGACAACACTTTCAGGCGAAGAGAAATATGATAATAAATGGATAACCGTTACTGAATACCAGGTTATTAACCCTGGCGGTGGAGAAGGAATTTATGGTAAAGTCCACTTTAAAAACAGGGCTATTGGTGTTATTCCCCTTGATAAAGATTTAAATACCTGGCTGGTCGGACAATTTCGATATACGCTGAATGAGTGGCATTGGGAGATTCCTGAAGGAGGAGGTCCTCTGGATCAAACTCCCTTGGAAGCTGCGCAACGCGAGTTGCTTGAAGAAACTGGTTTAAAAGCAAGGCGTTGGAAACAGATAATCCGTTTGCATACTTCCAATTCTGTAACAGATGAGGAAGGCTTTGTTTTTCTTGCAGAAGATATTGAAGCAGGTGAAAGTAATCTTGAAGAAACCGAAGCGGATTTAAAAGTATGGAAGCTGCCGTTTAAAGATGCACTTCAGATGGTTTTGAATGGGAAAATTACAGATAGCATGAGTGTAATGGGAATGTTGATGGTAGCGAGAATGAAGGGCTTATAGTCAGCGTTGATAAAGTTATTTAAAAATCCTAACTTTCAAGAAATAACTATGTCTTTGTCCCCACGGCCTGTCAGGTATTCCCAAACTACGATTACCGAATTGATGATTCCCTCGTATGCAAACTTTGGAGGTAAAATACACGGCGGTATTCTGCTCTCATTGATGGACAAAGTAGCATATGCCTGTTCCAGCAAACATTCCGGTACATATTGTGTTACAGTTTCTGTTGATAAAGTTGAATTTCTTCAACCCGTTGAAGTAGGGGAGCTTGTATCAATGCACGCATCAGTAAATTATGTTGGACGCACTTCCTTAATTGTAGGTATACGCGTTGAAGCCCAGAATGTAAAATCAGGAACAATTAAACATACAAATTCATCTTACTTTACTATGGTGGCAAAGGGAGAAGATGATAAGCCAACAGAAGTTCCTCCGTTAATCTTGCAAAATAAGGAAGATGTAAGAAGATTTATTGAGGCGATGAGAATGAAGGAGATTAAACAGCAAGTTAAGGCACAAATGGATGATGCAAGATCTCAGATAGAAGTTGATGCGGCTCACGTGGTCCTCAAAAATGAAAGATGCATCATTGATTATTAAAAAATAACACATGTATATTCAATTTGCCTTTGCTTAAGTTGGGACTTATGACTTTAACGGTGCTATTAGAGTTAAAAGACATAAATTAAAGCGAACAACATTGCAGGTTCTACCAAGTATCGACAAATAATTAAACTATATTGGACTAATGAAAGTCCTGCGATTTCTTTATACATCATACGGCGTACTAGTATTCTTTCTCTTATTCCTGATTTTCTTTTTTCTGTTACTTATTCCCATTTTTTTTTCATCTACTTATAAACTAACGGGTATATTTAACAGGTGGTGGGCACGTTTGCTTTTCTTCTTCATTGCATTACCTTATAAAGTCGTTTATGAGAGCAAGCTGGACGGAAAGAAACAGTACATATTTTGTCCCAATCATTTCTCCTACATAGATATCCCTTCAATGGGATTAAATCATCATAACACCATCTTTGTTGGAAAGAGTGAGATTAACAAGGTGCCGGTGTTTGGGTACATGTATAGTAAACTTCATATTACCGTTGACAGAACAAAACTAAAAAGCCGGTACACAACCTTAGTGAAAACAAAGGAGGCTTTGGATGAGGGAAAGAGCCTTGTGGTTTTTCCCGAAGGAGGAATAGTGACGGAGAAAGAACCGGTGATGGGTAAGTTTAAGGATGGTCCGTTCAGAGTTTCAATAGAAAAACAAATTCCAATTGTGCCTGTTACCATTCCGTATAATTGGATAATTTTGCCGCCCAATGAGTTCTTACTGAACTGGAAGCCAATGAAGGTGATTTTTCATAGGCCGATAGATCCATCAAAGTACACGCTTGATACTATTGATGAATACAAGGAATATGTAAGATCTGTTCTTCAAGAAGAGTTAACACGACATTTGAACAAATGAAAATTGATCGTCAATTATTAGATAAGATTGCACATCTTGCCCGTTTGGAGTTTGAAGAGAAGGATGCAGAGAAGATGATGCAGGATATGACTGCAATTGTAGATTGGGTTGAGAAATTAAAAGAGGTAGATACAACGGGTATTCAACCATTAACAACAATGTCACATGAGGTAAATATGCTTCGTGAAGACGAAGTAAATGAACACCTCCCTCACAAGGAAGCACTGAAAAACGCCCCTAAAAAAGATCAGGACTATTTTCGGGTCCCTAAAGTTTTGGAATAACTGTAATTCGCTTTGAAGCTCGTTAGTAAATTTTTTCATTGGATTTATATCATTTGGGTAGGTATCGTATTCACGGTATTCATGATCATATTTCTGCCTGGTATTGTGTTGCCATTTTTCTTTGGTTCCAGGTTCGGTGTGGTAGGATACTTCTTTCTCTATCTATGGAGTTGGGTGTTTAGCCAACTGACTTTTATACGATACAAATTCTACGGTCGTGAGAATTTTAAGAAGGGTAAAGCTTATATCTATGTAAGCAATCATACGTCGTTTCTTGATCTTCCTGGCATACGTATGATAATCCCTGGTCAATTCAGGCCACTCGCGAAAAAGGAGCTTTTAAAGATTCCTATTTTTGGTTGGATAGCACAGGCTGCAACAATTATAGTGGATAGGTCGAGTCCTGAAAGCAGGAAGAAGAGTATTGATAGACTTAAGCAGCTTCTAAGGCAAGGCATTTCAATATTGATTTTTGCGGAAGGGACACAAAATAGAACGAAAGAAATCTTGCAGCCATTTCATGATGGTGCTTTCAGAATAGCAGTAGATACGCAACGACCTATTCTTCCGATGGTGGTAATAGGAGCAGGGCGACTTATGCCTCCCGGTACAATTAATTTGCGGCCAGGCCTAATAAGAATATATGTAGGGGATGAGATACCAACGGAAGGGCTAAGCACTAATGAGGTAAAGGATCTGAAAGAAAAGACTTTCGCTAAAATGAAAGAGTTATATATAAAGAATGCATAATTAATCTGATATGAAGAGATCTGTAACGGCAAAGCAATTCTTTCTTACGCTTAACCTCACGTACTATCTTCAGGCGTGTTCTGTTCTCTTCTTTTCTCTTGTAGTCGCTTTTTTGATTTCCAGAAGTACAAACTCCGGAACTGATACACAGATGTGGGGTACAGTTATTCCGCTCGTACTTATCATAAGCCTCGTTATTGCTTACTCTATTTTCAGAATGATGGTGAAGCGGATAAGCAAAAATTTTGTTCTTACCAAGAAGATGCCGATGTATGCAAGAGCAGTGTTAACACGTTCGGTATTGTTGCAGCTTCCTGGGTTTTTGGCTGCTATTGCAGGCTATATTACTATGCAGTTATACTTTATTGGTGGCAGCATATTAATATTTATCCTCTTCTTGATTCTGAAGCCAACAAGGGTAACGATAGCAAATGATCTTAATCTTTCAGTTAAGGAGAGGAGCTTGTTGGAAAATGAGCAGGCTATTGTTTCTGAGGTGGAGTAAGAATAACTTACTATAAGGGTACATAGACTACCTTCTTCGTCTCAAAAAATTCTTCCTTAAAATATTGAGGCAGGTCAAACAGTTGATAAGGCTTCTTTAGTTCGTTTAACTCCTCTTCGAGATCACCGCCTTTAAGGTAAAGAATACCATTGTCTAGATCATGAACGGATTTCTTTTTTACTTTTTGATGAATCCATTGATAAAACTCTTTTATTCGGGTAACAGCTCTGCTTACAATAAAGTCATATTCGCCTTTAACTTGTTCTGCGCGGATTTGTTCTGCGTGTACATTTTTCAGATTAATTCCCTCTGCAACATTCTTTACAACCGTTATCTTCTTGCCAATAGAATCAACCAGGTGGAATTTTGTTTCAGGAAAAAGTATTGCTAACGGGATACCTGGAAATCCACCGCCTGTACCTACATCAAGAACATGAGCACCCGGTTTAAATGCCATTACTTTTGCAATCCCGAGAGAATGTAGAACGTGGTTTATATAAAGGTTCTCAATGTCTTTCCTTGAGATAACGTTAATTTTGTCGTTCCATTCGCTGTAAAGCGCAAATAGCTTTTTGAATTGCTCCTGCTGTTGAATCGACAGGTTGGGGAAGTAAGAAAATACAAGATCAGCTGAATGCACAGATTATATAAGGTCTCTTTTGTTTTTCACCATTTCAAACATCAATTCGCGAGCACGATGAAGTTGTGCTTTTACAGTACCCAGTGGCGCATCTAACTCTTCAGCTATTTCTTCATAAGACAACTCGTGAAAATAGCGGAGTCTTACAAGCTTTTGATATTTTGAGGGAAGCTTGTCAACAAAGAGCTGCATGAGCTCAGCCTTTTGAGCTCTGATTGTTTCTTCCTGTGGATCGAGATTTTCGTCTTCCACGTCTATAGAAACAGATTGACCGTCATCATCAGTAAAAGTATTCTCAATGCTAAGTGTATTCAGTTTTTTCTTACGGATGAAGTCGATCGTGTTATTGGTTGCTATTCTGAACAACCAGGTACTGAAGGTAAAGTCTTTTTTAAAGCGATGAAGACTTTTGAAAGCTTTTGCAAACGATTCAATCGTGAGGTCTTCTGCGTCGTCTATATTTCGTACCATTTTAAGGATCATATGATAGACAGCCTTTTTATAGCGTTGTAGCAATTTAGCATAGGCTGCATCGTCTCCTTGTACGGCAAGGTCTATAAGGGCAAAATCCTCAATGGCTTTGTCTGAAAAATCCTTTTTTAATTCTTCCATTGAACCCTTTTAGTGAATAATGCGGCAAGACCAGCTGAAATATAATAAATAGGATATACAAAGTCCAAAATAGGAATCATCCAGAGGCTGAATAAAAGACCGGTTTTTTTAAGTAGGGCTTTTGTACTCCATGCCATAATAGACCAACGGATCACAAACGCAATAATAATGAAATAATAATATTCATACAGGAACATTAGTGGCAATCCTACCGCCCACGTTAGCAGCCAAGTAAATTTAAATATCCCCAGTAGAAATTTATGGCCGAATTTATAACGCTTACCAACCTTTAAATGTCTGATTTTCTGTCTGAAAAAGGACCTCCAAGTGGTTTTAGCTACTGAATGAACTATTGCGTCTGCACTAACCGCTACAGCAGTATTTTTTCCGTTGGCATGTTCATTTACAAAGAGGTCATCATCTCCTCCCATGACATGTAGCATATTGTTAAAGCCTTTTTTCTCAAGGAAAAGCGACTTTCTATAGGCAAGGTTTCTTCCGACGCCCATGTAAGGATTTTTCATCCATGCAAAAGAAAGGTATTGTAACGCTGTAATAATGGATTCGAACCTTATAAACATATTCAGAAAGCCTGGCTTTGCTATATAGGGTGAAAAGCCAAGAACGAACTGCTTGTTATCTTCAAAATTGGTGCTTACTGCATTTATCCAGTTTTCGTTTTGAGGGCGGCAATCTGCATCAGTGAGAAGGATCCATTCATGCGTAGCGGCGCGTATACCAAGGGTAATAGCGTATTTCTTACTATTAACATGTTCGGGAGTGGCTTTCACGTTCACCATTTTCACCTTAGGGTGATTGCGTGTTTCCTCAAGCAGGAAATCATAAGTATCATCGTTAGAGCGATCATTGACAATAATTACTTCAAACTCAGGATAGTTTTGGTTCAGGAGCAGGGGTACTAGTTCGCGCAGATTCTCCTCTTCATCGTGTGCGCATACTATTATGGACACAGGAAAATTGCCGGATGGTTTTACCTGTCGCTTTTTGCTAAAAGCAACCAAGAAGATTATAAAGTAAACCAGTTGAATGAAAACTACAGCTGATAGTGCAATGACGGGGATAAGCAAGGGAATTGTGCGTTTAGAGAGCACAAAGATAAGTTATAGGAGTAATGATAAAAGAAGATTTTTGGTTCTAGAAGATAAAAATCAAACATGGCTTATGTCTTTTTAGAAATAATACAAACTAATGCAGTTGGAATGATTTCATAACATAAAAAAGGAGGGATTGTAAAACCCTCCTTCCAAATAAACTTGATTATGTGAGACTTACTGATCCCACCATACTCTTGTCATAAAATTATTAGCGCCCTGTCGGTCTAATGCTCTTGAGTAATTTTCTGCATTCACAGACGCCTCAGTTGCAGGGTATAGCATTCTTCTTGGAATTTGTCCATTTGTGGCATTGCCTGTATAGTTAACTGGCACTAAAGCGGGAAATCCACTTCTACGCCAATTGGCCCAAGTTTCATACCAGTCCATAAAGGATGCAACCCAATACTGTGTATTGATTTGTTCATAACTTCCATTATATGGATGTGCCGTAAGGTAATTTTGTATGGTTAATGCTGGTATTGTAGCCACAGAGTTATACTGTGCGTATTGTTCCATAGCTGCACGTACTCCGTTGTTGTAGTGTTGTTCAGCACTTTCGGCTCCAACTGCAAAACCTCTTTGTTTAGCTTCAGCTAGGAGAAGTTCAGTTTGTGCATAAGTAATAAAGAAGGTAGGTCCTGTTAAGCTAAGAAATACGTCGCCTCTGATTGTAGAATAACCGGCAAGGTCGCCAGGGTAATTAGGATCAGAAGTAACATCTGTATCCCCTTTATTTGTGTCTAATCCGTTAGGAAGACCAACTTGATCTGCAGGATTGCTACTTCCTGTTTTTTTAATTACAGCAGTATATTGCAACCTAGGATCGTTATTATTTTTTAGGTAATCAATAAAGGTTTTACTTAAAAAGACTTCATTTTTATATTTTGTTGGGTCAGTTACACCAAAGTCAGTTGCATTCCATTCTCCCCCTAAGATGTTTGAATTCCGATTTACCGTATTTCTACCTCCTGTTGCATCGTGAACTATATAGGCATTGTCTTCATTGGAGGTGAATACACCACCAGCAAAAGCCTTTTCAGCATATTGTTTTGCAATATCTTCTTTAACTTTAGTAAGACGCATCGACAATCTAAGCATAAGTGAATACGCTAATTTTTTCCATTTTGAAATAACATCTGGTTTAGCGCCGTAGATAAGATCGTTAAGACCGGGTCTATCACCATTAAGGTCAAGGGCGGCAGCAGCTTGCTCTAACTCCTCAAGCATGTTTAAATAAATAAATTCCTGCGTATCATACGAAGGAGTGAACTTCCTTCCTATATAACCCAGCCCGGCTTCAGAATAAGGTACATCGCCATAGATATCAGTAATTCTATGGAAAATCATTACACGCATGATCCTTCCGATCTGATAAAGATTGGCGTACTGAGGTTTGTCCTTGGTTAGTTCAATAAGGTCAACAACATACTTTACCTGGTCGTTATAAGCAACGTCAAAATACGCGCTTGAGAAAGCATTATTTTGTTGATACTTATCACCCGAGTACCAGCTGGTGCTAGCCAGATGTTGCATCATCATACCGGCGTAAATGATGTTAACGCGCCAAACTTCAAAACTAAAGTCACTATTCCCGGAATATTCAAGCTGAGCACGTGTCAATTGATATACAGGATTTGTAGCATCTTCGCTAGCATTGTTTTTATCTGTATTTAGGTCCTCAAATCCATCGGTACATCCTGAAAAAACCAGGAGCATGAATGAGATAATAAGAATATAGATATTTTTAAATTTCATAATTGAATTTTTTTAACGCTTAGAATTTTGCATTGATGTTAATACCATAAGTTTTCACCGTTGGTAAGCCGCCATACTCAAGACCTTGGGCGTTAGAGTTAGTATAGTTTGACTCAGGATCAATATTTGGCGTATTTTTCTTTATATAGAATAGATTCCGACCTACAAGTGAAATACTTAGATCTTTGACTACTCCGTTAAAAAATTTAGCAGGTATATTATAAGTAATGCTTATTGAGCGGAACTTGATAAAGTCGGCATCGTATACATGAAGTGTAGAAATATCTGCAAGTCTTGTATAGTAATTTTGAGCAGTGTTTGTTTCGCCTCCAACACTAATTCCTTCTTCTCGTCCTTTAAGTGTTTCCTTATGTAAGCCGTAACTATATGCTCTTGCGTTGGTTCCCGAATATATTACGGCACCTGATTTAAAGTCGATAAGAAAATTCAGGTTAAAATTACCGAAAGTAAAGTCGTTACTCCATCCACCAGTGATTGGATGAACACCTGTTCCCATTGCTGTAAGTGTCCCTGATGCTGTAGGCAGTCCACTTTCATCAAGTGTCAGGCTTCCATCATCATTTCTTGCATAGTCAAATGCCATCACCTGAGAAAACGGTTCGCCAACTATATGATTAATAAATCCTCTTTGAGTTCTTGCTTGCGCAACAGACATAGCTTTTTGACCTTCAGCAAGACTTATTACTTTATTCTTGTTATTTGAATAATTAAAAGTAGTAGTCCATGTGAACTTTGACGACCTAACTGGTGAGCCTCCTACGAGGAATTCAAAACCTTTATTTTCGATCTTACCGATGTTTGCTACTGCAAAATCATAACCAGAGGTTTGAGAAACGGAGGCTTGAACAATATCATTCAATGTTTGCTTGTTGTACCAAGCAGCATCGACAAATAGTCTATTTTCAAAAAACTTTAGTTCAGCTCCTATTTCTATTTCCTCGACTTGAAGAGGTTCAATATTGGCGTTAGGTATTACGTTAGGGCTAGGGCCATTTGTAGTTAAGTTACTAAAATTGCCTATCGGTCGGCCATTAATAGAACCTAGTGTACTGTAGTACGCCAACGTTTGGAATGGATCTGCGTCACCACCTACCCTTGAAACACCTACGCGAAGTTTTCCAAAATCCATAGTGGGTACTGTAACTGCTTCAGTAAAGACAAAAGAAGCTGCCGCAGATGGATAATTATAAGAATTGTTATTTAGAGGAAGTGTGCTAGACCAGTCATTCCTGTCAGTTAGGGTTAAGAATAGCATATTCTTGTAACCCATTTCTGCAGAAGCATATATTGATTGTACTTCTCTTCTTGGTTGGCTAAGGTTAGCATTTCTGCTGGCTGCGGTAGATGGATTATAGATAAATGGAAATGCAAGATCTCTTGCATCAACAGAGACCACATCAGATGATTGCTTCAGTAAATTTCCTCCTATGGAGGCGCTTAAAGAAAAAGCAGGAGTTATATCCTTGCTCATGCCAATGAGAATATCTGCATTCATTTCATTGAAGTTGGTTGTCTGAAGGGCATCAATACTTCCTACCGGTCTATAAGCGGTTCCTGTAGGAGTAATGGATTGCCTTCTGAAAGAAAAGTAGTCGTTCGCTATACGTGCTTGTATATAAAGCCAATCAACCGGAGCAAACCTTATACTGGCAACGCTTAAGAGACGATCTTTATTTGTGTTGTTTCTAAAGCGATTTGCAGCAAAGTAAGGGTTCGTGTCAAAAGCGTTAGAAGAATATTGCGTTTCCTCCTTTGTTATCGGATCGTACCCAGGAGCTAACCATGAAGCGTCAAAGTTTGGCGGCAGAAAAAGTATTGCATAATTTCCATTTCCCGGTGCGTCGCTAAGATTAGAGCGATTGCCATCTTCTTTTGTATAGTTAAAGTTTGCTGCTCCTGACCATTTAGAGGACAATTTATAGTTCATGTCAAGGTTACCTGTAGTTCTGTTGTATTCAGAATTAGGATATACAGAAGTATTAGCTAAACGGCCAATTGAAAGCCTAAATGCGCCAAAGTCATTTCCACCAGAAATTGCCAGCGTATTAGTATAAGTGTGACCAGTTTCATAGAATTTATCAAGATTATCTTTTGAGCGATAAGTATAAGGCCTTGTGTTTCCATCAAAAGCCACGAAATCTGAACCATCTAATCGTGGTCCCCATGATGATAGGCCACTATTTCGGGCAGATCCTACATCACTTGGTTTAATGCCTTGAACCCCTTGGCCATAGACAGATTGAAAGTCAGTGAAATTGTTAATTTTCTCGATTGTGGTATTGCTGTTGAATTCAATTCCAAGCCCCTGACCTCTCTTTCCTGATTTTGTAGTGATAAGAATTACGCCGTTTCTTCCGCGTTGACCATATAACGCTGCAGCAGCTCCTCCCTTTAGTACTGTAATATTCTCAATGTCATCAGGATTGATACTCGAAATTCCATCTCCCGAGTCTGACCCTCCCCATTCGCTAGCATTACCTAAATTATCATTATTCATTTGGATGCCGTTTACCACATATAACGGCTGATTGTTTCCTCCCAATGAGGAATTTCCCCGAATCGTAACTCGAGATGATCCTCCTGCTCCCGTTGAAGGTGCTGTACTATTAACACCGGCGATTTTTCCTACTAAGGCATTAGCAACATTGATTTCCCTAGCCTTTGTAAATTCCTCTCCCTTTACGTTCGATACTGAATATCCAAGAGATTTTGTATCCCTTTCAATTCCTAAAGCTGTTACTACAACTTCGTTTAATCTAGTGACATCTTCTTCCAGCGTGACATCAACAGTTGTCCTGCTTCCAACAGCTATTTCCTGAGTTGAAAATCCGATAAATGAAAACACAAGTGTGGCAGTGGGGTCGGTGCTGATGCTGTATCTGCCTTCAGTGTCGGTTGTTGTGCCGTTTGCCGTGCCTTTAACGAGCACAGAAACACCCGGTAGGGCTTGGCCATCGGCGCTGTTAGTAACTCTGCCCGAGACGGTGGTTTGCGCGAACACCGGGGCACTTGCAAGTAGCAAGACCAGGAGTTGAAGTAAACATTTTTTCATTCTTGTTTTGGTTTAGTTTAATGGATCGAAGCTGTATCTCCCAGAATTTTATACTGAAGAGATCCCAACTCTTAGGTAAATCTACTAGTATGGATGAAAAATCAAAAGAATTATTTGCTTTTGTGTGCGCACACATTAGATTTGTGTGCGATAACGCACGCAATCATCGTTTTCGCACGCGATTGTCTGTTCCAGAAAAACGTTTTTTTTATGTTACAAATGAATACTAAGAACATCAGGATAAAGGATATAGCCCAATTGGCTGGTGTTTCTGTGGGCACGGTTGACCGAGTTTTGCATAATCGGGGCCGCGTATCTGAGGAGGCATTAAAAAAGGTGCTCAGCGTACTTGAACAGATAGACTACAAACCAAATCTGATTGCCAGAACCCTTGGTTCGAATAAGACATATAAAATAGCCGCGCTTATTCCTAATCCAGATCAGGATCCATATTGGGCTTCTTCAAAATCAGGAATTAGTCTGGCAGAAGCTGAATGGCTGCGTTATGGTGTAAAAGTAGAGCCTTATTTTTTCAACCTTTATGATAAAAGCTCTTTTAAGCAAATAGCTGAATCTGTTAGCGAAGCACAACCTGATGGTATTTTGATAGCGCCTATTTTCTATCACGAAGCCTTGCCTTTTTTCGAGGTGTATAAAACAAACGAGATACCCTACGTACTTTTCAATACGAACATTCCTGAGGCGGAAGCGATCAGCTTTATCGGGCAGAACCTTTACCAGAGCGGCAGAGTAGGAGCGGAGCTTATGTATTTCGCGCAGGAGAATAAGTCGGGCGTGCTGACGGTCCTTCACATTAACGAAGACCTTGGAAACTCAGTCCATTTGGCGGAAAAAGAGAGAGGCTTCAGAGAGTATTTTGATAAAAGAACGGATCATCAATTTGAGATAAATACGCTTAATCTTAATGATGCTTCAAATTTAGAACGACAGCTGGAGGAGTATCTATCTCAAAAGGAAATAAAAGGCATTTTCGTTACTACATCAAAAGGAACGTATGTGATCGCTTCTATTCTTGAGAAGTTAAACCAAACAAACGTTAAGCTTGTGGGATATGACATGCTTCAGGAGAATATCCGGTTCATGAAAAAGGGAGTAGTTGATTTCCTCATTAATCAGAATCCAAAGCGCCAGGCTTTCCTTGGCATAAGTCACCTCGTCGGCCATTTGATTCTTAAAAAAGATGCCCCTCAGCAAGAGCTGTTACCACTTGAAATTATTTCTAAGGAAAACCTAGACTCCTATCTTAATTC
>NZ_JAHESD010000040.1 GCF_018598585.1 Chryseosolibacter indicum
GATCTACACCTGGCAGAACAACCAGATGTCGTCCGTAACAGGACCGATGAAGTCGATGTCGTACATCATGCCGATTATCTTCTTCTTTGTACTGAATAAATTCTCAGCAGGTTTAACCTTCTATTATACCGTTTCAACCCTCATCACCTTTGCGCAACAGGCTATCATCAAGCGCTTTGTTGATGAAGATAAAATCAAGGCTCTTCTTGAAGAGAACAGGAAAAAGAATGCTTCCGGCACAGGAGGTAAAAAATCTAAATTCATGGCCAAGCTTGAAGATGCGATGAAGGCAAGTGAAGAGGCCCGCAGACGTGCCGAAGAAGAAAGAAAAAAGCGTAAAAAATAAGAAATAAGTAGAAATACTTAGTTCGGAGCTCCCTAAGCGGCGTTATTCACAAGCGTTTGACACAACGTTCAGAAATTGTGCAACGATTGTGGATAACACGTTCCACGGAGTGTTCCACGCTCTTTCATATTGCTATATATTTGTAGCCCTCACTATACCTGAGAGGCTTTATTTTTTAATACGATGGGAAAAATTATCGCGATTGCGAATCAAAAGGGTGGCGTAGGTAAAACTACATCAGCAATCAATCTCGCTGCAAGCTTTGCTGTTTTAGAAAAAAAGACGCTGCTTGTTGACGCCGATCCCCAGGCTAACTCTACTTCCGGTTTAGGTCTTAATCCAAAAGACGTAACACAGGGAATATATGAGTGCATGGTAGACGGTGTAAACCCGCTGGATGCTGTTGTAAAGAATGAACTGAAGTATCTTGAAGTTCTTCCCTCCCACATTGACCTTGTTGGTGCCGAAGTTGAAATGGTTAGTATTGAACGAAGAGAAGAGAAGATGCGTGATGCACTCGGCAGCATCAAAGACCAATACGATTACATTATCATCGATTGCTCTCCGTCTCTCGGTCTGATCACCATCAACGCCCTTACTGCGGCGGATTCCGTGATCATCCCCGTTCAATGTGAATATTTCGCTTTGGAAGGTCTTGGTAAATTATTGAACACCATTAAGATCATTCAGACAAGATTAAATCCCAGGTTAGAAATAGAAGGGATTCTCTTAACGTTATATGACTCACGTACGAGTCTTGGAAACCAGGTGGTAGAAGAAGTAAGAACGCATTTTCAGAAAATGACCTTCAACACCATCATTCCAAGAAATGTGAAACTAAGTGAGTCTCCCAGCTTTGGTTTGCCTGCCATTGTGCATGACGCTGAAAGCAGAGGAGCCATTAGTTACCTGAATCTTGCACACGAAATTTTGGATAAAAACAACAACGGAGTATCGAAATGAGTAAGAAAAAAGCTTTAGGAAGAGGTCTCAGCGCTCTGCTTAAGGACAATGAGACGGAAGATAAGTTGGAAGTGGATATTCCAGAAAACAATACCATACCGGTAGCAGCTGCTACACCTGCGGGTCCTACCAGTGGTATAAACGAAATACCTGTTGACCAGATTGAGGTTAACCCTTTTCAGCCACGCTCCCATTTCGACCAGGATGCGTTGCTTGAACTTGCTGAGTCGATCAAGGTTCACGGCATCATACAGCCTATTACAGTAAGGCGACTATCAGAGAACCAATACCAGCTGATCTCCGGCGAAAGACGCTTCCAGGCATCGAAACTGGCTGATCTGAAAATGATACCGGCTTATGTTCGCTCTGCTGACGATCAGCAGATGCTGGAGATGGCCCTTATCGAAAACATTCAGCGCGAAAACCTGAATGCAATAGAAATTGCGCTGAGCTACCAACGCCTGATCTCAGAGTGTAACCTGAAGCAGGAAGAACTTGGCGAACGTGTTGGTAAAAACAGGGCAACGGTAACCAACTACCTCCGCCTGCTGAAGCTTCCTCCTGATATCCAGATCTCGGTGCGTGATAACCAGCTTTCTATGGGTCATGCCCGCGCGATCATTAACGTTGACACACCTGAACAACAGCTGTATATCTTCAAGCGCACCCTTGCAGAAGATCTTTCAGTACGCAAGGTTGAAGAGCTGGTAAGAGAACTCAGTGGAAAGAAAAACGGACCAGGCGGTGAATCTGAGAACGGCAGCAGCTCCCCTGCGCCTGTGTCGAAGGAAATCGTCCAGTTGCAATCCAACTTGTCATCTCATTTTGGCACAAAGGTTGTCATTAAGAG
Organism: Chryseosolibacter indicum; assembly: GCF_018598585.1. Lineage (GTDB taxonomy): Bacteria > Bacteroidota > Bacteroidia > Cytophagales > Cyclobacteriaceae > Chryseosolibacter > Chryseosolibacter indicus. The sequence goes on from NZ_JAHESD010000040.1 coordinate 2,160, forward strand.
TGACGGCAAAAAAGGTGAGATTAAGATACCTTTTCTATCCGTAGAAGATCTCAACCGTATTTTGGATATTTTGAAGATATAATATAACACGTGCAAATCCGGATTTCAGTACTCACCGCTATCCTTCTGCTATGCTCAGCCTATGGTTATGCACAACGCAAAACAGAGTCAGACAGTCTGATCATTGAAAGCGGTGATACCGTAGCGATTAAATCCTACGCAGCACGTTATAATCCGCGTAAAGCGCTTCTTTATGCCTCAGTAGTACCTGGATTGGGCCAGATCTATAACAAGAAATACTGGAAACTACCGCTGGTATACGGAGGCGCTTTCCTGATCGGGAGACAGATCAATCTTTTCAACAACATCTATAGCGAGTACAAGGTATACCTGTATGAGAACCTCCAGGTGTCATCCAGTGATGGCACGGTTCATCTGGGCAGCGGAAGAACGACGGCCCAGCTCAGAAGAATTGTCGACCGCTCGCGCCGTGAGCGCGACTTCTGGATTATTATGGTAGGTGCTCTTTATATCCTACAAATTGTAGATTCACACGTAGATGCCCACCTGAAGGAATTTGACCTTAACCCTAATTTGCGCGTAAGCCTGCAGCCAACCATGGAACAAAATGCAATTTTAGGAAGACAAACTGGCCTTGCGTTGACAATGAAATTTTAATTCTCACAGCCAGGTTGTAGATTGCCTGGTAATTTAGTTTAACTACCTCCTATTCCATGAACATTGCACTTGTTGGGTACGGCAAAATGGGTAAAACCATTGAACGCATCGCCCTTGACCGTGGTCATAGCATTGCAGCCCGAATTGACGTTAACAATCAATCTGATTTAGAAAACATAAAGGCAGACGCCGCCATTGAATTCTCGCATCCCGACGCCGCTTTCAATAATGTAAAACGTTGTATAGAACTCGGTATTCCCGTAGTATGTGGTACCACAGGATGGCTTGAGCGTAAACCAGAAATTGAATCACTTACAAAGGAAAAGAATGGTGCTTTCTTCTATGCTTCTAACTATAGCCTGGGCGTGAACATCTTCTTCAAAATCAACGAGCATCTCGCCTCCATGCTTAAGAGCTTTAAACAATATGAAGTTGCGTTGGATGAAATCCACCATACGGAGAAGAAGGATGCTCCCAGTGGCACGGCCATCACGCTTGCGGAAGGCATTTTAAAGCACCTGGATCACAAGAAGAACTGGGTAAATAAAGATACCAGTAACATGCAGGAAATACCGATAAAATCGTTTAGAATAGACCAGGTACCTGGTACGCACGTTGTGAAGTATACATCAGCCATAGATGACATTGAGATCAAACATACAGCCCATACACGAGAAGGATTTGCTTTAGGTGCTGTAATGGTAGCAGAGTGGATCAAGGATAAAAAAGGTGTCTTAAATATGGATGACTTCCTGAAATTCTAAGCGCGACTTTGCGACTCATAAACAAACGATGCCCCGTATAGTGGCCTGCAAGCAAGGAACGCGCAAACAATGAGTCTGGGAAAAAATACCTTTATTTGCAGGTTTTAATAAGCGAAACAACAGATTAAAGAACAGATAAAACAATGAATTGGCAGTTTTGGAAGAAAAACAACACGAATAATGATGATCAGCACGAAAAACCAAAATCAAAGGTTCGCGAATGGTGGGACGCCATCCTGTTCGCCGTCATTGCTGCTACTTTAATCCGCTGGCTTATTATGGAAGCGTATACGATCCCTACGCCTTCCATGGAAAACTCCCTTCTTGTAGGTGACTTTCTGTTTGTAAGCAAATTTCATTACGGCACAAGAACAACAACAACACCGCTTCAGGTACCCCTAACCCACCAGAAGATCTGGTTTACGAATATTCCTTCTTACAGCACGGCCATTAAACTACCACAATACAGGCTTCCTGGTTTAACACACGTTAAGAACGGAGATGTAGTGGTATTTAACGTTCCGCCAAGAGAATTAAATGATGCTGATTACCCTGTAGATCTGAAGACCAACTACATCAAACGTTGTGTAGGGATTGCCGGAGATGTGATCGAGATCAAAAACGAGCAAGTGTATATTAACGGTAAAGAACTTCCTAATCCTGCTGACAGGCAATATGGTTACCTCTTTATGTCTAACGGACAGATTAGTGAAAGGAATTTCAAAAAGCTGGGCCTTGGCCCTGAAGATTACGGTATGGAATACCAGACCAGCGATGGTAAAGTGGCTTATCGTGTCCACTTAACGAAAGAGGCCTTTGAGAAAATAAATGCCGAGAAACCCAATTACATTATCTCCATTACCAAAGAAGAACGGAACGAAAAGGAAACGTTCCCTTACTCAGGATACAACCAGTTATTTGGGTTAAAGACAAATCCAAAGATGTCGTGGTCACAGGATAACTTTGGTCCCCTGTGGATTCCTAAAAAAGGTGCTACCATAGCGATTAATGATTCTACCTTAACACTCTATGGTAATACCATTGTGAAATACGACCATAATGATGAAGTACGTGTTGAGGAAGGTAAATTATATATTGACGGAAAGCAGGTTAATGAATATACCTTTAAACAGAACTACTACTTCATGATGGGTGACAACAGGCATAACTCCCTTGATTCACGCTACTGGGGATTTGTACCTGAAGATCACATTGTAGGAAAGGCGTTCTTCATCTGGCTTTCCATTGATCGCAATGCAGATTTCATCAACAAGATTCGCTGGAACAGATTCTTTAAACTGATTGAATAGGTTGGGGATACTGGATGCTGGATACTAGATTCTGAATACTGGTCTCTGGTGTCCAGCATCTAATATCACCAATTGATTTCTTCCAATCCTTTGCTTTTCAGGTATGCATTAGCTTTGCTGAAATGTTTGCAACCGAAGAAACCACGGTCGGCAGAAAATGGTGAAGGATGTGCTGACATCAAGACAAGGTGTTTATTCCTGTCTATAATCTCTCCCTTCTTTTGTGCATAGGCACCCCATAATAAGAACACTACATTTTGTTTTTCCTCCGAGATCTTTTTTACAACGGAATCGGTAAATGTCTCCCACCCTTTATTCTGGTGTGATCCTGGGGTACCTGCTCGTACCGTGAGCGTCGCATTGAGAAGCAATACACCCTGGCGTGCCCATCTTTCTAGGTCTCCAGATGGCGGTATCGGCTTGCCCAGATCGTCCTTGATCTCTTTAAAGATGTTCATCAATGAAGGAGGCATTCTTATACCATCCCTTACCGAAAAACAAAGTCCATTAGCCTGATGTGGTCCGTGGTAAGGATCCTGCCCGAGTATCACCACTTTTACATTATCAAAAGTACAGCAGTCAAACGCTTTGAAGATCTCTTTACCCGGCGGATATATTGTTTGGGTAGTATATTCCGTTTTTACAAAATCAATAAGTTTGGTGAAATAGGGTTGATCAAATTCTCCTGAAAGCTTTGCCTTCCATGAGGCCTCTATTTTAACATCCATTCTTAATGAGTTTTAGATGGCAGCGAAACAAAGACTAAAAGACAAAGATTCAAAGCGGGGATTAGGAATAATTTTTATTTATAATTACCTTGACTACCAATGAATTGAAAGGTTTTTATCAGAAAGAGGCAGGAATTCTAAAATTTTAATATTTTTGGATGTATGGTAACGGAAATTACGCAGGGAATAAAAGTCAGTGTAGAAACTGAATATCAGCCGGCTTACTCCAGTCCGACACAATACCATTACGTATTTACTTATCGCATTACGATTGAAAACCAGAGTGAATACACAATCCAATTAATGCGCAGGCATTGGAATATATATGATGCGGGTTTTTTAATGCGTGAAGTTGAAGGTGAAGGTGTTGTAGGACAGCAACCTGTTATTGAACCAGGTCAAACACATCAGTATGTATCAGGCTGCAACTTAAAATCAGGAATTGGTAAGATGGTAGGCACTTACCTGATGGAACGTATTGTTGATGGAACCCAAATGCAGGTAAACATACCCGAGTTTACCATGATTGCACCTATTCGCCAAAACTAGTTGCCCATTAACGCTCATCAAATCAAATCCTACTTATCGTACTGGCTGGATGCTGTAGACGAGCACGCTCTTCATTCTCCATTCTTTTTTGATTTTTATACCGGCGTTGTTAAGGGCTATCCAGTACCGCTAACAGTAGCGGAATCACTCCGAAAAAAACTTCTGGCCGACACACGATCTGTTTCATTTACCGATATAGGTGCCAAACGCGGAAACAACATACATACTACCCTTGGGGCTATAGCCAAAACAAGCTTAACGCCTGTGCGCTATGCGACCCTCTATAAGCGGATACTTGAAAAATTTCAATGTAAGACCATAATAGAACTGGGCACTAGCCTTGGCATCAACACCCTGTATTTGTCGTCTGCTCCTGGTGCCACCGTATTTACCTTTGAAGGCATTGACGCCATTGCAGAAACTGCAGCCCTGACATTTGAATTTGCTGAAGTATCCAACGTCAAGTTGATTAAAGGAAATATCCATACAACACTTCCTGCTTTTCTCCAATCGCACCGCAAAGTTGACTTCGTTTTAATGGATGCCAACCATACTTATGAGGCAACGATGCTTTACTTTAAAATGCTTCTTCCCAAGCTCCATGAAAAGAGCGTGGTTGTCATTGACGACATCTACTATTCGAAAGAAATGACGGAAGCGTGGAAGGCATTGAAGCACCACGACCTGGTTTATGCTTCCGCAGATTTGTTTAAATGCGGCATCCTGTTTTTTGATCCGTCACTGAACAAACAACACGTTATCTTACAGTTTTAGCTATTGTAATCCAAAAACATAGCCCTATTTTTGCATGATGGAAAAGACTATGACTGACAGCACAGAAACTACACCTACATACGAACCTGCCCCCCGCAAGAACAATAAAACCACCATAATCATAGCTTTGATGGCCATCATTATCATTATACAGGCCATAAAGATCTACCTCGACTCCCAGGAAAAGCATGAGGTACTTACACAGCTTACCTCAACAGAACAGGAGCTTGCTTCAACCATGCAGCGGCTTACTGAAATCCGGGCCGAGCTGGATCAGAAAATAGCGGAAGTTCAGAAGCTGGGAGGTGATTTTTCTGACCTGCAAGCAGCAAAAAATGAGATTGAAAATGAACTCAGGAGGTCTAAACGCGCTACCGGAAAAGAAATAAAAGCATTAAAAGACCGTGTTGAAGGCTATGAGCTGCTGCTTAAAAATAAGGACGAAGAGATTGAGAAGCTTAAAACTGTAAACAAGGAGCTTCTCACTGAAAATACCACCCTAAAAACACAGAAGAATGTTCTTGGTGACTCCATTAACCGCTTGAGCCAAACCAAGCAGGAATTAGCCAGCAAAGTGGCCATTGCATCACAGCTTAAAGCTGAAAATGTGAAGATTGTTGCTGTTAATGACAAGGGAAAAGAAAGGGAATCACCTTTCAAGAATCGCCAGCTGAGCCAGCTTAAAGTTGACTTTAACATTGCTGAAAACAGTGTTGCCCCTATCGAAGGCAAGAAAATCATGATCCGGATTATTGACGAAAACGGCCAGGTTCTTTTTGACGTAGCACGCGGTTCGGGCACCTTCATCTATAATGGAAAAGAAGAGTTCTATACTGCTTCCCAGGAGATTTTGTTTGACAACACAAGACAAAGGTTAACCTTCCTTTATGACAAGGGATCGGAATATCCTGAAGGAAAGTACGAGCTGGAAATCTATACAGACGGCTATATGATGGGAAAAGGCCAGTTTACTGTAAAGTAGGCTTCCTGTTAAAAAGGGCTTTTTTAAGAAAATTGATCAGTTTTAATGGAAAACAGGAGGTCGCGGAGGCTTCCTGTTTCTATTTACGCTTGAGTGTATTTTCAAAATTCATCTGCATTTCATACTTTTGCAGGCTCAAATTAAAACACAATGAAAAATTACGAGACGGTATTCATTTTAAATCCCGTTTTGTCTGAGGACCAGGCAAAGGATACTGTTGAAAAATTCGTGAAAGTGTTGAAGAATAGGAATGCTCAAATCCTTAACCAGGAATTCTGGGGATTGAAGAAGCTTGCTTATCCTATCAACAAAAAGTCAACTGGCTTTTACAATCTTGTCGAATTTACAGCAGATTCTTCAGTGATCAACACTCTTGAAACAGAGTACAGACGAGACGAATCAGTAATGCGTTTTTTAACAACTGTATTGGACAAGCATGCAGTTACTTACAATGAACGCAGACGCAAAGGCGAATTTAGAAACAAAGACAAGAAAACATCTGTTAGAAAAACTGCGGAGGAGTTAGCCGAATGACATTAATGAACGAACCTATCAAGCGTGCTGAGGTTAAACCTAAGTACTGCCGTTTTAAGAAGAATGGTATCAAGTATATCGATTACAAGGATCCTGACTTCTTATTAAAATTCATCAATGAGCAAGGTAAGATATTGCCACGCAGACTTACAGGAACAAGCTTGAAGTTTCAAAAGAAAGTAGCTCAAGCTGTTAAGCGTGCCAGACACTTGTCATTGCTTCCTTACGTTGGTGACTCATTAAAGTAATCTTTAACCCTTTAAAGAAAAACGAACATGGAAGTAATTTTAAAACAGGACGTACAAGGCCTTGGCTATAAAAACGATATTGTGAAAGTAAGACCTGGATATGGTAACAACTACCTTATTCCTAACGGGTTTGCTTTAATCGCGAATGAGTCAAACAAAAGACTGGTGAATGAAAACATCCGCCAGGCTGCTCACAAAGCTGCTAAAATCAAGCAAGATGCTGAAGCGTTAGCTGCTAAAGTTGGCGAATTGACTGTAGAGATCAAGACCAAAGCGGGTGAAAGCGGAAAAATATTCGGTGCTGTTACAGCAGTACAGATATCTGATGCCTTAAAAGCAAAAGGTTTTGATATCGATCGTAAGAAAGTAGTTCTAAAGGAAAGTCCAAAACAAATTGGTACTTACACTGCAACGCTTGATCTTCACAAAGAAGTGAAACACGAGATCAGCGTGAAAGTAGTAGCTGAATAATATTCTTATCAGTGATATTACAAAAAGCCACAGCAATGTGGCTTTTTCTATTTTATCCAGTAGCCTCTCTCCTAGCCTTTATTGTTGAAAGCCAGCTCACTCTCCCATTCGTTGTGTAACAGGATCATCGATTATTTAACCTGAATAAAGATTATTCAGTGCGCTCATATTACCTCGCATTCATTCACAAAATAAAACCTCTCATTCATAAAAATAAGGAGGTTTGAAACCGCTCATCGTAATTATCTACAATTTCAGGCATTGGTATTTATCTATATTTACACGTGAAGAATTAATCGAGATATCAATATTCATTCTCCAATTCTTAACACCAGCGAAGTATTTTTAATGGCTTTCTAATTATTGGAGATGACCTGTTAGAAATCTAAGAATAGAATTTATTTAGTCCCAGCATCAGACATATGGTTGACCCTCTCCATATTCTGGTGCTTTTTATTTGTATCCATTTCTTACCTCTTTTTAAAAACCATTTACGCATGCTTTAGATAAACGCCAGGGTCGTTTAATGTAAATAATGCGATTACAACGACAGCAAGGACGTTTCACAGTCTGCACACATGAATAATCCAGGTAATCCTGCCGCTGTTGGCATAAGGTTTTATTGATGTTAGTAGGATGATTCAGTAACTATTAAAAAGCAGATCTATGAGCTATCTCCAAATCAAAGAAAAAGATGTAAAGACCTTTAAAGCTTTCATTTCAGGACGTGAAATTGAGGTAGGTGTATCTGTATCTCCGGCTTCAAATATCTTCAGAACCGGTGATGAAGTTGAAATTCTTTACGGCGACGACTTCTATAAAGCAAGGATCAATCAAAAGAAGGTAATTAATCCTCCGGGTAAAAATCAGCCTCTTGTTACGTTAAGTGTATTGAAGAGGTAATTAATAATTGAACCTCTCCAACACACCTTGATATTTATTATTACAATTCTCTTAACCAGATATTTCTAAAGCTAATAGCCTTGCTGGGATCGCCATGATCCTGTAATGAGATAGGCGCCTTGCCATGTGGTGCCTTGTATGCAGGCATGCCAATATACGCTGTATGTCCTCTGATCTCATAATTGTTTTGTACCAATATACCATTGTGAAATACTGTGACCCGTGCAGGTGAATGTAATGTGCCATTTTCATTAAAGCGCGGTGCCGTGTATGTGATGTCATATACATTCCACTCACCAGGCTTACGCATGGCATTCACCAATGGTGGATTCTGTTTGTAGATACTTCCAGCCTGACCATTTACATATGTAGGATTGTTGTAGTTATCCAGGATCTGTACTTCGTACCAATAGTCTGGAATCTTGAGGTCATCACTCAAATCCTGGAGGAATAGTCCGCTGTTTCCCCTTCCCTGGCTTTGTCCCTGGATGTCTTCCGGTATTCTCCATTCAATGTGTAACTGATAGTCGCCAAACTTCTGACGTGTTGTAATATCACCGGTACCTTTAACTACAGTAAACAGGCCGTCTTCAACTTTCCATTTTGCTTCGCTTCCATCGCGGCTCTTCCATTTCGAAAGATCTTTACCGTCGAAAAGAACAATGGCATCAGAAGGCGGAGGAACCATCACATAAGGCCCTGGTTCAACTTTCTTTGGTACAGGCTCCCAGTACTCTGTCATCTGAGGTTTCATGCGTGAAGCAAAGGGTGAAGGCTCACTGCCTTTCAAGCGCTTCAATGTGCCACTGTATTCCTTTCCCTCGTTTGTAAGAGAGAGTGTCATGTTATCACCGTTTAAGGTGCCTTTATAGGATGTTACTTTTCCGTCGTTGTTGACAGAGAACGTAAATGTGCTGCCACTGATCTTGCCATCTGTAAACAGCTTGTCGTTGTACGGTGTTGTTACAACGCCTGAGAACTTCTTACCATCGGCCTTCAATTCGAGGTAAATGTCCATGTTGTTGTTCAGCTTGCCACTCCATCTTCCGTCGATATCAGCAGCAGAAGCAGTAAATGCCGCCATTAAAAAAAGTAATGCTAATAGTTTATTCATCATAATATTGGATAGTAGTCGGCGGACAAAGTAGTGAATACCCCTTGTGTTGTCAAGCTTCTTTTAGAACTTACGGTTAAGCAGGACTCAACGGTTATTTTCTTATGTAAGGAGATGTGGTGCGTTACTTTTTATCAAATAATTGCGGCAACACCTCGGTTAGCGTAATCTTATACTCGTCAAATGAACTCAGGTCGTTATGTGTGCCTTGCGGAAATAAGATCATTCGCTTGGGCCCTTTAAATCGCTGATACAATTTTTCGGTATGGGAATACGGGATAAGGGTATCTTTACTGCCATGCAGAAAGATGACGGGTGACTTTATTTTATCGAGCTTGGCGATGGTATTGAAGCGGAACTTCAGATAGAGCGAAGGAAAGAAAAAGGGAAGCTTCTCATTGGCCAACGCTGCAATAGAAGTATAGGGTGATTCAAGAACAACACCTTTAACCTCTACCCTGGTGGCAAGCTCTACGGCTACACCTGTACCTATTGAACGACCATAGATTATGATGTGCTCAGACTTATATCCTTTTTCAATCAGGTACTCATAGGCTGCTTCTGCATCATGATAAAATCCCTTTTCAGAAATAGTGCCTGTGCTTTTACCATATCCCCTGTAGTCAATGATAAGAACGCTAAAGCCAAGGCCCGTAAAGTCTTCAGCTACATATTGCCATCCACTGAGGTCGCCAGCGTTACCATGGAAGTACAGGATTACATCCTCTCCTGTTCCCCTGAAAAAGAGCGCATTTATCTTTTCATGATCAGAGGTTGTTAACATTAAGTCTTCGCTGTTGTAAGCACTTGCAAAACGATAATTAGAAGAGAGCTTTCCGGGAAGAAAAATCAGTTTAGCCTGAAAGAGATAAAGCAAGAGAACAACAACCAGGTAAAGACCAATAATAATGAGTGCTGTTACTTTCAGAAATGCCATGGTCGGGATAGTTGGTCTGTTTGCTAAAGTACGCGTTGAATGGTGGAAATAAAAGAAGCTTATGTTACTTATGTCATTCTGAATTTCATTTTCATAGTACTTCTTAATCTTCTTTGCTGGCCGCACGCGTGTCCCTTTGCTGGCGCACGCGTGTCGCGTGTGCCTTTTACATATTTGTGTTAATCACATATATTACATTATAAACACTATAGTGTATCAATAAGTAGGAAGTATAAGTTTTACAACAAGAATGGATTGTATTTCGTGAGCTTTGCAGTAGTTTATTGGATTGATGTTTTTGTACGCGAAGAGTATTATGAAGTCATTATCCAAAGCCTGGATTATTGCCGAAAGAATAAAGGTTTAGAAATTTATTGTTGGTGTATTATGCCAAGTCATATCCATTTAGTGATACGAGCTAAAGAAAGTAATCCTGAGGTAGTTTTAGGAAGGTTTAAGGAGTTTACATCAAAGCAACTATGTATTAAGATCGAAGAAAATATTCAGGAGAGCAGAAGAGAATGGTTGTTATGATGTTTGAAAGAGCGGGAATAAAAAGTAGTAATGTTAAGAATAGACAGGTTTGGCAGCATCATAACAAACCAATAGAGTTATGGAGTCCGGAGGTGATAGACCAGAAGGTAGATTACATTCACAATAATCGGGTAGTGTCAGGATTCGTAAAAGAGCCCGAGCATTGGAAATATAGCAGTGCCATAGACTATAGTGGTGGTAGAGGGTTGCTGGAAATAGATTTTATTTAATACGACACGCGTTTAATAAGGCACACGAAGGTCAAGTGTGGCATATTAAGTATGCAAAGCCACAAGTGTAAGGGTAAGGCACACGCGGCACGCGTGCGCCAGCGTGAGGGCGTTGAATGGTGGAAATAAAAGAAGCTTATGTTACTTAGATCATATTGATTTCTTAGTCTTTCTATTGAAGATTGCCGGGAAGGGGATTCCTCGAATCTATTTTATCGCATAGTATAGAGGTTGTATTCTCGGAATGACGAGTTTAGAACAGAAGTAGTATGAGGTTTGTTTAATAAGGTATATGTAATAGTTCGTTACCTCGGAGTTGGAGGCTATTATACTGTATCATTTCGCTCTTTTTACCCCAATCTTAGGATGACGACTGGTACTTAAAACTACGTGAATAATATAGTGTCTTCCTCTATTGTGTAATGTACGCAAATTGGGAAGCTCTTAATTTGGGTCATTCGTACTTCTTTATATCTAACTTGATATTGAGCCGGACCTTTTTCAATAAAATCAAAACTCCTCTCAAGCTCAGTTAAAAAGATATCTCCTAATCCAACTCTTTGTTGATTATACCAACTATAAATTTCTTCTATGTCCTTTTCCGCTAATGGTTTAACAATTAAACAATAACTCATGTCTTTTGCGTGACTCTGTTTTTTACTTCGTTCCAGGTTGATCCTTCCTGGGGAGATGCTTTATGCGCTGCCAATCGCTCGTCTAATAGTTGTTTATGTTCATCTGTTAAAAAATAATTCTCCTGGCCGGTATCGGCTTTTACCATAGCGTAAATCATGTTAAAATTCTTTCATCAGCTTTGTCAATATACCGATGTAGCTCCTCTCTGATCTGTGCTGCTCCCATGGTTAATTATTTTTGACTCTTTAAAGATAACAATTTTATAGTTTTCTTCTGTTTCATTTCGTTAGTGTCAAGGCTTGTAAAGGAATGGCTTAAAGGAAATGTAGCGGTATTACCGCGGGAGGTACGAATGTTGAAATAGACTTATTAGAATACATGACTGCCAAGTATATTCAGTTTAATGGCTCTTTCTTTCTTCCCATATTTTGGGATTTCTACTGGTATGGAGGATAGCAAAGACCTCTACGAGATTTGGTTGACAGAGAAGTGAACCATGAAGGGAAATCTCTTAATAAGCATACACCGAATATCCGCATAACGAATAACGTGACTCAACGGGTTACTTTTTAAAGAATTGATTTGTGTTATTACCTGTTTCTGAAAACGAGTACCCAAGCCTTGCAGTTGCTTATTATACCAATCGGTAGCGTCCTGAATATCCGGTAATGCATCAGGTGCAATTTTAATTTTGTATTTAGGCATTAATCAATCAAGGCTTGAGCTTTTTAGAAGCTTTATCCCAATCGAGCATGCTGTCTGGATTTTGCTTTGATTTTTGCACGCGATCCAAAACTAGTTTTTGATGCTCCTGGGGTATATCCATATTCTCGCTCCAGATGGCTTCATTCAGTTTTAATTTTTCGTCAGGAGATAGTTGCTTTACCACATCAATCAATTGTTGAAGACTAAGATTTATATTTAAATGCAGGCTTTTCATAGTAGTACTTATTAGCAACGCTTTTTCTATTCCAGTCAAGTTCAAGACAAATATCGAATGACGCGATTCAAATAATAATTAAAAAGCTTCATTTAAACAAAAATAAGCATCTGAATAGTAAAAAACTCAACTTTTCATGCCCTTCGAAAGCCGTTTTATGATGTATTAAATCTAATGCCGTCTATAACTGGGATATAAACCTCGACTGGCACATGTCTAAGACTTGAACAAGAAATAATTGAGGCTTTGATTTCTAAATAAGGCTCACGCAGCACGCGTGAGCCAGCGTGGGCCTGACCACTTACCGGTGCTTGCGTGAGGGATGGCAGTGAAAAGCCCACAGCGAAGGGTTGGCTTGTGACTGGGGCGAGGACTTGTAACGGACAGCCCGACCGGAGCTGTATTGGCCTTGTGTGATGGCGGCGAAGGGCACGCCCAAAGTAGAATCGTTGTCTTTACGGCTCGTGTTTTAAGCTGTTTTCCACTCGTTTTGCACTCGTGCTGCACTCTTTACGTTCTTAAAATTTTGCTGGGGGTGGGATGGTTTTGACAGTATTTGTCAAACGTGGGGTCTACTTTTCCTGAAAAAACAGTAACCCTATGGCACAAGTCAGAGAAAATGATCTTACAGAAGGTTTGAGCGGAAGGTTTGGCTCAAAATTCATCTTTAAACAATTGCGCGGAAAAACGATTGTTGCGCGAAGGTCGAAGCCTACTACCAAAGAGAGTGCTTTGCAACGAGACAATCGCGAGCGGTTTAGAAAGGCTACGGCGTATGCAAAAGCGATGATGCTTATTGCGGAGAGGAAGGCATATTACTGGGAGATGGCTAGGGAGTTGAAGCTTCCGAACGGGTATACGGCTGCGATTGCTGATTATATGCGCAGACCGGTTATTGAGGAAGCCGAGGTTGCTGTAAGTGATTCTACCTTGGAATTGAATGTTAAGGCTACAAAGAAGGACTTTAGCTTGAGGGTGATGAAAGTAGTTGGGTTAGGCCGTGATGGTGTGGCTGTAGAGGAAGCGGAAACTGTTAAGGACTTTGAATGGTGGCATTATGGGTTTACATCGAGGAAGGAGTTGATTAGTAAGATTAAGGTGGTTGTACAGGATGAGGTGGGCAATGTTGCGACCAGGGAGATGGTGATGTGAGTGTTTAGAGGGGATTCTTTGCTCCGCTATCAATGACGGGTTTATTATGCAATTCGGTGGATCTGAAAAACAAAGCCACTCCTTATGTGAAGAAGTGGCTTGAGTAAAGACGTATTTAATATTATATCAGAACTTATGTCTGACGAAGGCTTCCATGGCTTCGTATTCGGCAAGGCCTAACTGGTTATAGGCTGCTGCTGTTGCATGGTTTCTGTCTTCGGCGCGCATCCAGAACTCACGTTTATCACTTCCGGGGAACATGGCGCTGTCTTTCTGTGACTGGTGTTTGAAGATTGCTCTGCGCTTTCTCATGAGCTCATCAGGGCTAAGCGGTACGGCCATTTCTATCTGGTCGATATCCCACTCCTGCCATGCACCACGGTATAGCCACAGCCAGCAATCTTTCATGTAGTCCTTGTTCTTCAAGCGGTTTACTGCCTCGAAGATTGCAGCCAAACAAACACGGTGTGTACCATGCGGATCTGACAAATCGCCGGCAGCGTAGATCTGGTGTGGTTTAATTCTCTCGATAAGATCCATAACGATCTTAATATCATCTTCTCCCAGTGGCTTTTTCTTTACGGCGCCGGTCTCGTAGAAAGGCATATCGAGGAAGTGCATTTGCTCATCGGGAAGGCCAACGTAACGGCCACCTGCTTTTGCTTCTCCCCTTCTGATCAGCCCTTTTATTGACAACACTTCGGGACTATCTATCTGACCAGGTCCTTTCTGTTTGATTGAGCTTACGATCTTCTGATAGAATTCTTCTCCATCTGCTTTTGACAGACCGAATTGTTCATTGAAATCGCGAACGAAATCTGCAAAGCGAACAGCATCATCATCGAACACAGCAATGTTACCAGAAGTCTGGTAGGCAACATGCACTTCGTGACCCTGATCTACAAGACGGATGAAGGTACCTCCCATGGAGATTACATCGTCGTCAGGGTGTGGTGAGAAGATGATAACCCGCTTAGGGAACGGATTAGCACGTTCGGGTCTGTTTGTATCATCTGCATTTGGTTTACCTCCCGGCCATCCGGTGATGGTATGTTGCAGATCGTTGAATACTTTAATATTTACCTTGTAAGCAGAACCATATTCTGTGATGATGTCACCCATACCATGTTCCATGTAATCGTGGTTGGTGAGCTTAAGCACAGGCTTCTTAACTTTCTGGCAAAGCCAAACTACTGCCTTGCGAATAAGACGATCGTTCCAATCGATAGTATCTAATATCCATGGCGTTTTCTTGCGTACTAATTCTGAAGACGATGCTTCATCAAGTACTACGAGGCAATCGGCATGCTTTTGAAGGAAGGATGAAGGGATATGATCAGTAATTGGTCCTTCAACTGCCTTCTTGATTACAGAAGCTTTACCTTCACCCCAGGCCATCATAAACACTTTGCGTGCTTTCATGATAGAGCCAACACCCATGGTAATGGCTTTTCTCGGAACGTTTTCTTCACCAAAGAAATCGCTGGCAGCATCGATGCGTGTAACCTGATCGAGTGTTACCAAACGTGTAAGTGATTTTTCACTTGAACCAGGTTCGTTGAAACCGATGTGACCTGTTCTACCTATACCGAGGATCTGGATGTCTATCCCTCCCAGTTGGTCAATTTTATTTTCATACTCGCGGCAGAAGTCAGCTACCTTATCCTTTGAAAGGGTACCATCGGGTATGTGAATGTTCTGCTTAGGAATATCGATATGATTAAAGAGGTGCTCGTTCATGAAGCGTACATAGCTCTGCAACGAATCAGGCTGCATGGGATAGTACTCATCAAGGTTAAAAGTATATACATTGCGGAAGCTTAGACCTTCTGACTTGTGCATGTTGACCAGCTCGGCGTATACGCGCGTTGGTGTTGAGCCGGTTGCAAGTCCTAAAACGCAATGCTTGTTAGATGCTTGGCGGCTTTTAATCAAATCGGCTACCTGGCGTGCTACAAACTTTGAAGCTTCTTCGGAAGTCTTAAAAACGTTTACTGGAATTTTTTCAAAGGCAGAAAGGTCGTTATTCATATACTTTGTATGTGTTAGTCATGTAAAGTATCAGAAAAAGTGCGAAATTTTCAAGTGTTTGCGGTAACATAATTATGAAAACATTCCGAACTATTGTTAGTACCCCTGCTTCAAAATGGCAGTTTGGCCTTAAAAACCCTGTTTTTACGGCCGGCTCCTGTTTTGCCGATGCCATCGGCAGCCGGCTATACAGTAATAAGTTTGAGGCTATGGTGAACCCGTTTGGTATTATTTATAACCCCTTGTCTATTCACAGAGCCATTCTCTATGGCTTGTCTAACACATTGCCCGGAGAGGACACCTTTCTGGAAAATGACGGTATTCACCTCAGTTATGATTTTCATTCAGAAGTAGCTGCGTATGATAAGAAGGAGCTTATGTCCACGATTACGTCGATGGTATCGTCGGCTCACGGGTTCTTGAAGAATACTTCGCGACTGCTGATCACATACGGTACAGCGTGGGTGTATGAAAGAACAGATACCCATGAAATTGTAGCAAATTGTCATAAAGTACCGGCCGCATTTTTTAAGAAGCGATTGTTATCCGAACAGGAAATTGTGGCGTCTTTTAAAATGTTATTTGATACATTAAAAGCTGTGATTCCTGATGCAAAACTTATTATAACAGTGAGCCCGGTGAGGCATGTAAAAGATACGCTTCCGCTGAATAGTGTGAGCAAAGCTGTTTTACGAACTGCTTGTTACGCCATTACCACCCAATTTACTGACGTTGAGTATTTTCCTGCGTTTGAAATTATGATGGATGACCTTCGTGACTACAGGTTCTATAAATCGGATATGCTACACCCTACGCAGGAAGCTGAGGACTACATCTGGGATCAATTTATTGAAAGTTATATCGATGAAGATACAAGGAAGTTTATAAAAGAATGGAAATCGATCTCAGCTGCTATGAGCCACCGGCCTTTTCATCCTACATCTGCTTCCCATCAAAAGTTTCTTAACGATACGTTGAAAAGGCTGGAGTTATTGAAGGACAAAGCCGATGTAAGCGAAGAGATCAGAATTATAAAAGAGCAAATAACAACACCGTGACCACCCGTACGTCTCTGGTACGATTTCTTAAGCGTATACAAACATGATTGAAACACATAAAGCAAACCGGCTAATTCATTCAACATCTCCTTACCTGCTTCAGCATGCGTACAATCCCGTGGATTGGTTTGAATGGGGAGAAGAAGCTTTGACGAAGGCAAGGAATGAGAATAAGCCTATACTGGTAAGTATTGGTTATTCATCTTGCCACTGGTGTCATGTAATGGAGCGTGAAGTGTTTGAAAAGGAGAACATCGCCCAGGTGATGAATGAACACCTTGTATGTATTAAAGTAGACCGCGAAGAAAGACCCGATATTGATACTATATACATGGAGGCCGTACAAGCCATGGGGATAAATGGTGGCTGGCCGCTCAATGTTTTTCTTACCCCTGATCAGAAGCCGTTTTATGGCGGGACGTATTTTCCTCCTGATCAGTGGGTACAGGTAATTGGTGGCGTACACAAAGCCTTTACAGAAAGACGTGGTGAAGTAGATGACTCGGCTAATGAATTAGCGAAACTTCTTGCTGATCAGGATACATCACATTATAAGAAAGCATATGAATTTACGGAGCTTGCGACAGACCTCGATAAGATGTTTGCCAAGCTAGCTTCTGCTTTTGATAAAAACTGGGGAGGGCTTGACAAGGCACCTAAGTTCGTGATGCCTTCAGTATGGCTTTGGTTGCTGCGGTATTACCATATTACCAAAAATGAGGAAGCTCTGAATCAGTTAACGATAACATTGCGTCGGATAGCCTGGGGTGGTATCTATGATCAGATTGGTGGAGGCTTTGCGCGGTATTCAGTCGATAGTTATTGGTTTATTCCTCACTTCGAAAAAATGCTTTATGACAATGCGCAGCTGATGAGCTTGTATTCAGAAGCGTATGCATTAACAAAAGAGGAATTGTTCAAAACTGTTGTAGTTGAAACTTTTGAATGGCTACAAGCGGAGATGACCCATCCGCAAGGGGGATTCTATTCTGCGCTTGACGCCGACAGTGAAGGTGAAGAAGGGAAGTTTTACATCTGGAAGAAAGATGAGATCACCGAGATACTCAAAGAAGACGCAGCGTTGTTCTTTGACTTTTACAACGTGAAAGATGAAGGAAACTGGGAGCACGGAAACAATGTATTTATACAAACGCAATCAGAAGAAGCGTTTATAAAAAAACATAATCTCACTGAGGTTACATGGCGTGAGAAGTTACGCGGGTTTAAGGATCAGCTTCTGGCTGTTCGGGATAAGCGAATCCGTCCCGGGTTGGATGATAAGATCATTACTTCATGGAATGCTATGATGGTATGCGGACTTCTTGATGCCTACAAGTACATTGGTGATGAACGTTTTCTTAACGCGGCGCTCAAAAACATGAAGTTTATAGAAAGCGAGTTAACAGAGGGCAGTGTTGTTTATCGCTCATACAAAGGAAAACGCTCTGCCACTACGGCGTTTCTCGATGACTACGCTTACCTGATACAGGCATGCACGAAGCTCTACCAGGCAACGTTTGATGAATACTGGCTGCGAAGGGCTGAACTATTCGCAACATTTACTGTAGACAAATTCCTGGATGAGGACGATGGCTTCTTCTACTACACCAATAAAGATAATGAAGCCCTGATTGCAAGAAGAAAAGAGTTATTTGACAATGTTATACCGGCTTCTAATTCTGTGATGGCGCAGAACCTATATCACCTCGGTTCGCTGCTCGACAAAGAACACTGGCAACAACAAGCCGAAGCTATGACTACGCCTTTATGCCATATCATCATATCAGAACCGAATTATATGTCGAACTGGGGCATAGCTTATATGGAAATGAAAAAGGGATTGGCTGAAGTTGTATTGGTGGGAGAGAATAACATGACCTTGAAAAAAGAAATATTCCAAACTTATCAGCCTTTTGTGCTAACACTGGGAACTAAAACACAAAGTGCGCTCCCTTTGGTAGCAGGAAAGACTGCTGTTGACAATAAATCAACTATTTATGTTTGTTTCAAGAAAACATGTCAACGCCCTGTTTTTAGCAGTAAAGAAGCGCTTGAGCAAATTAACGACCTTACGTAACAAGGCGCTGTAGTATGGATTCACAATAATTTCACTTTTCGGTTGATATATTCTTATTTTTACCGGGTTATATTTTAATATCGGGAGTGGAAATCTTCGATCAGGACCAGTCCAGGAGTACGTTGTTTGCAGAGCTTCTGCTACCTGTACCTATTCCTAAGTATTTTACGTATCGCATACCTCATGCTTTGAACGAACATCTTCAAATTGGACAACGTGCTATTGTCCAGTTTGGCGATCGCAAAATTCTTACCGGGTTGATCGTCAACATCCATGAGCAATCACCGAAAGAGTACGAAGCAAAATATATCCTTGAAATACTGGATACGTATCCGTCCATTACTCCCATACAATTCAAACTTTTTATCTGGATTGCCGAATACTATGCCTGCACTTTGGGGGAGGTAATGAATGCAGCACTGCCTGTGGGCCTGCGACTATCCAGCGAGTCGATGGTGCAGCTCAACCCTTCTTTTAATCTTGAGGAGAGCACACTTTCCTTTTCTGAGAAAGAAATCATTTTGCTTAAACGGCTTGAGCAGGATACACTCTCCTACTCCGACATCGCCAAGCTTCTGGATGTAAGAAGTATTTACAGCATTCTTAAATCACTTTCGTCAAAAGAAGCCATTCTGCTTTTTGAAGAGGTGAAAGAAAAATACAAACCAAAAACAGAAAGAAGAATACGCCTTACCAAAGACTATGTTTCTCATGAAGCGCTGGAAGAAGTATTTAAAACGCTTGAGAGTAAGCCGAAGCAGGAAGATGTTTTATTAAAATACCTGCAACATGTACCTGTTCTTAAGGATAAGGCTACCAATGCTAAAGGAATTTCTAAAAAGCAACTTCTTGATGAAGCTGCCTCGGAGTCGTCACTTAATACCCTCATTAAACATAATATACTCGAGGAATTTGAAGTCATAGTACCACGCTTTGGTTTTGATGAAGACGCAGAGACATTACCTATTCTTTTAAGCGAAGATCAGGAACGAGCACAAGCTGAAATTTTCAAAAGCTTTGATGAACATGCTGTAACCCTGCTACACGGCATTACAGGAAGCGGCAAGACGGAAATCTACATTAACCTCATCCGCAAAGCCCTCGACAGTGGTGGACAGGTTTTGTATTTACTTCCGGAGATTGCGTTGACGACCCAAATTGTTCAACGGCTGAAAAAGATCTTTGGATCTTCCATGGGCATTTATCACTCTAAATTTTCGGATAACGAAAGGGTCGAAGTCTGGAATGGTGTATTAACAGGAAAAGTAAAGTTTATCGTAGGCGTTAGGTCATCTGTGTTCCTTCCCTTCGACAACCTCAGCCTGATTATTGTTGACGAGGAACATGATCCCTCCTATAAACAGCACGAACCTGCTCCCCGTTATAATGCACGTGATACGGCTATAATGATGGCCCAGCTCCATCATGCCAAAGTTCTGCTGGGTTCTGCAACCCCTTCCGTTGAAAGTTATTACCAGGCTTTGCAAAACAGGTATGGGTTGGTAAGTCTAACAAAACGTTTTGGTGAAGCGAAGTTACCGGAGATCATTCTCGCAGACATGCGATCCGAACGAAGGAACAAAACCATCAAAGGAGAATTCTCATCGCTGCTGCTCCGCCATATTCATGAAGCGCTTGATAAAAAAGAGCAGGTGATCATCTTCCAGAACAGAAGAGGTTATTCACCTATGATCAACTGTGAAGACTGTGGCTGGGTACCCAAATGTGTTAACTGTGCAGTAAGCCTCACCTATCACCAATTCAAAAATGCTTTAGTCTGCCACTACTGCGGATACAAGGAATCATTACCCCGTCAATGCCCGACTTGTACATCCTCACGAATAAAGACGGTGGGATATGGTACAGAAAAACTAGAAGAAGAACTGAATCTTTATTTCCCCGAAACGATCATTCAACGGATGGATCTTGAAACCACACGATCTAAAACGGGTTACGAGACTATTATTGACCAATTCGAAAAAGGGGAAACCAATATTCTCGTTGGTACGCAGATGGTAACAAAGGGCCTTGACTTCGATCATGTAAGTCTGGTTGGTGTGTTTAATGCAGACCGTATGATGCACTTCCCCGATTTTCGTTCGCATGAAAGGGCATATCAATTAATCACACAAGTTAGCGGTCGTGCGGGGCGTAGAGAGAAAGCGGGAAAAGTAGTAGTACAGACATCAAGTCCTGACCACCCGATACTATTGTTTATACTGAACAACCGGTATGACGAGTTTTACAAAAAAGAAATACAGGACCGCCACCAGCATGCCTACCCTCCTTTTACGCGGTTGATTGATATCACCATCAAGCACACCGATAAGAAGACCTGCAGGGATGCAGCCCACGAGTTAGCCGAGTTGCTTCAGGCTCAACTGACAGGCGTAAAGCTACTTGGGCCAGGCGAACCGATGATCTCGAAAATAAGAAATCAGTTCCTGATGAGTATTTTACTTAAGATACCTCGCGGGCGAGGAGAACTCACGCAGCTTAAGCACACCATCTTTGAGTGTATAGAACAGGTGTTAAAAGACAAAGCGTTTAAGAGTATTCGGTTTGTAATTGATGTGGATCCGGTGTAAGTCACCTCTTTCTAATCCTTTAGCCATAAATTCAGTCTTAGAAGGCGGCTTTAATGTTATATGATCGCGCGCAATAACAGTTGCATTACCAATATCACTTACTCTAACTCCTCTGCTGCTTTAAAATAGACATCCAGTTTATCTATATAAGGATCGAGGCCTTTAGCCTGGTTCAGCATACGAAGGGCATCTTTCTTGTTTTCTGTCTTTATATAATAAATGCCTTTGTTACGGTAAGCCCATCCATTATAAGGATCAAGGGTAATGCTTTCATTAATGTCGGTAAGTGCTTTATCAAGTTCACCTCTCATTAAATAAACATATCCCCTGTTATTCATAAAGTATGGATCATTCTTTCGTATCGCTAATGCTTTGTTTACCCAACTAAGCGCCAGGTCGTAATTGGCTTGCTCTGCTTCAATCAGGGCTAGCGTATTATACCCGTTTGGCTCGCCGGGATTTTCTTTAAGAACTGCATTAAGTAGCAGTCTGGCAGAGTCGTAATTCTTTTCATAAAAATACAACGTGCCGAGGTTAATGATCAGCTCGGCATTGCCCGGCTGGATTTCCAGCGCCTCCTTAAAAGCCACTTTCGCGTTATTGTAATCCCGAAGCTTTGTATAGGTTAGTCCCCGCAGGAAATGAAGTATAAGCGTATCCGGCTTTCTTTTTGCAACCCAATCCAGATCTTTCAAAACATTGAAAAGTTCGTTGGTTTCGTAAAAAGTATTGGCTCTGTTTATATAGGCTCTGATGTAGTCTGGATGACATTCTAACGCTTTCCCGTAGTAGTCTAATGCGACGGTATAGTTTTTCTGATTATAGTATACAGTACCCAGGTTATTCAAAGCGTCAGCAAAACAGGAGTCAAGCTCGAGGGCTCCCTCATAGTAATCAATAGCCTGTTCATAGTTATGCTTTGCAACCATGTCGTTGCCCTGCGCGAGAAACCGTTCTAATCTTGTTTCCTTACTTTCGGAACAGCCTAATGTTACCAACAACAAAATGAAAACAAAGCCTTGCAGCAGTGAGCTATTCGAGCTGATACGTTTTTCGAAATCTGTCATCTCTCCTCATTTTGAAATACGGGCGAAGCTAAAAAAAGAAGTTGGAAAGAAAGTTAATGAGCGCTTCTATCTGCACTTTCTAACTTCTACAATCTAATTAAATTAGTACAGAGAAACACTTAGAATGTTATTGTCATTATGGCAGTGATTTTTATCTTAAGCTTTCTATTAAGTTAGAATCACGTCGTCAACTATCATTAAACCGGCGCTTATCTTATGAAAAAGGCTTTTATACTATTCATTATTTACTTTACATCAATCAACATAACGTACTCATGGGCAGTGTTCCACGGATCGTACTTAAAGAATTTATTTAAAGCATGTAAGAGAGACTCTACAATTGTCGAAATCAATAATTTCTTAGATAAATGGCACTTAGCGGCAGGCAAGGCCGATGCGAATGTCTTTTTTAATGCTATGGCAGACAACTCTGTTTACATCGGTACAGATGCTTCAGAAAGATGGACAAAAACGGAATTTGTAGGTTTTGCTAAACCTTATTTCGACAAGGGTAAAGCTTGGGATTTTAAACCTTACGAGAGAGATATTCATGTAACAAATGACGGCAATTATGCATAGTTTTCAGAACTTTTAACAACCTGGATGGGAACATGCCGAGGATCTGGAATCTTAAGAAAGGGACCACAAGGTTGGAAAATCGAGCAATACCATCTTTCCGTAACAGTGCCCAATGATATCATGCAGCGTTTCATTCAATTAAATGAAGATTTTAACAAGTCCAAGAGGTGGATTACTTTATATAACAATGTAGGATTTACACCCGCTTCGATTGGAAATCAGTATAGATACTGACCATCTTTGAATTATAAATTCAGTACTTCTTCTATGGGCCGCGTGCAAAAGTTAAGCTATAGGGAGGTAACTAATACAAGGATGAAGGGAGGAAGACTCAGACAAGTCGTTGTGTTTGTACTGTCTATCGTTATAGGCATCTTACTCTCCGTTTCAGTAAACGCCCAACATGTCTACCATAAACAAAAAGCACGGTTTTATAAATCAAAATTCAAAAAACAAATCAACCATTATACCCGCGCCTGCTCTATTCTTGAGCAAAAGCGGACAAATAAATCAAATAATACCGTTCGCTCCTCCTCTACCAATAACCAAGGTAAACATCTTGTTGATGAAACCATTATTCCCAAAGCAAAACCGACAACAGTAGCGAAGGTAAAGGACAGGCCATCCGAAAAGACTCTTAACAAGCTCCATGACCAGGAAGACAAGGTTTTAAAAGAGAATAAGCTTCCTGCTCCTACTTCAAAAGAGCACGAAATTATACGTGAGATGGTAGCACAAAAGCTTAAGGAAAAGAAAGATAATGAGCCAATTGAACTCGCTCCTTTATATTTTAACTTTGATCAGGATGAGTTCTCTGTAGTAGATATGAATCCCTTTCTTATTGCAGTGGAGTATGCATTACAGGGTCGAACCATTCTTATTGAAGGGCATACCGACAGCAATGGAGGAAGTGATTATAATGTGAAACTTTCCATTAAAAGAGTACAGAAGATACGGGATCTCATGCATGACATGGGAGTGCCTGATGAACGTATTTCAGTAGTTGGTTATGGAGAAGAAATAGCACAACATGCCAACAATACCAGCCAGGGGCGGCAATTGAACCGCAGGGTAGATTTCAAAGCATTCTAAGATTCTTATGTATTAGTTTTCCAAGGCCTTCTAACCCCACGGAAGGTCTTTTTTTATTTTAGTAGTACGAGTTTGATTCTTAAACAAACTGCTTAACTCGCCTTCCATTACTATATGATAATTAAGTGTGTATTAACTTCTTTTAACGATCAACAAGAAATACAACGACAAGCTTCAGCACATATAAGCTTCAACATTTTATCATCAGGTAAAGCAACTTCGTTTGAGTAATCATCATTGCCTGATTAGCTTTACCTGATGGATTACAACCCAAAAATATTTCTTGATCATATTGCGCAAACCTCTCCGTTCCCTTTCCTTATTTCTATCGATAAGGCGGAGGGCATTTACCTTTACGCACCTGATGGCAAACGGTATACCGATCTCATTTCAGGTATTGGTGTAAGTTCAATTGGCCACCGGCATCCCAAAGTTGTAGATGCTATCAAGAGGCAACTCGACAAACACCTTCATGTAATGGTGTACGGTGAATATATTCAATCCACCCCAAACCTTTTGGCAAAGCGGTTGGCGGAACTGCTCCCCGAAAATCTTAACTGCTCCTATTTCGTAAACTCTGGTACCGAAGCCAATGAAGGAGCACTCAAGCTTGCAAAACGCTATACCGGACGTACTGAGATTATATCTTTTCGCAAGTCGTATCATGGAAGTACCCATGGTTCGTTAAGTGTTTCCGGTAATGAAGTGAAGAAGGCGGCGTTCCGACCTTTGTTACCCGATGTGCGGTTTATTGAATTTGGTAACACCACTGACATTAATCAGATAACCGAACGAACTGCTTGCGTCATAATGGAAACTATACAAGGGGATGCTGGTGTACGGATTCCTACACGAGAATATATGCAGGCAATCAGAAAAAGATGTTACGATACGGGCACGATTCTTATTCTTGACGAGATACAATGCGGCATGGGCCGAACGGGAAAACTTTTTGCTTTTGAGCATTATGGAATTGTACCTGATGTACTAACAGTTGCAAAAGCATTTGGAGGTGGATTACCGATTGGGGCATTCATAGCAGACAAGAAGATGATGGATACATTTACACATGATCCGATGCTGGGACATATAACCACCTTTGGAGGTAATCCGGTGTGTTGTGCTTCGGCTCTTGCAACCCTTGAAGTAATTGAAGAAGAACAATTGCTTGAGGGTGTTGAAAAGAAAGGCCTTCTCTTCGAACAGTATCTTAAGCATCCTTCAATAAAAGAAGTAAGAAGGATAGGATTAATGTTTGCCATTGACTTTGACTCTGCAGATCGCGTATCTGCAATTGTAAACGAAGCCAAGCAAAGAGGAGTAATTTGCTATTGGTTCCTCTCCCACCCTTACAGTTTCCGGATAGCTCCGCCGCTAACCATTACAGAACAACAAATAAAAGAATCATGTGATGTGATTCTGCAAGCTATACGAAAAACCGAACCATGATTCAAAAATCATTTGATAAGCTGGATTACATTTATAAGCTGGCTGTAGTCACAGCTCTTTTTATTACTCTTATTGTACTTTGCAGGGATATTATCATTCCCCTTGCTTTCGCAGGATTGCTCGCTGTAGTCATGCTTCCGCTCGTAAAGCGAATTGAAAAAAAGACAGGAACAACCTGGGCGGTTATTATTGTACTTGTCGGCGGGATAATCGTTTTCAGTTTTCTAGGATGGCTGCTGGTTAATCAAATTATTGGTCTTGTAAATGACCTCCCTAACCTTGAATCAAAAACAGACCAGTTTTTAGAAACAACACAACAAACCGTACAAGAAAGGTTAGGGATAGATACAAAAGAACAAAACAACATGGTTCAGGATTTCCTGAAAAGTGTAAGTACCTACCTTGGTACCGTTTTGCTTACAACATCAAACACACTATCAACGCTTATTCAAATTCCTATCTATATTTTTCTTTTCCTAATTTATAGAGAGAAATTTAAGCTCTTCTTTTTAAGCATAATACCAAACGATGATGACGAGCTCACCTGGAAGAAAGACATTGAGAATGTAATACAAGGTTATATTTCAGGTTTGATGCTTGTAACATTAATAATAGCGGCACTTAACACTATCGGGCTTTTAATATTGGGAATTGATCACGCAATCTTCTTTGGAATACTATCAGGTGTATTAACCATTATCCCCTATGTAGGAATTTTCATTGGAGCCTTATTTCCGGTGCTTATGGCGCTGATCACAAAAGACAGCGCTTTGTATGCTCTTGGAGTTATTATCGTTTTTACTGTTGTTCAATTTCTTGAAGGTAATTTCATCACCCCGAGAATTACGGGTTCTAAAGTTAGCATCAATGCATTGGCCGCAATCATCGCTTTGCTGATTGGAGGAAAAATACTTGGAATCGCCGGGATGATTCTAGCTGTACCCTCTATCGGCATACTTAAAATAATACTTTCCTATTCAGCACATCTTAAGCCTTTCGTCATATTACTAGGGGACGATAACGGCAAGGAGAATGGAAAAGATGCAACCGATAAATCTCCTCATGTAAAGGACCTGAAGAAAGAGATTAAAGAAAAAGATCCTGGAGCTGATGTATCAAAGGTATAGCTTGATGCTAGATTCTGGATACCAGAAGTTAGATGCCAGAATCTAGAGTCAGTATCTAGAATCCAGCATTTGAGCATCCAGCTAAATCTTCTCTACAATAATGTTGTGATTGGTATAAATGCAAATGTCTGCAGCAATGGATAAACTTTCTCTTACAATTTCTTCTGCTGTAAGATGAGGTGCATGCTTCTTTAATGCCAACGCTGCTGACTGCGCATACATGGATCCTGACCCAATAGCTGCAACCTGATGATCAGGTTCTAAGACATCGCCTGTACCCGAAATCACCAAAAGCTCATCATTATTTACAGTAATGAGCATGGCTTCGAGTTTCCGCAGAAACCTGTCTGTACGCCAATCTTTAGCAAGCTCAATGGCAGCACGTTTCATATTGCCCCCGTAGCTATTAAGCTTTTCTTCAAAACGTTCTATCAGGGTAAAAGCATCAGCAGTTGACCCCGCAAAACCAGCAAGTATCTTTCCGTCATGAAGCTTTCTTATTTTTCTCACATTACTCTTAGCAACGTAGTTTCCCATCGTTGCCTGTCCATCTCCACCGATGGCTACTTGCCCATTATGCAAAACGGCTATAATGGTTGTAGCATGTATTTTTTCCATGATAAGTCCTCTACTGTTTAATAAAAATAAAGCCGGACAAGTCCGGCATTTATACATGTTCTTAGATTAATATTCTAACCGGATCTTCAAGAAGACCTTTTAATGTCTTGAGGAATGCAGATCCTACAGCACCATCGACTGCTCTGTGGTCGCATGATAAAGTTACTTTCATAACATTACCTGGAACAATCTGGCCATTCTTAACGATTGGCGCTTCTTTAATTCCTCCAACAGCAAGAATACAGGCATCAGGCGGATTAATTATCGCTGTGAATTCCTCAATACCAAACATACCTAAATTGGAAATGGTGAAGGTACTTCCCTCCCAATCAGACGGCTGTAGTTTTTTATCGTGAGCCTTTTGTGCTAAATCTTTCACTTCTGTAGCAATGTGTGATAATGATTTATTATCAGCAAAGCGAACTACAGGAACAAGCAATCCATCTTTCACTGCAACTGCAACACCAACATGGATATGATGGTTCTTTCTCATTTTATCACCTAGCCATGAAACGTTAACATCAGGGTGCTGACGTAGCGCTGTAGCAACAGCTTTAATAACCATGTCATTGAAAGAAATCTTAACAGGACTGATTTCATTGATGCTCTTTCTTGCTTCAACCGCCTTATCCATGTTTATTTCCATGGTAAGATAGAAGTGCGGTGCAGAGAATTTGCTTTCGGCAAGACGCTTAGCAATTGTTTTACGCATCTGCGACACAGGAACTTCTTCAAAGCTTTCCTGCCCTACCACTTTAGGTAATGCTACCGGAGCAGCTCCCTTGCTCGGCTTATCAGCAGGCGCTTGTTGTTGAGGCGCCCCTTTAAAGCTTTCTACATCTTTTTTAGTTATACGACCGTAGTCTCCACTTCCCTGAATTTTGCTTAAGTCCAGGCCTTTATCTTTGGCCAGTTTTTTTGCAAGCGGTGACGCTTTAATGCGGCCATTTGTTGAATGTTCTGCGTGTGCTGACTCCTGGTTTTGCGTAGGTTGAGCAACCGCTTCGGCTTTTGGAGCTGACGCAGTAGTTCCTCCACCCGATGCTTTGGCTTCGTGTGCTTTTAAAAGTGTTTGATAGTCTGCTCCTTTCTCACCTATCACCGCGAGTACTCCATTAACAGCTACTGCTTTTCCGGCTTCTGCTCCTATATATAATAGAGTTCCAGTGTTGTAAGACTCATATTCCATGGTAGCCTTATCCGTTTCGACCTCTGCTAGTAGTTCACCTGACTTCACTGAGTCACCAACCTTTTTATGCCATGCAGCAATTACCCCTTCCGTCATCGTATCGCTCATTTTAGGCATGAGCACAACCTCGGCCTTAATACCAGAAGTATCAATTGCAGGAGTAGCTGCCGCTGCAGGTTGAGGAGCAGGAGCTGACTTCGGGGTCTCAGCTTTCCCACCAGATGAAGCTGCAGAACCTGCACCTTCTAGCAATGCCTTATAATCTTCACCCTTATTTCCAACAACGGCGAGAATATCATTAACCTTTACAGCTTGTCCCTCCTGAGCGCCAAGGAAAAGTACAGTACCCGTATTAAATGACTCATAATCCATCGTGGCTTTATCTGTTTCGATCTCAGCCATTAACTCTCCCGCTTTTACCGTATCTCCAACTTTCTTGTGCCATTTTGCGATAACTCCCTCTGTCATGGTATCGCTCATTTTAGGCATTCGTACGATTTCTGCCATTGTTTTTGTAGACGTTTAGATTACTATTCTTTGAAAACCCATTTCTATATCAAAACAGGCCATTTTTTTAAGCTTCCAAAAATAGGGGTTAAAAGACGATTTTCAAGCAATTTTTTAGGTATCGATCGCAGGTTAATATTTTTACGCTTTTAAAGCGGTTTTCTGGTCTTCCTATAGGATTTGAAAGAGACCTCTCCAGGTAATCTGCCTGATCAGGATAAATCAGTAGTATTTCACGTATCCTAAAGAACAAACAATAATAAATTTTAGAATCGAAGAACGTAGAGAAATATCTGCCACTTTACCTCATTGGATAGCAAGATTAACGACGTAATAGTTCCCTCAACTTCGTTTCTTCCAGATCCAACAATGACAGGTATTTCCTGATCAATTCTTCATCGTAGCCATCTTCCCTGTTAAGTTCATAAAGTGCCTTTCGTTGTTGGTCTAGTAAAGCAAGATATATGTGTTGATAACGCTCAATAAAATTTCTGCTTGTATTATTAAATACTTCTACGTCCTGTTGAAATACATTTAAGTCAGTTCGCAATTTAGCTGTAAGATTCTTCACATGCTGATTTGATTCCTGGTCATCACTGAATTCCTTTTCCAAAAACCGGATTGAGCGTTCAGTCATAGCCTTTTTTATAATTAACTCCTGCTCCAGCTCCTGTAGAACAGCATCGTTATCTTTAATTTTCATCTTTTTGATCAGCCATGGTAAGGTAAGCCCTTGGAATACGAGTGTCACGAGAATCACAATAAAGGTGATTATCAAAATCAGGTTTCTGTAAGGAAAAGGTTGTCCGGGTTGAATAACAACAGGAATTGAAAGTGCAGCAGCTAGAGAAACTACACCCCGCATTCCTGACCAGCCAAATACTATCGGTATTCTCCATCCGGGATTTCGATCTGCAACTGTAATAAACCGCGCGGCAAAACGTGTAAAAATTGAAGCTCCTAAGGTACAGCATAACCTAGTAACAATTAAAACAAGTGAAATAGCAAGTCCATACCATATCGCTGCACCAAGACTAACTTCCTCTACTTCACTTGTTATGTATGGAAGTTGAAGGCCTATTAGCATAAACACGATACCATTAAGCAGAAACCCCAGCGTCGACCAAACATTAGCCCCCTGAACCCTTCCCTGGTAAGTGAGTAGTTTATGTCGTTGATTGGATAGGAATAGTCCGCCTGATACTACCGCCAACACACCTGAGAAATGAAACTGTTCTGCGAAGTAGTACATGCAATAAGGGGCAAGCAGATTTAAGATAATTTCTATGGCTGGGGTAGTAGGCAACCAACGATATATTGCATAAAAGATGAACCCTACTAATACACCAATCAATGTTCCCATCACGACCACGATGAGAAAGCTGCTCACTGCTTGGGATAATTGAAATTGTCCCGTAACTATTGCTGCGAGCGCAAAGCGAAATACAATAAGTGAAGAGGCATCGTTTAAAAGGCTTTCACCTTCTGCTATACTTACTAATATTTTGGGCGCTTTTACCTGGCGCATAATGGTTGTCGCAGAAATAGCATCAGGTGGTGATACAATACCGCCTAAAAGGAATCCGAGCCCTAGAGTAAAACCAGGAATTAACGCATACGATGCAAAGGCTACGATGCATGATGTAATAATTACAATTGGAAAAGCAAAGCTTGTAATAACACGCCTCCATTTCCAGAAGTCCTTCCAAGTTGTTTGCCAGGCTGCCTCATACAACAAGGGCGGAAGAAAAATAAAGAATATGAGATCAGGGTCTATGGTAATATGTGGGAAGATATTTGCAAAACTTACAGCTAAACCTCCTACTACAAGTACGATCGGATATGCCAGCTTCAATTTATTCGCCAGCATTACAAGCGCTATAATAATGAGTACGAGTGAGATGTATTCGACAAAAAGTCCTTGCATATAATATGGTTACACGATAAAATTAAAAAATCTATCTATTCTGGCAATGCATCTTCATCCCTGTGAAAAGGGGTACTTCTCGTTACTTTAACGAGAAGTACCGGAGGCACTAAGATTACTTGCAAAGCTTTCATACTATGAAGTTGAAAGTGATTAAAAAAAGGATTTGATTCCTTTTGTCACTTAAGGTGGTGTTGTTATTTGATAACGTACTTTTTTGGTTCCTCGAATAATTAGTACAAATTGCAAAACCGCCTTGTCAAATCATACATCTTGAATCAATGAATAACAATAGTCTAACTACGAAACCCCATTACAAAATTCTCGATGGTCTTCGTGGTGTTGCGGCCCTCATGGTTGTTCTCTTTCATATTTTTGAAGCTCATGCCACAAGTCATTTAGATCAACTCATTAATCACGGGTATCTTGCTGTTGACTTCTTCTTTCTCCTCTCAGGCTTCGTTATCGGTTACGCTTATGACGATCGTTGGAATAACATAACAACCTTGGAATTTTTCAAAAGACGTCTGATCAGACTTCAACCTATGGTGGTAATGGGAATGCTTGTTGGCGCGATCTGCTTCTACTTTCAGGGTTCTGTATTGTGGCCCGGGATCAGTGAAGTACCGCTTTGGAGTATGCTTCTTATCATGTTTATTGGCTTTACATTACTTCCCGTACCGCCCTCAATGGATATCAGGGGTTGGGCCGAAATGCATCCACTTAATGGCCCGGCCTGGTCTCTCTTTTTCGAATACTTTGCAAATATTCTTTATGCCATAGGGGTTCGAAAATTCTCAAAACCAGCGCTTTCAGTTCTTGTATTCATTTCTGCGGTAGCACTTATTCATTTAGCCGTAACAAGTCCTGCAGGTGATGTTATCGGTGGATGGTCTATTGATCCTACGCAGCTTTATATCGGTCTCACTCGCCTTATGTATCCATTCTTTGCTGGGCTGTTACTTTCAAGAACAGTGAAACTTACTTTTATTAATAATGCCTTTTTGTGGTGTAGTCTCCTTGTCATCATTGTTCTATCGTTTCCACGTATTGGAGGGAGTGAACACCTTTGGATGAATGGCCTTTACGATTCCTTGAGCATAATCTTGATCTTCCCGCTCCTAATTTATCTTGGAGCAAGTGGCGACGTTAAAGGTAAATATGCTGATAAACTTTGTAAGTTTCTGGGTGATGTCTCATATCCCATCTATATCACACATTATCCAATTGTGTATATATATACAGGATGGGTTTACGATGGCAGATTAAAAATTAAAGAAACTTACCCCATTGCTATACTTGCTTTTATCTCATGCATAGCTCTTGCCTATGCTGCACTAAAACTCTATGATGAACCCACTAGAAAATGGTTAGGTAAGAAAGTATTGCTAAAACCAACAGCATCCGCTTAGGTTTATACGATACTCCTCTGGCAACATACTAGAAATTCAAAGTGCCAATTAAAAACTCGAGCTTAGTAACTGACGGGCTTATCCCATAGCTGTAGCGAACGCCGATATCAAGCTGCGGCAAAAATCTTAAAACGTTTATGTCAACACTGGCTTCAATGCCAATGGAGTTGTAGCGTAAGCTCTGGTTAAATGACTTGTTATCTCCAAAACCATAGTCCATAAATAAATTTGTTCTGAGACGTTGAATGTTAACCACAGGCCCTAAAGCAACATCAGGATACCAAACAGGCATTGTATAGTTAACAGAGAAAGCATAAAAATCCTGAAACCTTGACGCTGAATATCCTCTGGGGAAAGGAATTCTATTTCTGAAAATATAGTTATCTCTTTCATTTACTATCCTTGTTTTCTGGTAAGCCCAATATCCCCAAAGCGAATGATGCTTAAAAAGACCTGGAAGATAAAGAATACCAGTAAACGAAAACTGCTGACCATCATAATCACCACCATAGGGAGTATTGTAGTACCAGAAATTAAATGCCTGTCCCCATTTGCTATTAATATCCCTAGGGGACTGCTTTAATAGCCGGCTTGCACTTACATTAAAGGTGTTGTATAGTAAGTTGCCCTGATCTACATAATCTCTAAAAAAGTAGGATCTTCCTTCTCCGGTAGGAATAATTCTGGAGTCGATTGTATCGATATTATTTTTAAAATCACTCACATTTGTAAGTCCAACGGAATTACCAAACGACAGTTGAGTAGAATATCTGGAAGAGGTAAGCACCAATGGAATACGCACACCTGCCTGCAAGTTCTTTTCACGCCATTCGAATTTAACGTCTCTTGTAGTCACAGAAACCGGAGTTTGTAATGTATCATAGAAGCTTGCTGATCCTTCATTTACTGAACGATTTGCAATAGATGCAGATACGTCAATGATAGGAAAGATTCCTTGGTATGTCACTGCTGCGCGCCAGGCAGAAACTCGTTCATAGATATCAAAGTTATATCCTACATCAACACGTGTTGTACTCAACAGATCCTGAGATGTAATACCAATATTTGCTTCCGTTAATGCGTTATTTACATAAAAGCCCCACGTGTAGGGATTTATCAAGCCTCTTAGTTTAGAATACTTTGTGACAGGATGCGTAATGCGAGGGACACTATCGAGGAGCGTTTCTCTCCCCTCCTGCTCTACCAGTAATTGTTCATAGATCTGTGGTGTACTTTCAGCTGAGAATCTTTTCCAGTTTGTTGTGTCATATGGAATGCTAACAACATCAAGACCGTTGCGCGTCTGGTCGTTGTAATAAATAGTTCTTCCATCCGGCGTGATGCTTGCATTAAATGCACCGTACTTACTTTCCGTTACCTGGTAACGTGCTTTTGTATGCAGGTCCATAGCATAAATATTATCAACACCATTTACAGGTGAATTGAAAAAAAGATGATTCTTATACAATACAGGATACCCAAAATTCTCTTGTCCGTATGGTAATATTATCTGCTCGCTGCCATCTGCCTCGTTCATAATAACAAGTGCCTTTCCCTCACTAGAAGTCTTCAGAATAACTATTTTATTACTATCATCTGACCATCTCGGCATGGAGTAGAAATGATTCTCTTCGTTGGGGAATGTTTTTAAAATTTTTCCTTCCGGAAAGGAGAGAATAACGAGTTGTGTTTTATAATCCGTATCCGTTCTCACGGCAACAATTTTTGTTTCGTCCGGAGAAATAGCCGCGCTGCCATACCGTTCTTTTTTTCCGCCTATTATGTAGCGCTTACGGGTTTTTAATGAATAAGCTTTTATCAATGAATAGTTCTTTACAAGCCAGCGCGGATCGTATCCGTATTCATTCCAAACAATGGTAGATCCATGCGCCGACAGCATTCCTGAATCGTTAATGAAACCTGGCGTAAAAATCTTTGTCTTATTCTTATCAATAGTTACAAACTGAGCAATATCTCCTATGCCACTTCTCATGGCTATCACTCTTCCATCAGCAAGCACTTGGGGATACTGATAATCTGTATAAGCTGGTCCTTTACGTTCTGTAACATTCGTAAACGCGGTAAGCGTTTTTTTATCAAGCTGTTCTTTCCATTCTTGTTTCAAATCTTTAACCATCTCCCGATATAGTCCTGTTACATACAAATTACTTTCCTTTTTGATGGCATTGGAAAAGGCAAACGGGATAAAGGGAACATTCCATGCGTGAGAAGTTACCTTTCCCCATATTTCCGGATCATTGGTTCTCTTTCTCAGGTAGCCTACCATGTGATATCCTAAAACATAATGATCAGGAATAAAATGTTTATACGATCGCAGGTATTGTTTATGATAGTTGAATTCTCGCCCTTCTAAAATATTGGTCTTGAATGCCAACGCAAAATTCGGAATCTTACCGCGCCCACTATGCGTAAACGCTGTTTCTGTTGCAACTGCATCTCCTTCCCAAAACCATGATGGAGCTGCAGCTTGTGATAATCCGGCTAGTGTTGTAGCGCCAAACAAGTAATACGCTAACCTGTTAAAACCTCTGTTTGCATGCGCATATTGCACCACATGCCTGTACTCATGCGCCGCAAGCGTGTTCAACCAATCGTTAGTACCAATAAAATTATAATCCTGGCTGGGCATGGTATAAAACTCTGACCTTCTGGGAAGAATAGAAACGAACCCATTGCTTGTCGATGATTGATTTTGAAGAATCACTGAGAGTTTTCCAGGTAATGACCCTAACGATCGGGCTTCAGCTTCATGAATATGCTCAAGGGTATTAGCCATGCGCTGCCCTTGCTCATCAAACCCTTTTGGAAAAAGAATGCGGAAGTTCTTTGTATTGATCTGGGACCACTTTATGGAAGGGGGATTGGTCTCGAGTACGTCTTGTGCTTTAACATAATAGGCTAACAGGCTGACAAAAACAAGGAGCTGAACTTTCATGGCTTTCGTTCTCCATGAAATATTCAACTCCCTTTTATAAAAAGCAAGCTTTTCAGTAAACTATTCCACTTTTATGGTATTACTTTGAATAGCACTTACCTGGAAGAAGCCCAAAGCTCCATTGGAGAGGTTTGTTCTGGGTGAAGATGGCACCGGACCGAACATTCCACCATCTCCGTTTAAGATGTTACTTAAGTCACTATAGAATACATACCCGCGGCGGCTTAAACTGTATAATTCAACCTTTGCTTCATCCCCTATTCCGTATATCGTTGGCCCCGCAACACCATCGATATTTTCAGCCAATATTTCATCATCACTGATATAGATGTCATTGTTATCATACAATGTAAGAACACCGTTCCTATAGAACTTAATCAGATAAAAATTCACTTCATCCTTCGGCTCCTTGATGTACATCAATACTTCATATATCTTTCCTTCTACTTCCGGGTCGTCGACCTCATCCTCATCAATTTCGTAGCTTAATGAATCTATTTTAGAAACCTGGGCAAGCATGTCCTCCGCTTCAAAAATTTCACCTTCAATGTCTACTCGTAATTTGTAAGTTCTTCCTATTTCTCCTGTAAACGCTTCTTCAGGAATGTATATCCCAACCGAATCACGGTGGTTACGCGGATTATGAATAAAGTTAACCGTTTTGCCGAGGTCATCACTCACTGTTACCACTGCATTTGAAATTCTTGGCGATGGGCCTGTGCTATAGAACGAGTTTGTCTTCGACAATTTCACACTTTGCCTGTTGGGCTGATCAGTAACAAGCCCTTCTATGACTACTTTCTCTACAGTTTGTTTAGGGTCAAGCTTAAAGGGTTCATCACACGAAGCAAGTGCAATCGCCAGGGACAATATGAATATATTTAAAAATCTGGTTTTCATAAATGTTGTATTATCAATTAAAAGCAATTGAATTTGATATTATAAGTAACCGACGGAAGAATTGGGAAAAGATAGATCAGGCGCGCTTCTTTTTCAGTACCATCTCCTACCACATTTCCATCATCATCTTCTTTTGTCCTGGTGTACACGGTGAACGGATTTTGCCTGTTGTATGCGTTGTAAACGGAGAACACCCATTGTCCCTTCCATTTCCTCGACAAGTTCTTTCTTGGATTAAGCGTTACGGAAAGATCAAGTCTATGGAAGTCTGGCAGCCTATAACGGTTTCTATCTGTGATATGATCGGGATTGTATGTACCAAACTCATATTTTCCCTCTGGCAATGTTATTGGGCGACCAGTACTATAGGTAAAGGCAGCTCCAAAAGTCCATTTCTCATTTAGGTCATAAGATGCCTGTATATTCACAACATTCCGCCTGTCATGGTTGGCAGGAAACTCCTTGCCTTGATTAACTCCAGGTATTTCACGCATCGTTTTAGACCATGTATAGGTAGCCATACCGATAAGCTTTCCCTGCTTTTTATTCAGCATTAGTTCAGCTCCGTAGGACCATGAGTCTCCCTGCCTGAATTCCGTAGACAAATCGTCATTAAAAAACAACTGTGCGTTATCAGCAAAGTCAGTCACATTTTTGAAATCCTTGTAATAACCTTCAATAGAGAATTCATACATGTTATTATTAAAGTTTCTGAAGTACCCACCAGCAATTTGGTCTGCAAGCTGTGGTTTCAGATAGTAACTGCTGGGATTCCATGTATTAAATGGCACAGGCACTGTTCCGGATGCAAGCAAATGTGTGTTCTGAACCATTCGGTTATATGATACTTTTATTGATTGCTTTTCATCAAGCGCATAACGTATACCTAAGCGTGGCTCGAGGTTAACATAAGTCTTTATTGTTTGCCATGCATCATAATGCAATGTATCGGTTCTATCCTGCTGTACATTATCCTTCGGATCTCTGTATAAATAGACATCTGCTGTACCTACGTTCTGAAAAACAGAGAGGCGAAGACCATAATCAAGCATAAATTTGTCACTTACCTTCTGTTGGTTGCTCACGTAAATTCCGTGGTCAAGTGCATACATTTTTTCCAATTTCAGCTCCGAGAAAAAGGAGCTGCCTGATGTAGGTTGAATATGCCCTGGCGAGAAGCTTCTTCCTGTTAAATGATAACCGAATGAAAGCTCGTTCTTTGTATTTAAAGCATACGAAAGATCATTTTTAAGGCTTAGCTCCTGTAGGTTAGAAGTCCACTCAAAGCCCGAAATAGCATCATCAAGACCAAGCTTGTAATCAAAGTTAGAAGCGATAAGGGAGGTGTTCATGAACAATCTGTCATTGAACAAATGATTCCAACGGAATGTACCGGTCATATTTCCCCAGTTAAAACCAAAATCGCCGCCGAACTTGAATACATCCCTACCGTTGTAAAATGAAAGGAAGAATCTGTTGTTGTTATTATACTTCAGGTTGACTTTTGCATTTATATCATAGAAATAGACAATGTTGTCTTCACCTGCCGCTCTTAAGAACAAGTCTGCGTAAGACCTGCGGCCCGATACAATAAAAGAGCTCTTATCCTTTACAATGGGTCCTTCTATAGCCACACGACTTGCAAGGGTGCCTATACCACCATTTACTTCATAACACTTGTTATTACCATCTTTTGTGCGAACATCAACAATAGAAGAAAGTCTTCCACCATAACGCGCGGGTATACCACCACGGTAGATTTCTGAATCCTTGATAACATCGGCATTAAAAACAGAGAACAGACCAAACAAGTGTGATGGGTCGTATACCGGTGCTTCATCAATAAGAATGAGGTTCTGGTCGCCACTTCCACCACGAACGAAAAAAGCAGATGTTCCTTCTCCTGCTGTAATCACACCGGGCATCATCTGTATGTTCTTAATAATATCTACCTCCCCAAACAGTGCCGGAAGTTTTTTCACCTGTGTCATGTTCACGGTGTTTTTACTCATTTGAACAGACGCCACGTTTTCATCAAGCGGCTTCGCCTCAATAACAACCTCATCCATCTGCTCTGCTTCTGTTGAAAGCTCTATATTTCTGGATGTGTTGCCATTTAATTCGAGCTTAACGTTCTCGATCTTATAGCCGACAAAACTGTATTGGATATCGTAAGTTCCTTTAGGAACTGTTATGGCATAGAAACCATAATCGTTAGTTACAGTACCTGCCTTTAGGGAAGGAATAAAAACTGTAACACCGATAAGCTCCTCTCCATTACCAGCATCACGCACGTAGCCATTTAATGTGACCTTCTCCTGCGATTGGGCTGTAAAGAATTGAAATAAAAAAGTTAGAACAAGCAAGTATCTTAACATGGGTGGTTATATTTTTTTCTGTTAGACAATCCGAAAAGTATTTACCCCTATTGCATCCTTTCACTTTTTGAAAAAAAGGTAAATACCTTTTCAAATTGCGACATTATCAACACGAATAAACCGATAAATAGTTACCTTAGAAGTCGGATTTACTATAGAATAATTACAGGGAATGCTCAGAAAACTAAAAGAATTGTATCAACAATATAAACCATATGTACGCGTTGATCTGATCATGTATGCCGTGCTGATTTTGTTGATCTTCATCTACTTTATCATCAGCACAATCGTTTGATCTACATCACCAACTCAAATACTACAATAGAATTTCCTTTACATTATCCTTCATTCTTTCCGCCAGGGTATCAGTTGGCAGGTCGTTGAGGTCAGTACCAAAAGGATCTTCAATCTCTTCTGCTATCAGCTCAACACTCATTAATACAAAAGTAATAAGCACAACAATGGGTATAGTATAGTAACCAGAAGTACTAATGAAACCAAAGGGCAGTATAATAATGTATATAACGATAAATTTCTTTACATACATCATATATGAATAAGGTATGGGCGTATTTTTAATGCGCTCACAAGCCCCCATCAGGTCGATAAAATCTTTAAGCTCCTTATCAAGGTTAATTAGCTGGTAACCGGTAAAAACACCATCCTTATATAACTGATTTACTCTCTCATAAAGCAGTGCCGAGATTTTGTTAGGCTTATGTTTATATTTCTTTAAGTCTTCATTAAATTTCTCGTCCAAATGCTCTAACTGATTCAGCTGAACACCTTGCCTTAAGTGTTCCTTCATCGCGAACACAAAGTTTGGAATCATTGCTGCAAACCAGGCCCGGTCTTCATGATTTTCCTTCAGCAAATAAGAATTGAGTTTTAAGGCAAAATTTCTGGTGCTGTTAACCAAGCCTCCCCAGAGTCTCCTTCCCTCCCACCATCTGTCGTATGCGGTATTGGTCCTAAAAACAAGAAACAAACCCAGTACAATACCCAATATTGAAGAGACAGACACAGATGGCTGAAACTTATTCAGATGCAGTTCAAACACATCTATATACAAGTAGCAGCATAACGTCGTGTACAAAAGCATGACAATTGAAACCGGAGTCAGGGTTTTCATCACTTGCCTGCTGTAGGTATGCAGAATTAATGAGAGCCATTGCTTCGGGTCATACTTTACCATACTAAAAAAGTTAAGGCCGCAAATTAAACGTAAGAAAGACTGATTTGCAAAAAGACATGCCTTTGAAGCAGCAAGTACATGCCTTTGAAGCGCAAGTTATTTTCGACTTTTGTATAATACATAAAATATTGAAAGAAGCAAATCGTTTAAAATGCCTGAAAGAAAGACTAATTCAGAAGAAGAGTATTATTTTTATGCAAACTTTTTTCATGAAAACATTTTCTGTTGTTCACATTTTACTTCTCGTTATATTCCTATTGGTTTATCAATGTGCAAAAGCACAGGATTTTGTTGTTACTGCAAAGGGTGATACCATTGCAGGTAAGGTAAGACCGCTTACTTACGGACCTGACAAAAAAGTGCAAATTACCACCCAGGATAAGAAGAAAAACACTTATTCTATCTTTCAGATACGGGGTTTTAAATTTAATAATGAGGTATACCATCCTGTTAAATTGCCTGCCGGATATACTTTTATGAAACTTATAACACCGGGATATCTTTCTTTATATGCTTTTCAGCAGGAAAACCAGGTTAATTATGACGGATTATGCCTTGTAAAAAGAGACGGCACTACCCTTGAAGTTCCAAACCTAACGTTTAAGAAATTAATGACGCGTTTCCTGCACGATTGCGAAACAGTGTCTAAAAAAATAGACGATGGTGTTTATGGTAAGAAACAGCTTGATCAGATCATTGCTGAATATAACCAATGCATTGATCAGCGCACCAGTGAGAGCACTGCATCGGTTACCCGCCAGCAAACACAGGTTAAACAGGTAAACGCATGGGATAACCTTGAAGAAAAACTAAAAGAAAAAACAGATTTAAAGGATAAGGAAACCGCTCTTGAAATGATTGCTGAGATAAAAAATAAGATCAGACGGAGTGAAAAGGTTCCTAACTTTTTAATTGAAGGTCTAAAAAGTTCTCTGGCAAATGCAGGCTTGAATGAAGAACTTGAAAAGGCATTGGGTGAATTGAATAAGTAACGATAGGCACAATCATTAAAGAAATTTTAAGATAAGCTCTTCTTTAGATATAAAGGAAGAGCTTTTTTTTTATATTCTTTAAACAAAAGCAGGTGTTACACGTAATGGGACTTATACTTATTACAGTACTTTATTCTTAATGATTAGTAAAATACTTGTTGTCGGTGGTACAGGCATGCTTGGCAAACCTGTAGTACAGGAACTTGCACAGGCAGGATTTCAAATTACGACCCTTGTACGCAACAAAAAACAAGCACTAAAAATATTGCCGCCGAATGTAACGCTTTCAGAAGGTGATTTGCAAAATTTACAATCTCTTGAAAAAGCCTTTACTAATCATGATGCTGTTTACATTAACCTTAACATTAAGAGAAATGAAAGGCCAGGTGATTTTCATACCGAAGCCGAAGGTTTGAAGAACATACTAACTGCAGCAAAAAAGACACATGTAAAAAGAATAGCCTTTATTAGTTCTCTCGTTATAAACTACCAGGGAAGAAATAATTTCAACTGGTGGGTATTTGATATTAAAAAACAAGCTGTAGATCTTATCAGAAGCTCCGGAATTCCTTATACTATATTTTATCCTTCTACTTTTATGGAAAGCGTGCATCATAACTACAGGCAGGGAAACAACATGATGCTTGCTGGCAACTCTCTCCATAAAATGTACATAATTGCAGCGAACGATTATGGTAAACAGGTTGCACGTTCTTTTAGCATTCTGAAAGACGAGAATAAGGAGTATACGATTCAAGGACCGGAAGGCTATACGGCAGATGAAGCTGTTGAGGAATATGTAAAGCATTATCAAGGAGCCAAATTAAAAATCAGAAAAGCACCAATAACGCTTTTAAAATTCTTGGGAATATTTAGTACTTCGATGAACTATGGTGCGCATATCCTCGAAGCACTGAATAACTATCCTGAACAATTCAGCGCACAGGAAACCTGGGAAGAATTAGGAAAGCCTTCAACGCTTCTGAAAGATTTTGTCAAAAAACTTCCCTAAACCTTAGAATTGAATTTCCTGCCAGAGCAAATCTGGCTTCAGATAAATATATCCCTTCTCAACTTTTAAGGGCGATTCAAAATTATTTGTATAAATAGCACCGGTACCCAATCCCTGAGGAATGCGGATATCATAGTTAGCTGTGAATTGACAAATGGCATTAAGCCCGATATTGGATTCTAAGGCTGACGTTATCCACCATCCGATGTTCAAACTTTCAGCTATCGAAATCCATTCTGCGGTGCCGGAAAGTCCGCCGTGCAAAGTAGGTTTAAGGATAATATATTGAGGCTTCAGCTTCTGCAACAACTTTGTTTTTTCTGCTGTTGTAGTTTTACCAATTAACTCCTCATCAAATGCAATCGGGATCGGTGATGTCATGCAAAGCTCCTCCATCTCCGCCATTCCTGGTTTAATGGGTTGCTCTATGGAATGAATGTCAAATTTTGATAAGCGATCTAACTTGTCATGAACATCTTCTGTCTTAAACGCCCCATTTGCATCCAGTCGAATAGTTATCACATCCTTAGCATATTTTTTTCTGACTGAACTGATGATGTCACATTCTTTATCGAAATCGAGTCCACCCACCTTAAGTTTGATACATGTAAAACCTTTCTCTATTTTTTCGCTGACCTGGTCCATCATAAAATTCATGTCACCCATCCATATCAACCCATTTATAGGTAGTCCTTTTCCCGCTATAAAATCATTATTGTAGATTATTCTTTTGCCGCCATTATTCAGATCAAGAAGCGCAGTTTCAAAAGCAAAAAGAATGGAAGGATTCGCCGGGGGTACTATCTTCGACAACGTGGGGAGGTCGACGCTTTCAAGCCGCGGAAGTTTGCTAATAACAGACTTTATTACCTCTTCTAAATCGGGTTTATGATCGATACTTAGGCCTGGTAGTGGACCACATTCTCCAATTCCTTTCACAGAAGGATTTTTATCATCCCATATATTTATAAACCAGGATGTTTTGTCGTCCATTGCACCACGTGACGTACGGGCTTTAAAATTGAACTGGAATGTTTTTTTAAAATATTTGGCTTGTAGCGGCATTTGAAAAACAGAAAGGCACTAATGTAATCACAATCCATTATTACCTAAATCAATAATTACATGAATAATCTCTGGAAGTATTTAGCTTTGTGCCGCTATGGATATTTTGAACTTAAGAGATTTTGAATATGATCTTCCTCAGGAAAGAATAGCCCTCTACCCTCTTGCACAAAGAGACGAGGCAAAACTTCTTATAAGCAAAGGAAAAAATATTGCACACACGGTATTTAAAACTTTGCCTGAACACCTTCCTGCCAACGCATTTCTTTTTTTCAACAATACCAAAGTTATTCCTGCAAGGCTTCAGTTCGAAAAAGATACAGGAGCGCAAATAGAAATTTTCCTCTTGAACCCTGTTGAGCCATCAACGTTGTTGATGGAAACAATGAAGGCACAGCGCACTTGTACGTGGAACTGTACGATCGGAAACTTAAAGCGATGGAACGAAGGGCTCGTTCTTGTAAAGGAAATTTCTGACATAAAGCTTGAGGCTACGCTTATCAATCGGGTTGAAGGCACGGTAAGGTTTGTGTGGAATGGCAATCAAAGCTTTGCCGAGGTTATTGAATCGATAGGAAAAACACCGCTACCTCCTTATTTAAGACGGCCTGCGGAAGAAGCAGATCGAGATCGTTACCAAACCATCTACTCCCATTACGAAGGCGCAGTGGCGGCGCCAACAGCGGGCCTTCATTTTACAACAAGGGTATTTGACGACCTCAAAAAAAGGAACATCCCTCACGATTTCCTCACGCTGCATGTAAGTGCAGGTACATTTCAACCCATCAAAACGGAGAATGTCCATGAGCATGTGATGCATAAGGAGCAAATCATCGTGCATAGACACAACGTTGAAAGTCTTTTAACAAAAGACATATTTGTTATACCTGTAGGAACAACTTCAATGCGAACCTTGGAAAGCTTGTATTGGTATGGCGTAAAACTTCTTTTGGATAAAGATACAGCATTCAACATTTCACAACAGTATCCTTACTCGATTAAAAACCCTCCATCACAAAGGGAAGCACTTCAGGCAATCCTTTCCCTGATGGAGGAAAAACAAACCGATTACCTTGTTGGCGAAACTTCTATCTTTATAAAACCAGGATATTCTTTTAAGATCTGCAGCGGACTCATTACAAATTTTCATCAGCCCGGCTCCACCCTTATTTTGCTGATAGCTACTTTACTTGGAGAGCACTGGAAACAGGTTTACCAGGAAGCTCTTGACAAAGGCTACCGGTTTCTCAGCTATGGAGACAGTTCATTGCTCATCCCTTAATTATCTTCTTTGCTAATAGGGCGATAAAAGGTAATTGCACCCTAATACCACCAAAAGAGCCGTATATTGCACAACCCTTTGGATTTACATGAATTCTTGCCTTAAGTGTTATTTTTGAGGCAACCTACCTGTTTTTGACAAATAGTGTCAAAAGCGATTTAAGTCCAATAAAAAGCATGCACCCAGCTCAATTTATCTGGGAATTAGAGAATTCAATTAATTACCACTTGGTACAATGACAGGCAGAGAGCGTTCGGAATCTACGATGCGAGCACCTTGCCAGCACCGTGCGTGCGGTATGTCTGCGAGAAACTACCCCTATTTCTCGCAGACACGGTGCTC
Organism: Chryseosolibacter indicum; assembly: GCF_018598585.1. Lineage (GTDB taxonomy): Bacteria > Bacteroidota > Bacteroidia > Cytophagales > Cyclobacteriaceae > Chryseosolibacter > Chryseosolibacter indicus. The sequence continues at coordinate 46,487 of NZ_JAHESD010000040.1, forward strand.
GCATGGCGCTGGCATGGTGCTGGCAGGATTCATTCCCAAGCTATTTATAAGCCATGTATGGGAGGTGCAGACGGGGTACGATCTCTTGAAAGTTCCGCAGATGGTTCTACTTATTCAGATTGTTTGGCTTAAAGGTTAATAGCCTATGGAGGAATTCACAACAGTCAGATAATCAAGGTCCTTTAGGGTACAAAACTGGGCATAAAAAAACCACCCCAATACAAGTTGAGGTGGTTTTAACAACTACGGCTTATTATCTTGATGAAATGGTAATCGCGTTCAGATCGACAATTCTAACTTCTACCCTTCTGCCTTCTTCTTTAGAAGAGCTTTGATCTTTACTTGCTCCATACCCTTTCGCTACTATTCTTCTGCGTACCACGCCACGGTGGTTGATGTAATCCAGTACAGCAATTGCCCTTTTATTAGAGAGTTCTCTGTTGAGATCTTCTGAACCTTCTGCTGAAGCAAAACCAGATATTTCTACTCCAAGATCTGGGTATTTTTTCAATACTTCAAGAATATTATCAAGTTCTGTATTGTACTGTGTCTTTAAATCACTCTTACCTGCATCAAAATAAATCTTTGCAGCCTTGGCTAACAAAGACTTATCAACTTCTGTAGCTTTTTTGGCAGGTTGATTTCTTTGCTTCTTCGCCTCTTCAGCCACGATCATGGTAGGCAACGAAAAGATTGTTTTTCCTCCAACATTCTTCTGTTCAAACTTGCTCTCGTCGCTCTCATCGTAGTAATATGTGCGGGCAGCAACTTCAATTTTAGAATTCTTTGGATCATCAAAATTAACAGCTTCAACTGGGTCTTTATGCTCTATGAGCCCAACCAGGTACTCAATACCATCTTTATCTTTGGCTGCCATCAGGTCAAGCATCATATCGTAAACATCAACATTACCGGTTTGCACCAACTTAGCTTCATGTGTTTTTCTTAAATCTGCTTTAACATCCTGATCTGTATCATAGAATGCATTCTTCACCTGTACTTCCTGACCTACTACCACATCAAATTGCTTGATCGTCTTCAGACTGATCATCTGGTAAAGCTCATAGAAGTAATCCTGGTTAGGAACATTAATGTTCAGGGTATATGGTAAAAAGCCTTCTGATTCTATAACCATGTCGTAGTTCTTCGCAGGAGGAAGAATTACAAGATAATTTCCGGTCTCAGGATCAGGATTGTAAACGAAGTCAAGTTTTTTATTGGTTTGATTATCTATCAGATAAATTTTGGTAGGCATTGGCTTGCCTGTTTCAGCATTCAATATCTTTCCTTTTATCATTGTTAAAGGAATATTCGCAGCTTCTGCAGGCATGTTCAGGAAGTAAATATCTTGCCCTCCAGCACCACCTTTTCTGTCTGATGAAAAATAACCTCTGGTTCCATCAGCGATAAGCGTAAAGTAATTATCGTTAGCGGTTGTATTTACAGGATAGCCCATGTTTTCAGGGGCAGTCCATTTGTTGTGAACGAACTTCGTAACGAAGATGTCACGGCCGCCCATTGAGTTATGTCCGTCGGATGTAAAGAAAAGTGTCTTTTGATCAGGATGGATAAATGGAGCATCTTCATTTGCTTTTGAATTCACAGCAGGCCCCAGGTTAACAGGGCTAGACCATGTACCATTGTTCTGAAGTGTTGTTTTATAAATATCCAACCCGCCAAATCCACCTGCTTTGTCACTTGCAAAGTAGATTGTTTTACCATCGGGCGTTATGCTGGCGGTAGATTCAAGATATTTTGGTGTATTAATAACAGGAGCTATTATACCAGGTTTAGACCAACTTTCACCTGAGCGTGTAATTTGAAACAAGCTACCAGGGTCTGTTACTGCTCCCATATATATAAGCATCTTTTGTCCATCAGGCGAAATACCCGCAGTACCCACGTTGTATTCAGACGCCACAGGCACCAACTTAGGTTCACTCCATGTGCCAGAGTTATTATAGGAGATATATATTTCTTCAATAAATTTATCGCCCGAACGTGTTTTACCTGTATTCGGTCTCAAGGCAGTAAAGGCCATAATACTTTCGTCGGCTGATACTACAGGATTGTACTCAGTATATTGTGTGTTGATAATAGAACCGAAATTACTTACAGGTATGTTTCTTGGCACGGACATCAGAGCGATTGCCGTATTGCATGTGTTTAGTGCCTGATCGGCCTTGGCAACGGCAGCCTTGTCAGCTTTTACCAATCCTTTATATGTATTAAACGCATTCAGTGCCTTTTGCAGGCTTTCGTCCTTTAAGTAAAGATATCCCAAATCAAAATAAACAGATGGCGGAAAATCTTTACCATTAGCCAGGGCATATTCAAAAAGAGGAATTGCTTTAATTTCCTGATTTGTTTCTCCTGTTTTCTGGTAACAAACGCCTGCTTTGTAATGCACTGAAGGATTTTTCTCCCCAGCATTAATCGCCTCTATAAACAGCGGAAGAGCCTGGTCGTATGCCTTGATCCCAAAAAAGCGCTCAGCTTCGGCTAATGATTTTTTATTTGCCTGACTTAAAGCCATTTGTGCTAAGGCTAACAGTACGAAACTGAAAAAAACAGCCTTTCTATTCATAAATAACTCGGGTTTAAGATATCAAACGTACAAAGTTTTTAAGGCCCTTAAAGCTTTATTTCCGCCGGAATCTTACAAGGCATAGCAAAATCCCTTAAAAATCCAGAATTTAAATAGCCGTTAATACTCAAAAAATTCCCGTTTTAAAGCGGTTCACTAATAGAAAGCAAGTGTTGAAGGCAACCAGCCATAGGATTTTACGTACAGAATAACGAAATTTAAGTTTATTAGCCGACTTATATGAAGGAAAGACTGTTAAGGTTCATGAATATAGAACCTGACGAAGCAGGACGTGTGTCCCTACTGTTTCTGATGGGTTTCTTCATGGGGGTGTTTATTGCGACCCTTAGTGTGGCTTCGCAATCCCTTTACCTTCTGCATTTCAGCGAAACTGACGATCTTCCTTACGCCCTTTTAAAGGGTGGTCTTTATGGCCTGGGGGCAACTTCGCTCTATAACTTCTTTCAGAATCGCATTCCCTTTCCCGTTCTGGCCACCATTAGCCTGGCTCTTGTTACCGGATTGACTGCTTTTATTGAATTCGGAGAAACCGCTTTTTCTGATCCCAATAAAATGTATGAATTCGGTTTCACGATGATCATTCCATTCTCGTTTCTTGTATACCTGGTATTCTGGGGATCCTTTGGACGTCTATTTAACCATCGTCAATCAAAACGCCTGGTGGGCACGGTTGATATCGGTGCCATGATTGCTACGTTCATTGCATTCTTCACTATACCTGTTCTGCTCACGAACTTTCCTGACTTTGTTCAAACAGAAACACTTTTTACGGTTGCCCTGGCAAGCATCAGCATTTTTCTGTTTCTCTTTGTATACCTCAGTTTACGCCATGTGAATAAGGTACTTACCTTCTCGCAAGAACGTAAAATGTATAAGAAGCTTGAGCTATATGACTTCGTAAAGAACCGCTATATTATGTATATGTCATTGTTCATCATTTTCTCAATGATAGCAGTGAACTTTGTAGACTATTCTTTCCTTAACGTGACCACCCTTTACATGGACACGGAGAGACTTGCCAACTTCATCAGTTTGTTTGAGGGTACGGTTGTAATCTTTAGCTTTCTTGTAGACGTATTTGCAACTGATCGAATTAATCATGAATATGGAATGAGGGTATCGTTGTTGATCAACCCACTTCTTATCGGAGCATTTACTGTTATAGCCCTGGTAGTCGGATTAATTTTTGGATATTCCCCTACTGACTCTTCTTTTGTGGTGTATTTCATGGTTATTGCCATGAGTAAGTTGTTTATCCGTTCATTGAAAGAAGCGATTGACAACCCTACTTTTAAATTGTACCTGCTGCCTATTCAGGCACAAATAAGGATTGATGTACAAACGAAAATTGAAGGCATTGTAACTGCCTTTGCCAACGTAGTAGCTGCAGCCCTTATCATTCTTATTACACAGCTACACCTTTACGATCTAATTTATGTGACAGCATTTACCATTCCTGCTTTTATTATCTGGTATATCGCTACCAATCGTATGCACCGGAAGTACAAGCAAACATTACAAAACACCTTACTTCAAAATAAAGAAACTACACAAACTCAGATTACCAAAAAAGAATATACAATTAACAGCCTGCTGGAAAAAGAAGTAAGCAGTACAGCTGAGGAAAAGGTAATCTATGGCCTGAAGCTTATGGAAAAGCTGGAGCCTGCTCTTTTTGAAAACGCAATCATAGGACTGGCCGACAGCCAAAACAAAAAGGTCAAAATGTTTGCCGAAGAAAAAATACAGGCTCTTGGTATTGAAAAAGATCCTTCAAAAACCGATATCCGGTCGTTGGCATTGCAGGCAAGAACTGAAATAGAAGACAGTGACCTGCTTTCCATTTCCTCTGACAAACTGATGAAGCTGAGTAAGTCGATCAGGCAAAGTGACCGGATTCTCGCTGCAAAGTTGCTTAGGAAATTAACAAGCCCGAAAACCATTTTCATTCTGCTTGAGTTACTTCGCGATGTAGATCCTAAGGTGCGCTTCGAATCATTACTCACTGCGCGCAAGGTAAAACGTCCTGAGACATGGCCTGTGCTCATTGAGATGCTTGTGTCTCCGGCCTATGGTCATCATGCTGCGGCAGCGCTTAAAGAAAACGGAGAATCAGTGTTGCCTACTTTAGAAGCTGCCTTTCATAAATCAGGGCAAAGTGATCTTGTCATGTTGCGCATTGTACAAATCATGGGAAGAATCGGCGGCCCTCAGGCACTCGAACTGCTATGGAGAAAAGCAGACTACCCTGATAAGCGTATAGTCAAGCAAATACTCTATTCCTTACGATACGTAAATTACCGGGCTAAAGACAGGGAAGCGCGTGATGTGATGAACCTTCTCGAAACCGAGATGAGCAAAACAATATGGAATCTTGCTGCCCTGCATGAACTTCCCGAGACCAAAGAATTCTTCTTCCTGAGGGAGGCTTTAAAAGAAGAGGTAGCAGAAAACTACGATCACATCTCTATCCTGCTTTCTATTCTTTACGACCCACAATCGGTTCAACTGGTTCGCGAGAACCTTGAGTCTGGCGATCCAGATAATATTGCCTTTGCGCTTGAGCTGCTTGATCTCTTCGTTGGCCAGGAATTAAAACCAAAACTCATTCCGTTATTAGACGAAAGTCCAACACAGGAAAAGTTGAAGTTACTTCAATTGTATTACCCGCGTGAAAGCTATACACCGATACAGGTGATCAATTATATCCTCAACAGGGATTATAACCTTAACAACCGATGGACTAAGGCTTGCGCCATTCATGCCACTGCTTATATCCAGGACTTTCGTGTAAGTCGTGGTTTGGCAGCGCAGGTATTCAACAGCGATAAGCTACTGCAAGAAACTGCAGCATGGGTTGTGTATAATAAAGAAAGAAAGTCTTACCAGGCAATTAGGGAAAGATTACCCAACCGGGATAAGAAGTTTCTTGATACTTCTATTGAAAGCAATGAGCTTCTCGACGGGCTTGATGATGGGTTCTTTCTGGGAATTGAAATGGTTATGTTCATTAAACAATTGGATGTATTTAAGAACATTTATGGCTCTATTCTCAGCGATCTTGTTGATAAGATAGTGCCTATTGATTTAAAGCCATCAGAACAGTTAAAGTTCAACTCCAACGAGAGTAATGCTTCTATATTCATTATCGCACACGGAGAAGCGAGACTAAAGAGTGAAAACACCGTAATTAACATACTGCCTAAAGGTAGCGTATACGGCGACTTATTTCAGGATGGCCCCGCAGTTGCTGCGTCTGCCCTTGAAGCCTTGGAACATACCGTAATCTTCAAAATAGATCTTGTCGATTTCTATTTTGTGATGGCTAATCACCACGAACTTGTTCAGGGACTGATTAAAAACATAACAGAGCGTAAAAAAGCATATTCACCAATTAACTCATAAAACCCCTATGAAGTTTGACGTTGATGTATTGATTCTATTTGCAGGAAATGACAACAATGCAAATAAAAATGAACTGGGTTGGGTATCTCAATTCAAAAAATTCCTTGAGCTCATGTTGAATCAGGTTCTTGGAGAAAAATCTACTATTCTGCTTCAAGCAGATAATGATGCTCCTTCAATTGAATTGAGTAAAGTAGGCGTACTTGTACCCATTCTTTCAAAAGAGTTCGTTCAGGCAGAAGAATGCCAGCAACGCTTACATGGCTTTTTAAAAACAAGCCAGGCAACAGACAGAATACGGAACAGGATATTCAAAGTTTTTAAAACACCCCTTACAGTTCAGGATCAGCCGTCAGTAATCAGCGACCTGATTGGTTATGACATGTATCAGCTTGATCCGGATTCAGGGGAGATCAGGGAGTATTCAGATTATTTCAGTACAGAAGCAGAGCGTCAATATTGGATGAAGATGGTAGATCTTGCTTACGACATTTATGACGCACTTGTTTCCCTCAAGAGTGGCGGCGACATGACTGAAATAAAAAGCATCTTAAAACGAAAAACCATCTATCTGGCTGAAACAGGTCACGATCTTTCGGTACAACGCAACATCATAAAACGTGAATTACAACGACATGGGTATGTTGTACTTCCTAATCAAACACTTCCTGGAAATGTAGCGGAGCTGGAGAAGCTTGTGAGACGCGATCTTGAAGAAAGCCATCTATCCATTCATCTTATCGGAAGTTCGTACGGAGAAATACCAGAAGATTCTGACAGATCAGTAGTAGATATTCAAAACAAGTTAGCAGCGGAAAAGAGCACCTCATCAAAAGAGGCAAATAAAGAATTTACACGTCTTATCTGGATATCCCCTACCC
>NZ_JAHESD010000041.1 GCF_018598585.1 Chryseosolibacter indicum
TCGGCAGCGTCAGTTGTGTATTAGAGACAGGTTCTTGTTCCTTCTTTTTCTGTTCTTCGTCCTTCTGCTGCTGATCTTTATTTTGCTGATCTTTCTGCTGTTCGTCTTTCTTCTCTTTATTCTGCTGGTCTTTGTTCTGTTCGTCCTTTTTCTGTTGATCTTGTTTTTGTTGATCCTGCTTTTGCTCTTCTTTTAATTTTTTCTTCAGCTCATTCAATTTCCGATCAGCCGGATATTTTTTTAAAGCTTCATCTACTGTTGAGATTGCTTGAGGAAGCCTTTTATGTATATAATGATTTGAGGCAAGGTGAAAAGAAGATTCCGCAGTTTGAGAAAAACTGTACAATGGGAGCAGTGCGAAAAGGAATAAAAGTACTTTCATGTTGTTATTTATTAATCTCTGCCACATCTTTTATTCTGTTAATATAATCCTGATAAGTGGATACAGTCTGGTCTTGCTTCAGACCGTTTTGCATGAGGTCGTATGCAGCCTGATACTGTTTCTGCGCTACAAGCTTATCAGCCTGTGCTTTTAACCTCTTAGCAAATTCAGAAGGTTCCTGGTTTTTATTTTGATCCTTTTTATTTTGCTCATCCTGTTTCTTCTTTTCATCCAACTTATGCTTAAGCATTTCGTAATTGTAGCGGGCGTCATCATTTTCCGGATGAGCTTTGACGGCCTGCTTGAAGTAATTTAATGCCTCCTCTTGCTTGCCTTGCTTGTTGCTCATTACCCCAAGCTGCTGATTTGCTTTAGAGCTGACTACTTTATTTCCACTTGCAGTTAATGCCTGGTATGTGCTAAAGGCATTGGCTGTATCTTTGCTGAGGTAATAGGCGTTGGCCAGATTAAGTTTGACCTCATCTTCGTTGACGCCTAGTGAATCAACAATATATCTATACTTAGCAATGGCTGTCTTATAATCACCAGAATTGAATGCTTGTTTTGCATCTCTTTTTGCCGAATTTATTTTGCTGATCTTTAAGGGATCGTTGGAGAAAAAAAGTAAGCTGATGAGAACAAAGACGATTTTCATATTCTTACTGTTTTTACATTAAATAAAATATCAGCGAGAAGTAAAAGGGCTGCTACTGCTAAAAAGTAGTAATACTTGTTTGCAGTTACATCAATATATCGGGCATCCCTAAGTTCACCTTCAATTTTGCTAATAGTATTAATTAACTTAGAAACATCGTTTCTGGATTCATTAATTTCAAAATATTGTCCGTCTGTTTTGCGTGCGAGTTCTTTTAATTCAGTACTGTTTAATTTAGTAACAACAACATTACCTTCACGATCTTTCTTTAGCCCATTTGAGGCATAGATGTTTCCGCCTTGTTGTGTACCAACACCTAATGTGAAAAGCTTAATGTCTTTTTCTTCTATATCTTTTACAATATCACTTGTTTCTTCACCAAAATCTTCGCCATCACTAATAAGGATGATAACTTTTGATTTAGTCTGACCAGTCTTACCTTCTTCGTCCGTTAGTTTTTGTAGAGCCATTCTTAGAGGAGGTGCAAAATCAGTTCCAGAAGCAGGAACCAAACCTGTATTCATGGTTTCGATAAAGAGGTTCAATGCATTTTGATCAAAGGTAAGCGGGCATTGCATAAAAGATTCTGAGCCGAATATAATAACACCGATCCTATCGGAATTAAAAGATGCAATAAGTCGCTTCATCTCAAATTTGATCTTCTCCAACCGGGTTGGTTGAATGTCAAAAGCATCCATTGACTTCGAAAGATCGACGCAGATCATGATGTCTTTTCCTACTGATTTTACTTCTTTCTTACCACCGCCGAAAGAAGGGCCAAGCAGGGCTATGATAAAGAGCGAGAAGTAAATTGTACGAAGGGTCAGTTTGATAAAGATGGTAGTGAATGGGGTATTCAGCTGCTTAGCTATGTAGATAATTCTGGCGACGTAAAGCGCGTAGAGCACAAGAAATGCACCTATAAAAATAAACTCTGTAACGCCTAAGTCTCGATACCAATTTAACATCTGTAAACTTTATTGCAATTAACAATTCAGGGATAGCTTCTGCAATACCACTAATAAAACAAAAGGTGGTTTTGGAACGTAACGAATTGACAGAGAGTTGAAGTACTGAGGTGCAGTACCGACGAAGTGCGTGGTTGCCCGCTTTAGTGTTGATACAACTGGCTATAAAAGAAAAAGCCCGCCGTCGCTAAAAGCAATGGCGGGCAAAGTCGGGGTGGCAGGATTCGAACCTGCGACCCCCTGGTCCCAAACCAGGTACACTAACCGGACTGTGCTACACCCCGAACTTGTATTTCTCTGAAAAGAGCCGCGAAGATGAAGAAAAAAAATCAAATTCTCACTTCCTGTCGCTAAATTCTTTTTTGTGATCCGACAGGGACTCGAACCCCGAACCTACAGCTTAGAAGGCTGTTGCTCTATCCAGTTGAGCTATCGGACCTTGGAGCGGAGAGGGGGGGATTCGAACCCCCGGTACGTTTTAAGGCGTACGACAGTTTAGCAAACTGCTGGTTTAAGCCTCTCACCCACCTCTCCAATTTTCAGCATAACCATTGGTTGCCCTATTGGTTACCTAATTGCAGAATTGTGAGTTAATTCACATTTCTTTAATCCTTTTTGCAAAAGGAAGTGCAAATATAAAGGTTCGTAGCAAACCGCCTAAAAAATCTTACTTAAATTCTAATTTTACCGCTATGTATAAAATCGAAACTGCAACAAAGGCTGACATCCCGGTGATTCAGAAAATTGCAAATGCTACCTGGTGGCCAACGTACTCTTCAATATTGTCTGCTGAACAGTTGGACTATATGCTGAAAATGATCTATTCAGAAGAAGCGCTTAAACAAGTAATGGATAGTGGTAATCAGGAATTTATTCTTTTGACTGAAAAGAATGATCCTGAGGCATTCGCATCATTTGGAGTAAAGCTACAAGAGCCATCAATTTACAAACTTCATAAACTCTACATCCTGCCGAATAACCAGGGAAAAGGATTTGGTCGCGCTTTAATTGAAGAAGTGAAAACAAGGATCAGCAAAGCAGGGGTAAGAACACTAGACTTAAATGTTAACAGGTATAACCCGGCAAGAAATTTTTATGAACATCTCGGATTCAAGATAATAAAAGAGGAAGACGTGCCGATTGGCCCTTATTGGATGAATGATTTTGTAATGAGACTTGAGTTCTGAGCAAGAGAGTTTTGTGTTAAAAAAGTATGCCTTAAAATTTTAATAATAATCAGCCACTGCAGATTGTTTAAAACTGTTTCATAGTAATTTTAATCGCATAAAGTAAAGGTGTTCTAAATCAACTGGAATTTGTATGATAATCTTTTATGCTGACGATGACCCTGAAGATTGTGAGCTCTTTAATGAAGCGCTCCAGCAAATTGATCCTGCCATAAAAAGTATAATTGCAAAGGATGGGAGAGAGGCATTGGCATACCTTCAAAATTCCCGTGATCTTCCTGACTATATCTTTCTTGATATTAACATGCCTTTGGTTGATGGAAAGAAATGTCTTATTGAGATCAAGAAAGATTTCAGACTGAAACAAGTGCCTGTAATCATGTACTCCACTACCTCTGACACCAATGAGATCAGAGAATACTACAAGTTAGGAGCCCATGATTTTCTTATTAAACCGAATAACTTCAGCACATTGTGTGACTGCCTCGAATCAATATTTAATCTCTCCAAAAGCAGGAGAATAATGTAAAGCAAGAAATGGAGACTAGTCAACTGAACTGTCTCCAATCACCTACTTCATCAATTCTCTCACGACTAAAATATTTCTATTCAATTTTTATGGAATAGCAGAAACGTTTGCATCCTAAAGCTATACAAAACCTAAATCGAAATATTATGGAAACAAAAGCTTTAGTATTGCAAACCTGGGATGAGTTGGTATTTCAAAACAGGAATAAAGCCTATGGTGCTTATACCTTGCGAAAAGCCTATCATGAAAGAATTTTAATAGGACTTGGAGTAAGTGTTCTTACCGCTATAATCTTGTTGGTGCTTCCTCGATTTATATCCAGTGATAAAGAAAGTTTTGAGCTACCTGTTGATTTAGATAATGGAACAATTGTTTTTAGTCATCCTCCCATTTTAGAAGTTGAAAGACCACAAACTCAAAGGGTAGTAGGCCGAAGTTCTGCTAAAAATACACCTCCTTTAGTAACCAGAGAGCCTGTTGAAGATGTTCCTGTTGAAGATCATGCAATTATTTCAGTTACAGATACCGGTGATGGTGATGGTGTGGCAGGAGATATACCTGTTTCGGGTACCGGGGATCAATTTGTTGGGCAGGCTGAGGTAAAAGAGAAACCTGATTATGTTCTTGGAGCTGAAGTTATGCCTCAATATCAGGGTGGAATGGAAGAGATGATGAAGTTTATAAAAAAGAAGATGCGTTATCCATCAGCACCAAGAAGAATTGGTATTGATGGTACTGTATATGTGAGCTTTATTGTAAATGGAGACGGTTCTATTAGAGACGTTTACGTGATTAAAGGGGTGCATGAAGATCTGGACAAGGAAGCCATACGCGTTGTATCGATGTTGCCAGGATGGATGGGAGGTAAGCAAGGTGGTAGTCCTGTAGCAGTAAAAATGGTCCTACCTATCAAATTCTCTTTAAGCAATTAATTCAAGTTTGTTTTCTGTGTCTTCTCTTGCGAGGAGGCACAGAAAGTTTTAAATGGGGTAAAATCGTCTCGATATTAACCCAATGTGATATTCTGGTGAGCGATATGGCCCGTTAAGGGCATACTCTTTTCCCTTTGTCCTTCGCAATTCCGCACCCCATAATAGCATTTTCGGCCCTATTCCCTCGATTTTAAGCAATAACCTGCCGGCAAAATCATGTCTAGGATTCATCCTTTATTCAGTAGTTTAACATACCGTAAAGTCGAAGCATACTCGAGGCATGCTCGAAGCATGGTCGAAGCATCCTCGAAGCATCCTCGGTGGAACATCGGGTTTGAGAGGAGTGAAAGAAGGGGTAAGGGTCAAGGAAGGACACTTACCAGGGCTTTAGACGATAGGAAATTCCAGGGACAATGGTCGTCTTGGTTCGGAAGAACAGTTATTAATCAGGAATGAGACTATAGGCATGATTAGTAGCCAATACCTTTGAGGTTTACAATTTTGGCAGGGAAGGCAATGAACTGTGCCCTTAGCAGACTGCAACTGGGGGAATTTTAGGGCTCTAAAGAAGTGTCCTTGCTATTTAACACTGCGGAAATGGGCAGCATCGCAGTTAAAGCACATAAGGCTAATGAGTCAGAAATAGGATATTGGCGCAAGCGAAAGCTATCTTTCAGGATCGCTTTTAAACTGAAGATCAGTTTAAACCGTTGAACATTGGAACTTGCAGGTGATAGTGATAGTATAACAGAAAGAGTGAGTTACTTTATACCGCATTCACATCCTGCTACATCCATGAGCATACTTTCCTTATTTTAATTTGACGAAGCAGTTTGTTAAAAAGTGTAACTTCAATAGTAGTTCACTTTTCTTCTTTCTTTGCGGAGAGCACCGCCAGCCATGGCAGCAAATCCGCCAACCACTGCACCTATCAGAGACGTCACGACAAATAACAAGGGCTTGTTCAACATAAAAAGTGCAGCTATTCTGCCTGCGAGGTTTACGCTCGCAGTGATGTCAATAATTAATGAAGTAAGTAACCAGAGCAAACCCACTCCAAGAAAGCCTGCAAGAAAATTATATCTTGAGTTAAACATGAGCGCGCCGATAAAGGAAGCGAAAGCAATACTCCACCATGGTAAGAGAAGTTCAAGCACAGAAGCGAGGATCATTATAAACAGAATCTGAATTAAGAATCTTATCATTGCGGGTTAATGGTTGTGATAACTAGTTTATTTGTATCTTCTTTGAAATTCTGATCTTTTAGAAATTGTAAGTTATAATACTTACCCTGAGTCCATGAGTTGAGAAGGTTATTGTAGTATTTGCTTCCCGGATTTCCTGACTGACCACCCGGATATACACCCCAGGCTTTTATACTGCCAGGTTCAAGACTTACTATCATACGCCAAGAGGGACCGTGTGTTTTCGAATGTGCATTTACAATGTCGCGGTTTCCTCCGGTTTTTACAGGTATCGATAAAGCCTTCATTGGAGGAAGTAAGTGAGCAATATATGAATCCTTATATTCGCCCCATCTCACAGTATCAGAATGAGTTTTTTTCCATTCCGCTATATCTTCTATGGCTAAAGAAAAAGATTTTCTGATTACCTCCTTCGCTGTTTCTTTTTCGTCAGTATTCTTTATATCGAAAAAAATAAGGTCTGGTTTTTCCTTTAATAATTTAATAGTGGTAAAAGCAGTAGGTTTTGAAAGTCCTTCCTCTGTTTTTAATTCATCCCAAATCATTGGCATTAAGTTATTCCACCAGGCTTCATAATAGGAGGCACCAATTGAATTTCTGTTATTGGTAAAATTCCATGTTTTTAAGATGTCAAATCCTACCTTTTCGTCCTGAGATAATTTAGTAGAATCAAGATTGCCGAGCATGTATGGCAAGCTCTCAGCAGCTTTAAGGTTATAATTGTCATTCTGCAAACGCATCATGTCTTCGACACCCAGGGGCTCTTGTTTATTCAGCACTTCATTGATGCGCCGGTTGCGATACGCTTCATAACTTGTAGCTGTAATATAATAGGGATACGTACTGTCTACCGGGTATTGGTTAGCTGAGCTTACAAATCCCCTTGCCGGGTTTTTATACATTATGTTCTGCTCATTAGGAATGAAAGCCTGCCATCCATTATCACTTTTACTTCCATCCAGGACGAATTTTCCTTCAAGAGGTCTTCTTACAGGAAATTTGCCCTGAATTCTCAAAGCTATATCACCTGAAACAGAAGCGAAAATAAAATTTTGCCCTGGTGATGAGTAATAGTTCAAAGCCTTCATGTAATCTGCATGACTCTTAGCGCGATTAAGTAAATAAAATGTTTTTAACTCTTCTGAAGGATCATGTGCTACCCATCTGAACGCATAATTCTTAAGTTGATCTTCAGGATGGAAGCTTTCATCATAGGTTACAGGCCCCCATTGAGTATATATAACAGTGTCTTTGTATACACCCTTTCCTTTTATCTTAATCTCTTCAATAACCTTTTCTGTATTGATCCACTGGCTGTCTAGTAAATATTTTTCTCTTTGATTATCCTGGTAAGTAATCTTAAACCAGTCTACAAGATCTCGTTGTGCATTTGTTACGCCCCATGCAATTGAATCGTTGAACCCAATAACAATACCGGGAGCACCGGGAAGAGAAGCTCCCATTACATTTATACCCGGGGCGGTTAATTGTGCCACATACCAAATGGAAGGAAGATTTAATTGGAGATGAGGATCGTTACAAAGTAGAGGTGCCCCTGTCTTGGTTTTTCTTCCTGCAACAGCCCAGTTATTACTACCCATAGTAGGGTCAGTAACAGGCTTGTTGTTAACGGTATTGTAATCCTGAGGAATAGCCAAAGGAATAGTATCCAAGGTAATAGGCTTAAAATTCCAGGCACCGGGATTATCTACGATGGGATCTCCCACATCTTCTCTGTCGGGGAAGAGAAGTGCAACATATTCTTTTCCGAAAAGCTTAAGAGTATTTGTCATCTCTATATCCTTATCGCCCATATTTAGCGTCTGCGCCATATGTTTTAGCAGAAGTGCGCACTTTAATGGAGTCCATGCCTCAGGGCTATAATTGAGCAATTTGTATTCAAGTGGCATTTGACCATAAGTAAGGGTTTCTATATAACGGTTGATGCCGTCCGTATATGCAAGTACAGCATTACGAAGAATGGAATCTTTTTCCATTTCCTCCAAAGCTCTTTTTGCACCATACACCATTCCATACCTTCGTTGTCGCCTGTCATAATCTAGCGTAGCATCACTAGCAATAATTTCAGATACGCGTCCGGCTGCGGCGTGTGTTTGAAATTCCATCTGCCAAAGCCTATGCATAGCCGTGATATACCCTTGAGTTAAGTAAAGATCAGTATCGTTGGAAGCAGATATGTGAGGGATCATCAGGCTGTCGAACGCAACGGTGACCTTATCTTTCAGTCCTTTAATTTTAAGTTGTTGAATGGGACGGGATTCTCTCGACTCAATATTTTGCCAAAATCCATGGTAAGGGTCAAGAAACCTTCCTATTGCAGGTACGGGAATTCCTTTCAGATTCCAGCTGTTATCAAAAAGATAAACAAGAACTAGTGTTATAAGAGCAGATACTAAAAACTTGACAACTTTCATGGTTCAGGAAAGGTTGAGTTAATAAAGTAAAAACCTTTTCTTTAATTTTCGGTCGATATTACTATAAATTTGTTCAACATTATTGGAAACAACATTGCCAAGATACTCTAAAGACCAGGTAAAGAAAGCCTCATTGATCAAAGCAATATTTTTTGATGTAGATGGTGTGCTTACAGATGGAAGAATCAATTACGATGATTCAGGAAGGGAGATAAAGAGCTTTAACGTGAAGGATGGTCTCATTATCAGTTACTTAAAGAAAGCAGGGATTATAACCGGGGCCATTTCAGGCAGAGATTCACCTGCTGTTGCAAGGCGATGCGCTGAATTAAAAATTGATTTTTGTCATCAGGGAATCATTGATAAAGCTTCTACTTTTGAAAAGCTTATGAAGCACTATAAGTTAAAAACAAAAGAAGTTGTTTTTATAGGGGATGACATTAATGATTTACCAGTATTAAGGATGGCAGGCTTTAGTGTTTGCCCTGCAGATACCTATGATTACATAAAAGAACAGGTTGATCTTGTTACTTATGCAAAGGGAGGCTCAGGTGTATTAAGGGAAGTGGGCGATCTTGTTCTGGCATCTAAGGGTATATTGGAGAAGATTGTTAAAGGGGAAGGATATACCTTTAAAGTAACGAACTAATATTATTTAAGTAAAAATTACATCAGCACGTTAAACATTGATAAATGGACAAATTTAAAGAGAAAGTTCAGGTCACAGAAAAGATACAGTTGGGCGGAGAAAGAATGGTATTATTCAGTGGTCCATGTGCCGCGGAAAGTTATGAAATCTGTATTGAGACGGGAAGTAAGGTGAAGGCAATCTGTGACAAGTTGGGAATTGATTATGTATTTAAATCTTCTTTCGATAAGGCTAACCGTACTTCATCAGGATCTTACAGAGGACCATCTAAAGAAGGAGGACTTGAAATTTTATCGCGGGTAAAAAAAGAGTTAGGTGTTCCCGTTGTAACTGATGTTCATGAATCGCATCAATGTGCTGAGGTTGCTGAAGTAGCGGACGTACTTCAGATACCGGCATTTCTTTGCCGCCAAACTGATTTACTAAAAGCGGCAGCTAAAACCGGGAGAGCTGTTAAAGTTAAGAAAGGTCAGTTTATGGCTCCGGAGGACATGAAATATGCCGTTGATAAGGTAAAAGCGGAAGGGAATAATAATGTTTTTTTAACAGAGCGGGGAGCAAGTTTTGGTTATCATACGCTTGTTGTTGATATGAGATCACTGCCTATTATGCGACAGTTTACTCCCGTAATTTTTGATGTTACTCATTCTGTACAGCAACCAGGAGGTAAAGGAGGTTCCTCAGGTGGACAACGGGAATTTGCGCCATTTTTAGCGAGAGCTGCAGCAGCAACAGGAGTTGATGGCTTTTTTATAGAAACGCATCCATTTCCTGAGAAAGCGTTAAGTGACGGTCCTAATATGATACCGTTACACCAAATGGAGGAGTTTTTGGGGATGATTAAAAAGTATTGGGAGCTATCGAAAGCCTATTAAATCCAATTGATTTAGGGTTTAAGCTTTCTATTCACAATAATTTAATTGGTTTTAGGGATTAAGGATTTTAATTACATTTGCCGCAATATCTAGCGGAATAGTGGACTTAACCTTTGCCCAGGTGTATGTGTTAGTGGTGGTCGCCTTCCTGGTAATAGCGCTTTACCGGGAGGTGTTTAATCCTGCCCTTACTTTCTTTATCTCAACAGTAGGGCTGTTGCTTGGTGGTATTATTACACCAGCGGAAACGCTAAAGGGCTTATCCAACATTCAAATTATTATCATTTTCCTGTTGGTGTTAGTTACGGCAGGTATCCGTCTTATTTTTGGGACTGACCTCTTTATTAAGCTATTTAATCCCCGTCTTAGTGCAAAGGCATTTCTGTTGCGGATGATGGTAACGGTCTCTTCAATGTCTGCCTTTTTGAATAATACGCCGATCGTTGCATTTATGATTCCTTACGTAAAGGACTGGGCGCAGAAAACTGGCAATCCGGCCTCTAAGTTTTTAATACCCCTCTCTTTTGCAACTATTTTAGGAGGGATGATAACGGTAATAGGAACTTCGACCAACCTTGTTCTGAACGGATTGATAGGAGAGTACAAACTGCCACTGTTACAGTTCAAAGATTTTTTCTTTTTGGGGATTGTCGTAACCGTAGTCGGCTGGGTGTATCTTTATTTTATCGGCTACAAGCTGTTACCCGCTAATACCAATGAAATTGATATCCTGCGTGAAAACGTAAAGGAGTATATTGTTGAGACAGAAATAGCGGATGACTCTAAATTAATAGGAAAGTCTGTTAAAGATGCAGGTCTACGAAATCTTCAGGATGTGTTTCTTGTCGAAATCATCCGCAATGAGAGAATTATTTCACCTGTTTCTCCAGATGAGATATTGGAGGCAGGAGATAATCTGTTCTTCTCAGGAGATACACAATCCATTTATAAGCTTATCAAGGAGGATAATGGCCTTTCGTTATCTAAAGAGCATCAAAACATAGAAGAGCAATTCAATTTTGCCGATGCAGTAGTACCCGCGAATTCTGAATTAATAGGAAGACGCATTAAAGATTCAAACTTTCGCCAGCGTTTTAATGCGTCAATTATCGCCGTACACCGTGATGGTAAACGCGTGTCAGGAAAGGTTGGAGAGACACAATTAGCAGGGGGTGATTTTCTGCTTCTTCTTTCTGGAAATCAGAAGCAGAATGGCTTCGAGAAAGACTTGTTCCTGCTCTCGGTGCCTAAGCCTATTAAAGAAGAACAGTCAGCTGTTATTAAATATCTTGGTTTGGGTTCTTTTATATTGCTTGCTCTTGGTATTGTCGAGGTCTTTCCGCTCTTTAATGTTTGCCTCGTCATTCTCAGTGCGTTCGTGTTTCTCAAAGTGATGAACCTTGCGGAGATTCGTAAAGAGCTTGATTTAAGTCTTCTGATGATTCTTGTATGTTCGCTGGCAGTAGGAGTAGCACTTGAGAAATCAGGTACAGCAGATCTTATTGCAGACGTGCTCATCCGATCGGTAGAAAAACTTGGTGCTGTTGCAGTATTAGCCTCGTTATTCATTGTAACAATACTTCTTACTTCGCTTATTACCAATGCAGCAGCCGTATCTATTGTTTTTCCTATTGCGATGTCAATGGCGGAGCAACTGCATCTGTCATACACGCCTTTTTTTGTAGCAATTGCTTATGCTGCTTCAGGTGATTTTATGACACCCATTGGCTATCAGACCAATCTTATGATCTATGGCCCAGGGGGGTATTCTTTTAAGGACTTTATAAGAGTAGGCACTCCGCTTACAATTCTATATATTTCAATTTGTATTGGGTTCATAGCCTATTATTATAATCTTATTTGATGTCTAATTACATATATCCCATACAAACCAAAGTAAGTCAGCACCAACGCGAAGTGTTGTTGAATCAAAAAGCAACACTCATCTGGTTTACAGGACTGTCAGGTTCAGGAAAGTCGACCTTAGCGGTACAGTTAGAGGCGCAGTTGCATAACTTAGGCTTTAAGACATATCTGCTTGATGGTGACAACATCCGATCAAGACTTAACAAGGACCTCAACTTTACAGAAGAAGGTCGAGTAGAAAATATTAGAAGAATAGGAGAAGTCTCCAAGCTGTTTTTAGATGCCGGAATTATTGTATTGTCTGCATTTATATCTCCTTATGAAGCAGATCGGGAGCAGGTAAGACGAATTGTAGGAGAAGAAAATTATCTTGAGGTGTTTGTTAATGCCCCTATCGAAGTTTGTGAGCAGCGTGATGTGAAGGGCTTATATAAAAAAGCACGTTCAGGAGAAGTTAAGAATTTTACAGGAATAGATTCACCCTATGAAATACCGCAGCATCCGGATGTGGTTCTTCATACGCATGAAAAGACGGTTGGTGAGTCAATTCAAATGTTGTTGGATATTGTTGGTCCCAGAGTTACATTAAAAAGATAAATTGATTTGTGTAGTCAAGTACTGAAAAAAGTATTATGAGCCAGTATTATTTAAGTCATCTAAAAGAACTAGAAGCAGAAGCAGTTTTTGTTATTCGTGAAGTTGTAGCACAATTTGAGAATCCTGCGCTTCTTTTTTCAGGAGGGAAGGATTCGATTGTACTTGCGTACTTATCCCGTAAGGCGTTCCATCCCGCTAAAATCCCCTTCCCATTGGTACATATTGATACGGGACATAATTTCCCTGAAACCATTGAGTACAGAGACTGGCTTGTTAATGAATTGGGCGTTAAGCTCATTGTAGGATCGGTTCAGGAAAGCATTGATACCGGGCGGGCAAAGGAAGAAACAGGGTGGAATGCGAGTAGAAATGCACTGCAGACCGTGACCCTTCTCGATACAATAGAAAAATACAAGTTTGATGCTGCTATGGGAGGAGCGAGAAGAGACGAAGAAAAAGCGAGGGCTAAAGAACGCTTCTTCTCTCACCGTGATGAATTTGGGCAATGGGACCCAAAGAATCAGCGCCCTGAATTATGGAATCTTTTTAATGGACGTAAACATATAGGAGAGCATTTCCGTGTGTTTCCAATTTCTAACTGGACTGAGATGGACGTGTGGCAGTACATCTATTCGGAGAACATACCTATTCCCAAACTATACTTTGCGCACGAGCGGGAAGTGATTATCAGAGATGGCGCGATACTTTCAACCTCTCCATGGTTAAAACTAAAGCCAGGAGAAGTGCCTGCAAGAAAGGTTGTAAGATTTAGAACGTGCGGCGATATGCCGATTACGGGAGCTGTAGAATCAGATGCTGACTCGCTTGAGAAGATCATTGCTGAAGTAGCTTCTTCAAGAAAGACAGAACGAGGTACACGGGCGGATGATAAAAGGTCTGAAACATCTATGGAAGACCGGAAAAAGGCAGGGTATTTTTAGTTTAAGTTGCCAGGTGCCAAGTTAGCTAGTTGCCTGTAAGGTGTCAAAGTATAGATTTCAGTAATGAAAAGTTATAGGGATCTTGATATTTATAAAGAATCGAAAAGGCTTGCTGTTGAAGTTCATACCTTATCGTTAAAACTTTCCAAATTTGAATTATACGAAGAAGGAAGTCAGGTACGTAGGTCTTCGAAAGCTGTCACTGCAATGGTTGTTGAAGGTTATGCAAGAAAAAGATACAAGGCCGATTTTATCCGGTATCTTACTTACGCGCAAGCTGAGTGTGATGAAACTATTGTTCATCTTGATTTTTGATTGCAACAGGATCTTCAACAGATTCAGCCAACACAGAGCAAGTAAGACTTGAATACGATAATCTTAGCAGGAAGATTAATAAGTTTTGTCAATGGGTTGAGACTAATTTTGAAGTAAATAGAAAGAAAAAACCGGCAACAGGGAACTGGCAACAGGTAACTGAAGATGATGATATTAAAGACTACACGGTATGAATTATTTAAATAACCAGTTACTACGTTTTACTACTGCAGGAAGTGTAGATGATGGAAAAAGTACATTGATTGGCAGATTATTATACGACAGTAAATCAATATTTGAAGATCAGCTGGAGGCAGTAGAGGCTTCGAGTGCAAAGAAGGGTTTTGATTATGTTGACTTGTCTTTGTTAACAGACGGACTAAAGTCAGAACGTGAACAAGGCATTACAATTGACGTGGCCTATCGTTACTTTGCTACTCCAAAAAGAAAATTCATCATTGCAGATACACCGGGACATATTCAGTACACCAGGAATATGGTTACGGGAGCTTCCACGGCTAATCTTGCATTGATTTTAATTGATGCACGCAAAGGACTTGTAGAGCAAACTTTCAGGCATTCGTTCATTGCATCGCTCCTGAAGATTCCTCATATTATAGTTTGTGTTAACAAGATGGATCTGGTTAACTATGATGAAGCTGTATTTGACAAGATCGTTGAAGATTATAAGGCATTTTCATCCAAGCTTGAAATATCCGATATTCAATTTGTACCTATCAGTGCATTAGCAGGGGATAATGTTGTTAACCGTTCTGAAAATATGAATTGGTACCAGGGAGCCACCCTCATGCATATGCTTGAGACGGTTCATATCGAAAGCGATTACAATCATATTGACAGCAGGTTCCCTGTTCAATATGTTATCAGACCACACTCTAAAGAGTACCATGATTTTCGTGGATATGCAGGTAGGATTGCAGGGGGGATTTTCAGACCCGGTGATGATGTTCTAGTGCTTCCTTCAGGGTTTAATTCAAAAATTAAAAATATACGATTTGGCGATGAACAAATAGAAGAGGCGTTTGCACCGATGTCCGTTACAATTACCCTCGAAGATGAGATCGACATTAGCAGAGGTGATATCATTGCTAAGCCTAACAATCACCCCCAAACAGAGCAGGATGTAGACATTATGTTGTGCTGGATGAATCAGCGACCAGTAAACCTTAATACAAAACTGTTTGTGAGACATACCACCCGGGAGGTAAAGTGCGTGTTGAAGGAAATTCAATATAAGCTGGATATTAACACATTGCATCGTGTTGAGGAGGTACAGCAATTGGTGATGAATGATATTGCACGGGTAAAGATAAGAACGGCACAACCGCTATTTATAGATAGTTATAGAAAGAACAGAATAACTGGTAGTGTTATTCTTGTAGATGAAGGAACAAATGAGACTGTTGCAGCAGGGATGATCGTGTAATGGTTACATGTTTAAGGTTACAGTTTAAAGTTTTAAAGTTTAAGGTTGGATTTAAAAAGGTTACTTGATATCGCCATTGATGCGGCAGAAGCTGCATGTGTCGAAATTCTTGATGTTTATCATTCTGCTGATTTTGGAGCGGAAGCAAAGCAAGACAACTCTCCGCTTACCCTTGCTGATAAGCGGGCACATCTTAAAATCACTTCGATTCTTGCTAAGCGGGGTTTGCCAATTCTAAGTGAAGAAGGAAAAAATATACAGTATGAAGAACGCAAGAACTGGGAGTACTTCTGGATGGTAGATCCGCTTGACGGAACCAAGGAGTTTATAAAAAGGAATGGCGAGTTTACAGTTAACATTGCGCTTATACACAGGACTAAAGCTGTGCTCGGTGTAGTAGCTATCCCTGTTACAGGGGCAGTTTATAGTGCTTTTGCCGGAGGAGGGGCATGGATAAAGAGAAAAGGAGCAATAAGTAAATTGCCAGTTCGAAGCACGGTTGACTTTAACAAGCCCGGAATAAGGGTAGTTGCATCTCGCTCACATATGAATACAGAAACGGAAGCATTTATCGGTAAATTGAGGGAGCCAATTCTTGTTTCGAAGGGAAGTAGCTTGAAGTTTATGATGTTGGCAGAGGGCGAAGCTGATGTTTATCCCAGATATGCACCTACTATGGAATGGGACACAGCGGCACCACACGTCATTATAAATGAAATCGGACTTCAAGTGCTACATATTGATCAAGGTTCAGAGCTAATCTATAATAAGCCAGATCTTCTTAATCCATATTTTCTAGTTCAGTAATTTCTTTCTGAGTTTCCATAACCAGGTGCAATCATTAGATTTGTAGTTTATACAAGTATGGAAGGAAAACGAGTTATTATAACCGGGGGCGCTGGATTCATCGGTTCCAATCTTACAGCGGCATTATTAGCAGATCCACGTGTAGAAAAAGTTCGGGTAATTGATGATTTCTCAAATGGATACAGATCAAACGTAGAAGAGTTTCTATCACGTCCTAAATTTGATTTTGTAGAAGCAGACATCTGCGATTATGATGCGATGCTTAAGCACACTGAAGGCTTTCATTTAATATCTCATCAAGCAGCCCTGGGTTCAGTTCCGCGTTCTATTAAAGATCCCATGAGAAGTACTAAAGTTAACATTGATGGAACGGTCAATGTCATGCATGCTGCTGTTCAAAATAAGATAGAAAGGATAGTTCTTGCATGTTCTTCAAGTACTTACGGAGACAGCAAAGAATTACCTAAAGTTGAAGATAGAATCGGACGTCCATTAAGTCCATATGCCATTACCAAATATGCCATGGAGCTTTATGCAGATGTCTTTAAAAAGACCTATGGATTGAACTATGTAGGGTTAAGGTACTTTAATGTGTTTGGACCAAAGCAGAGCCCGGATAACCCCTATGCAGCAGTGATACCATTGTTTTGTAAGGCGTTTCTGGAAGGAGAGCAGCCAACCATTAACGGAGATGGAATGCATAGTCGTGATTTCACTTATGTGGACAATGCGGTGCATGCTAATATGCTGGCTTTATTTACAGATAATAGTGGAGCGTTAAATCAGGTTTACAACGTTGCCTGTGGCGAACAAACAACTTTAAACGAAATGGTTAATATTCTCCAGCACGTATCAGGAAAGAATATCAACGCTATTTATGGGCCAGAACGAGCAGGGGATGTGAAGCATTCTAAAGCGGACATCACTAAAATAAAAAAACATTTAGGGTATGAACCAAAAGTCTTTTTTGAAGAAGGGTTAAGAAGCGTTTATGCCTGGTATAAGAAAATCAACCTATAGAATTAGCCATACTTATTCGGTTTGTGCGGCAATATCAGTAATGGGAGATGCACCTTTTATATTGTTAGCTTAGTAGGCGAACAATATACAGGTGCGCGCTTTACTAAACGTTTCCCTTTGCGAGTTTTCTAATCTTGTAGACTATGTCAATAGAAGGCTTAGCGTCTACGAGACCAAAACCATTTCCTTTCAGGATTTCTTCATAACTTTTCGTATGCAGGTCTGTAAATCCTTCGCTAAATTCTATTTCTTCACCTTCAAGCTTCAGTGTCCTGTAAGTTCGTTTCCCCTTGTCTCTTACTTCTTGCGGGATATGATCATAATTGATACTGAGGAACCAAGTTACTTTAGCATGTTCGAGATGAAGAATACCTGATGCATGCTCCGACGAGATGGAGGAAAGCGTAACGTCTTGCACTTTACCAAAGATCCACATGAGCATGTCGAAGAAGTGTATACCTATGTTGGTAGCTATGCCGCCTGATTTAGACAAATCACCTTTCCAGCTAATGTGATACCAGTTACCTCTTGACGTCATGTATTGAAGGTCGACGTCATAGATTTTATCTTTAGGTCCGTTTTTAATTTTCTCTCTCAGGGCAATAATCGAAGGGTGAAGTCTAAGCTGCAGGATTGTATTAATCTTTTTTCCTGTCTCAGATTCCAACTCCTGTAAAGCATCGATATTCCATGGATTCAGAACCAGTGGTTTTTCACAAATGGCGTCAGCACCATAGCGAAGTGCATAACGAATGTGGGAGTCGTGCAGATAGTTAGGCGAACAGATAGAGATATAATCTACGTTGGCTCCTTTGCGTTTTATCTTATCCAAATGCCGGTCAAACCTCTCGAATTCAATAAAGAAGTCTGCATTGGGAAAATAGGAATCGAGTATTCCGACGTTATCATGTTTGTCTATAGCAGCTACAAGGTTGTTGCCTGTTTCTTTGATGGCCTTCAGGTGACGTGGAGCGATGAAGCCTGCAGCCCCTATTAAAGCAAAATTCTTCATTTAATTAAAGTTGCGGATGGTTAAAACGGCGGGTGAAATTACAATTATCTCATCGTTTTTTACAAGTTTTGAATTTTTAAAGTAGTAAGAATAATCATTGAGACCGCAGGTAAGGTTAACCCAGGGGATTACCTTATTCTAGTATAGAAATAGTTTATATTTGCACTTTATCCAACCTTGATTGGACTAATTTGAATGGACAAATCATCAAAAATCTATGTAGCCGGCCATCGTGGTATGGTTGGTTCTGCAATTCTGAGACATCTTCAAAAAGAAGGTTTTAATAATTGTGTATACGCGACCAGTAGTGAGTTGGATTTACGGAATAGCCAAGCTGTTAGCTATTTTTTTGAAACCGAAAAACCCGAATATGTATTTCTGGCGGCGGCTAAAGTAGGGGGTATACATGCAAATAATACGTACCCAGCGGATTTTCTTTATGAAAATCTTATGATTGAAGCCAATATTATACACGCGGCTTATGTTCATAAAGTTAAGAAACTTCTTTTTTTGGGGTCGTCTTGCATTTATCCCAAGCTTGCAGCCCAACCCATTCGAGAGGACAGTTTATTGTCCGGTTATCTTGAGCCTACAAATGAAGCTTACGCAATAGCAAAGATTGCAGGTATTAAACTATGCCAGGCTTATTACAAACAATATGGATGTCGGTTTATATCGGCTATGCCCACCAACATGTATGGTTATGGCGATAATTATCACCCGGAAAACTCTCATGTTCTCCCTGCTTTGTTAAGGCGGTTCCATGAAGCTAAAGAACAAGGTAAATCAGAAGTTCAAATTTGGGGATCGGGGACGCCCCTTCGTGAATTCATGTTTTCAGATGATCTCGCTGAAGCCTGCTTTTTCCTTATGCAACAATATGAAGATCCTCAGTTAATCAATGTTGGTACAGGCGAAGAAGTTTCAATACTTGAACTTGCCAGGCTTATTAAAGACACAACGGGATTTGAAGGAAAAATAACTTTTGACAGTACCAAACCTGATGGGACGCCTCGTAAGTTAATGGACTCTTCCAGATTACATTCATTAGGATTCAACCATAAAACAAGTCTTCATGAAGGGCTCAAAAAAACATATGCGGATTTTTTGAATAAAGAAAATGTATATACAGCAATACGTTAATTAATATTATATAAGCAGTACCACTAGAAAAATTAGACATGAAAAAGGCGTTTATTACCGGTATAACGGGTCAGGACGGAGCATACCTGGCTGAGTTTCTTCTGGCGAAAGGTTATGAAGTACATGGCCTGAAGAGACGTTCCTCTCTTTTTAATACCGACCGTATCGATCATATCTACCAAGATCCACATGAGAAAGGTGCAAGAATGAAATTGCACTATGGTGATTTAACTGACTCGACTAACCTGATTCGTCTGATTCAGGAAATTCAACCGGATGAAATTTATAACCTCGGGGCAATGAGCCATGTGCGTGTAAGTTTCGATATGCCCGAATACGTTGCAAATACAGATGCTATTGGTACACTTCGTATTTTGGAAGCAGTAAGACTGTTAGGGTTAAGCAATAAGACAAGAATATACCAGGCGTCTACGTCTGAATTGTATGGTAAAGTTCAGGAGATCCCGCAAAAGGAAACTACTCCTTTCTATCCAAGATCGCCATATGCAGTAGCAAAGCTTTATGGATACTGGATCACCGTAAACTATCGGGAAGCATATGATATGTATGCATGCAATGGAATTCTTTTTAATCACGAGTCGCCATTGCGTGGTGAAACATTTGTTTCGCGTAAGATAACGCGCGCAGTAGCTCGCCTTGTTTTAGGATTACAACAGAAGCTTTTTATGGGTAATCTTGATGCAAAACGCGATTGGGGGCATGCCCGTGATTACATTGAGGCTATGTACCTAATACTTCAACAACCCAAGGCAGATGATTATGTGATTGCTACAGGAGAAACAACTGCTGTTAGAGATTTTATGGTCCGTGCTTTTGAACATGTAGGCATTACTTTAACGTTTAAGGGAAAAGGTGTGGACGAAGTTGGGATTGTTGACTCTGTAAAACCAGTGATTGAGGAATGTACGTTAAAGCCCGGAGATGAGATAGTTGCAATTGACCCACGTTATTTCCGACCTACTGAAGTTGATCTTCTCCTTGGAGATCCTACCAAGTCGAACAAAATATTAGGATGGAAACCGAAGTATGATGTTAATGCCCTTCTACGTGAGATGGTGGATTCAGATGTTGAGTTAATGAGAAGAGAGACACACTTAAAGCAGGGTGGATTCAGGGTGTTGAACTATCATGAATAATTTAAATTCTAAGTTCTGGATTTGTTTAATGTTTAAAGTTGCATGTTTTAGAATAAGTGAAGTAGAAATGCCATCGTGAGATGGCATTTCTACTTTAAATTAGTTTTAGGAAAGGCACATAGTAATGGATAACAGCCTCCTAAAAAAAGAGAGGACCGTCACCGATCCCCTCTGCTTTTAAGTTGGATCCAGATTCTTATATTTTTAACTACTTGAATAACAGGGGGAGATTTTTTGACGTAGTTTTGTATTGATTTTTTTTTGCTTTTTAAACCCCTGAAATATGTTCGTGAGCGGCACGATCAGGATTGCTGTCTTCTATGATATAGAAGGGGCAATCAGAATAGCGGAATTAATAAATTTAATATGAAAGTAGTGATTCTTGCGGGTGGGTTTGGCACACGTTTAAGTGAAGAGACGGAGATCAAACCTAAGCCAATGATTGAAATCGGGGGTAAGCCCATTTTATGGCATATCATGAAAATTTATTCTAGTTATGGATACAATGAGTTCATCGTTTGTCTTGGCTATAAGGGATACATTATCAAGGAATACTTTGCGAACTACTATCGACACCTTTCTGATATAACTATTGACCTCGCTACCAATACTAAAGAGATTCATAATTCACAGGCTGAGCCATGGAAAGTTACACTTATTGAGACTGGTCTGGAGACAATGACAGGAGGCCGTGTAAAAAGAATACAAAAGTATACAGAAGGGAAGCCGTTTATGTTAACATACGGAGATGGGGTAGGCGCTGTTGACATTCCAGCTCTTGTCAGTTTTCATCGACAACATAAGAAACTTATTACTGTTACTGCTGTGCAACCCTCGGGCAGATTTGGCGCATTAAATATATCAGATGACAGTGAGGTTAAGTCCTTTATGGAAAAGCCGAAAGGGGATGGTTCATGGATTAACGGAGGCTTTTTTGTTTGTCAGCCAGAGATTTTTGATTACATAGCCGGAGACTCTACCATCTTTGAGCATGAACCTTTAGAACGTTTAGCAAAAGAGGGACAGATGATGGCTTATAAGCACTCAGGATTTTGGCGGCCTATGGACACCCTGCGGGATAAAAATGAGTTGAACCTGTTGTGGGATAAGGGAGATGCCAAATGGAAGGTATGGTAATCACATTTGATCTTTATGTTTAATAATATATACAAGGGGAAGCGTGTACTGGTTACAGGTAATACAGGTTTCAAAGGCTCGTGGATAAGTTTGTGGCTTAAGGAATTAGGGGCGCAAGTGTTTGGTATTTCAAATGCTGTACCTACCGAACCTGCAATGTTCAATGTTCTGGCATTAGGCGATTTGATAGAGCATCACTTTATTGATGTCAGGGATGCAAAGCCCCTTTCAGATTGTATACTTCAAATACAGCCCGATTTTATCTTTCACCTGGCGGCACAACCTATCGTAGGCACATCCTATTCTGACCCTGTTGGAACAATTGCTACTAATACAATGGGCACGGTGCATGTGTTGGATGCTGCCAGAAACTTATCAAAGAATTGTGTTCTGGTGATGATTACCAGTGACAAATGTTATGAGAATGTTGAATGGCTTTATGGATACCGCGAGGTTGACAGACTAGGAGGAAAAGATATTTACAGTGCTTCCAAGGCCGCCGCAGAGGTCTTGATCTATTCATACTTCCATTCTTTTATCAAGCATAAATCGAACTTGAGAATGGTATCCGTGCGCGCAGGGAATGTAATAGGAGGAGGGGACTGGGCAGAGAAAAGACTTGTTCCTGATTGTATACGTGCATGGACCAAAGAAGAGCCCGTGGTGATCCGGCATCCGGCATCTACAAGACCATGGCAGCATGTACTGGAACCCATTAGTGGCTATCTTTCAGTAGGACAACACCTAGCAGAGTCTGAAAAGCTTAACGGAGAAGCATTTAATTTTGGACCGCCTTCCGACCAGGTTTTTTCAGTAAAAGAAGTACTGGATGCGATTGCGTTGAACTGGAAACTATCTACAAGTAAGGAATGGGTGAAGGTTGAGACGGGTACTTTTCATGAAGCGGGATTACTGAAACTTTCATGTGAAAAGGCTAATTTTCATCTTCAGTGGCGGCCCGTATTGGACTTTGATCAGATGATGTCCTTCACTTCATCCTGGTACTGGGAATATTACCATGGTAACCAGGACATGACAGGGTACACGCAAAGACAAATTGCTACATATATTTCATTAGCTGAAAAAAGGAACCTGGCATGGATACAATAACATCACGAATGGATGGTGTTTTGATATCACCAATTAAGATAATACCGAATGAAAACGGGGACGTATTGCATGGCTTAAAAGCTTCTGAGGATGCTTTTGTTTCCTTTGGGGAAGCTTATTTCTCGATCGTGCACAAGGATAAGCGAAAAGGATGGAAGAAGCACACAAGGATGACTCTTAACCTTGTGGTACCAGTAGGAGAAATTGGGTTCATTTTATTTGATGACAGAGAAGGAAGCGGTACGTATGCGAAATTCTTTGAAATTAGTTTGTCAAGGAAAAATTACTGCAGACTAACCGTTCCGCCTGGAATATGGATGGCTTTTTATGGTAAAGGCGCAGACGAAAATATTCTGCTTAACATTGCCAGTATTCCCCATGACCCTGAAGAATCTATTAATCTGCCATTGATTAATGATCATATTAAATATCAATGGCAATGAAGATAGTTATATCAGGTGGCCTTGGGTATGTAGGGGGAAGGTTAGCGCAGTACTTCGCTGGAAAAGGCCATGAAGTTTTAGCGCTATCACGCAAAGCAAGTACGTTAGAAGGCGTTAATTTTCCTCCGCAAATTACAGTTTTACATCCGGATGAGGTTCTTCATTCATCCTCTGGTCTCGCAGGTGCCGATATTTTTATTCACCTGGCGGCACTCAATGAAATAGATTGTGTTAAGCAGCCTTATCACGCTATTGAAGTGAACATAAGCCACACATTACAATGGCTTGATGCAGCTTATCTCCAAGGGGTAAAAAGATTTATTTATTTCTCAACAGCCCATGTTTACGGTAAACCGTTGCAAGGTTTTTACAATGAAGAATCTTTGGCGGTTCCGGTACATCCGTACGCTATAACACACCGTTGTGCTGAGGATTATGTCGTTGCTTATGCAAGGGAGAAGGAAATGGAGAACATCATCATTCGCCTTACAAATTCTTTTGGTGGGCCTGCTTTTCCTACGGCAGATCGCTGGACATTACTTGTTAATGATCTTTGTCGTTCTGCTGCGAATAATGGGAAGATGATTTTGTTGAGTGATGGTTTACAGCTTCGCGATTTTGTATGCCTTCACGATGTATGTACTGGCGTGGACCATCTCATAAACATCACGCATGAACCCACTAAGAGTATTATATATAATCTTGGTGCCGGATATTCAATCAGTGTTTGCGATATGGCATTAAAGGTAAAAGCTGTAGCTGAAAAGGTTCTTCAAAAGGAGGTTCTGCTTGAGCGCAAAGAATTGCCTGCAACCACCACTAAGGATTCGCTGACTATTAGTATTGATAAATTGTTACAAACTGGTTTTCAACTCAGGAATAATATTGAAGAGGAGATTACTTCTACGTTATCTTATTTTAACAACTTTTCTTAGTATTAGAATTTACGAGAAGGTCAAATAAGTATTGTTCAAGACTTGCTATCTGATGAAGGTCAATACAACTTAATATTACTTTTTCTATTAGATAAAAAATTAAGGCGCAACTATACTTTGAACTATAGCTGCGCCTGAGAGCGCTCAAATGGCGATTGTTGATCTGCTGTGTGTTTCTTTTCGTAGATACCAACTCGACCTATTCCTTCTGTATTACTCTCTTTAAAACTCTTTCACTCATGTTTCTTTTACCTATTGAATACATATTTTAACGATATCTTTTCTATTGCCTTCTGCTATAATCAATATATATATACCCGCGGGGAGCTTTTCTCTTACTGCTTCCATCTCTTTATTGACTTTCTCAATAGTCCCAACCGCAGTATGGATTGTAGTTTGATTCACTGAAATAATTGACACCTCAATTTTATCGAGAAATTTATCTTCGGTAGGCATTAAGGTAAATACAGTATTAATGCTTACAGGATTGGGATAAACACGCCAGCTATTTTTTGTTTGAATATTTAAGCTGTTGATGACTATAACTTCACTGTACGTACTCTTGCCGTCAAAATCTAATTGTTTTAACCTGTAATAGTAGCGTTGATTAGGGAATGTATGCGAATCATCAAAGGAGTATGATGACGCAGTGCGGCTAAAGCCTGCCGCAGATTTTTCACCTACTTTCATGAATGCGGTACCATCAGAAGAACGTTCTATTTCAAACTTTTCGCTATTGGTTTCCTGTGATGTTTGCCACTTCAACTCGATGGAATAATCGTTCCTTTTCCCTGTAAATGATAACCATGTAACAGGTAGGGGAGATGGCATTGTTGTTGACGCCAGCGTAAAAGGACTGAAGTTAGTTACATTCGTAATTGATACTGTCCCTGTGATGTTGGTGCCTGATTGGGATGACACTCCTCCTCCTGGAGGAAGATCCCACCTGGTACCATCCCATCTAGCAACGCGAAGATCAGAGACCACTCCAACGCTTGGAGCTTTATAACTACCCGTGTTGTATGTTAATGTAACTCCTCCAGTAGTGGTACCTATTCTTTCAATGATCCAGTATTCATAGTCACTCACCGTAAGAATGTTACTTGTATTCATGCTCAGGTTGTCATACCCCCCAGATTTTGGAGTGACAGGAAAGTACTCCAATGTCCATGTGTCTGGTGCAGAGGTGTTGCTGATTGACGCCGGGCGATAATAATTGGCTGTAACACTACCCAGCGGATATGTTTGTGAAGTAAGGGCGTTCATACCTTTGGTTACAGGCCCTGAAATAAAACTTGTTGCGGAGCCTCCCGTAATTGTTGAAGAACTCCCCAGGGTAATCTTATTATTTGCAGAAGATATGACGTGACCTTTCGTTAACGTAAGGTTATTGGCTACAGAAGTTGAACCTACTCCATCAAGCACGACATTTCCTGAGGGCTTGTTCACAGATAAATTATATAAGCCTGTAGCACCTGACATTGATTGATCAACAGTACCAGCGAATGTAACTGTACCCGTACCTGCTATGTACGTTCCGTTATTTGTCCAGTTACGAGAAATTGTGATGTTCCTGTTGTTTGTATTAGAAACTGTAACGCCGGAAGCAATATTAAGTGAACCATTTAAAGTAAGATCGGTATTGGTCATGGCAACAGCACCAGTTCCAATGAAACTTACGTTATTATAAGTACTACGGTTATTCATGGTTACAGGAGCTACGTATTCAATTGTGCCACCGGAAGCTGCAACAAAATCAGTATAGTCTCCGGCTGGAAAAGTATTTGTACTTGCTCTTAAAGTTCCCGTTCCTGTAATTTTACCTAAATTATGCTGCGATGTTGTCCCTAACACGAGAAGTCCATCAATTTTGGAAGTAATTGCTGATCTAGCATTAACATTCATATTAATTCTTGAATTCGGCAATATTACTACAGGAATTCCTAACGGAGGGACTCCAGATAGCGAAGCGCCGTGGCCATTAGAAGCGGTAGTCCAGCTTGAAGCATTGTTCCAGTTTCCTCCAACGTTGGTATCTGCAACACTGCTATTATCGAGACGGCTAAAAATAGGCAATATAGGATTCGGAAGGGTATTTACAGTTCCAATGGTATAGTGGTATACGTTATCAGGTATTGGCAAATTGGTATCAAGCAGGTTAGTGTAAACCATAGCTGCGGTTGTTGAGGATGTAGTTGCAATGCCACCATGAGAAGAAGTTATCCATCCGCTTGGATCGCTTAGATCAAGATAACCTGCTATCAACGTGCCTCCAAGACCTGTTATTAAGCCGCTCGGACATCTATATGAATGGTTTCCTGTATTTGAATATGTTAGATTGCTTCCTCTGGATACGATCCAGTAATAATTCAGAATTTGCTCATTGCTACCTAAATTTGATGTAGGATGTCTTTGATTAACCGGAATGACAGTTAAGGTCCCAGCAGACGAAACATTTAATGTTAAGCTTACGGGAGTATAAAAGATAGAGGTACCACTACCAACGCCCAAGTGATAAGTAAATGTACCAGGACCTAGGCTCCAATATTTTTGAACACCCAAATCGCTTGCTGCTCCATTTGTTCTGATGAGTCTTAGTGCACTTGCACTTGAAACCGAACCATTAACACCAAATGATAGCAAATTTGAGCCAATTGTCAGATACCGATTGTCTGTTGAAAAAGTTAATTCTCCTTCAATGGTTAAGTTTCCTGATAACCGTACATCTTTTAAAGATGCGTTTCCAGCGATAGTGAGATTTGTAAACGAGCCGTTATTACTAGTAATGTCTTGAACAGTAGTACTTCCTGACATTACTATTGCGCCAACCCCAATTTGATAACTATTATTCGTTATGTTTCCCTGTACTGTTAAACCTAAGTTGGCAACATCTAGAGTCCCACTAAGAATATTTAGATTATTGATTACAGGAGACACGCCTGATAAGGTCACTATATTTGAAGGCTTGTTGATAGTGATATTTTGAAAAGTACTAGTTGCTGAAAGCTTTGCCAATTGTAACGAAGATCCATTGAAAGTTGTTGTATTCCCGGATCCATTGTAAGTGCCGTCGATTGTTAAGTCTCCACCAATGGTCACATCTAAGGAATTAGTAAGTAATGTAGTCTTTGCATTAATTGACAAAGTACCTGTGGTATAAAGGTTACTTGATCGCATATCTACCCGCTGATCGGCAGTGTTTCCTACTATGGTAAAGTTACCAATGGGCGGAACGATATTGATACTTAAAGGTGAAGTTACTAAACCTGTGGCCAAGCCAATAGCAATTGTACCAGTTGGAGAAACAGAACTGGTTTCCGGATTAATATAAATGTCTGCATATGCCGATGGGACGGTTGGCGTTGCTGCAGAACGATTAATTGTTAAAACACCGCTTCCTGTAAGTGAGAAGCTACTTCCTGCATTGTTTTCTATTTCAAATACGCCGCGTGAATTTTGTGCTGAAGCGTTTCGCCCGCCGACTGTTACTTGTCCTCCTGATTGATTATATACCAATGACCCGGAGAGCGTTGTTAAAGGTCTACGAATCGTTCCATTTACGTAAAGGGATCCACCAGTTACAAGTATGGTAGGAGTACCTGCAGAGGCATATTCTATGTCATTGTGAAAGTTGTTTGCACTTCCTCCTATGATTACATCACCTCCAAGCACTTCCAGGGTACCTGCTAACAATAGATCTCCTGCATTTCCTACTGCAGGACCTATGATCTGAAGTGTTCCACTGTTAACTGTTAGCTTTGCGGTTGAAGGAATGGAGTAAGTTGCTGCTGCGGTCTGAAGAGTAAAAACAGGAGATGCTTTATCAAATATAAAATTTCCGTCCAGCAAGGTTAACCAACCCGTGGCTAAGGAAGCAACAGCACCCGCTACATTGAAAGTAAGTTTAGGAGTTTGTGATGTTCCTTTGTCCAAGGTAATCAAATTTAACGTAGTACTTGCCAATACATTTGTTCCTGTAAAGGCCGCGTCTGCGGTTCCGGTGAAAATCAGGTTGCTGACATGCGTACCGTTTCTTAATGTCAATGTGCCGTTATTGATTATACTACCCTCTGTGGTAATGGTATGTGTAGTTGCAGTATTGTTAGAAGGCGCAAAGGTAGCACCATTGTCAATCGTTGTATTACCTGCTATGGTGAAGTTAGTTGAATTTCCGGAAGCGGTGGTAAATGACCCAGCCTTAATTGTAAAATCTTTCTGTATCGTAATTTTCCGTGCGGCTCCATTATTGGTTGTTACTGTACCTGTGCCGCTTTTAACCAAGTTATTATAAATTGTTAAATCAGTAGGAGGAAGTGTGATGGTTTGCCCTGCATTGGGATTTATGATCAAATTATAATATGTATTTAAGCTTATGCTTTGTGGGGCAGCACCTGTTGTAACGATTGTACGGGTTGCTCCATACCATTCGACGGTTCCCCCTGCGCTTCCGATAAAGTTAGAGAAGTCGCCAGCTGGAAATATATTAGAAGCAATTCGAAGCGTTCCACGTCCTGCAACAGCCTCTCCGTTGTTTACTCCAAAATTTAATCCGGTAAACGTACTACAATCTAAAGTTGAATTCATGTGGATCATTAAACTGCCACTGCTCCTGTTATTTGCTTCTATTGTCACAATGTGACTGTTATTGTCATCGCCAATTACTACAGGACACGTAGGACAAGGAAAAGACCCTGCAGGCACTGCAGTACCACAAGTACCAGAAGCAGTACAAGGTGCAAAGCTCCAGGTAGTATTGCTGTTCCAATTACCAGATTGGCGTGAATAATATACAGAGATTAGGCCAGGTGTTATGTTACCAGCAGTATACTCACCATCAATTGTTGCTCCAAAGCTAAAATTAGGAATAGCGGTAGTTCCGGTTGCATTATAGGTAGAACCAACATACCAAGTAAAATTTGATTGATTATACCTAGCTGGTTTATATGCAGTAAGCGTACCCGCCAACAGCGCCGTATTTCCAAACGTATAGTTATTATGAGAAACAGCGGTAATGCCAGCATACCCTGTACTTGTTACGCGCCAGTAATATTTAAGTTCCTGGCCAACAGGGTTGGCATTTGGATGCGCAATTTCTACCGGACGAACTGTAATATTACCATGCGTTGATGCGGTTACATTGATTGTAATGGGAGAGTAAGGTGCAGTGGCGGTTCCAACAGGGAAAAGTAAGTTTCCAGCGGATCCCTTTCTTGTAAGTCCGCCATCATTTCTAAAGCCATTCGTTAAAATTCTCTTCGTGGCAGAGAAAGCAACACCGGTAGTTGCATCCGAATAGATATTGCCCAATACGGTAAACGTGTTTGATCCTATGTCTAAAGATGAATTAGTATTAAGTAATCTGAGCACACCCGTTACTGTTTGATTACCTGATACTGTTACCGTGCTATTTGTTGAGATATTTAAATTACCAAAAGTACCATTGACACCTGAAATAGTGGTCGGCCCCGTTGCTGTAATTGATCCAGTTCCTGTATGAATGGCACTATTACTTAAAGTCGATGTAACGTTCAAAGCTTTACCTCCGTCATCTAACGTGCCTTGTGTTAAGGTTAAACCTGCAATGTTAGGAAAGGCGCTTGAACCTGATAACTGAAGGATGTCCGTTTTATTTACAACCACATTGTTCAAGGCATTTGTAGTTCCATTGTTAATCCAGTTTTGAGGACCAGTTCCGTTGAACGTAAGCGTATTTGTTCCTGATGTATGTGTTGTTCCCGTTTGAACATCAAAGTTTCCTCCTACGGTGAGGTTATTATTATTACAGTTTAGAGTAGGGTTATTGCCCGTTAAAAGTGTAAGATTATTTAAGATAACCAATGGCTGAGCGGCTCTTGTATACGTTGTATTATCATTGAAAGTTATTGCATCTAATCTAAGTGCAGAACCTCCTGCAGCTCCTGCTTTACTTATATTGAAGTTATAGAAAGGTGCGGTAGTACACACATTAAAATTAATGTTAGATGCTGGCAATATAGCATTGACTGTACCGCCTGAGACGCTAATATTGGAACTGGCTGCAAATATTAAAATCCCGTCATTCACAGAAGTTCCAGTTGCTGTTGGATTTGCAACGTTGATTGTACCACCAGACATTTCAAAAGTACATTCATTATATGGTAAGGCAAATCTTGGGTAGGTGTCAACTGTAGGGCCTGCAGTACCTGCAGTACCAATATTTACCACACCTCCACGCTGAATGTATGCGAAACGGTTGTTATTTCCGAGGTATGTTGTACGGAGCTGCCATGCGTTTAACAGACCTCCTTCCATCACAAAAAGGCCCGCGCCTCCACCCAAAAGACCTCTTGAATATCCCAAGTTAAAGGTACCATTGGTGATCCTCAACAAGCCGAAAACATATATCTGTCTTCCGTTGTCTCCTGTATCGGTTGTGTTTGTTGCCTGAATCGTTACATCGGGGCTATTTAACCATAGTGCTCCTGTTTGAGGGATGGGCCATCCACCACCTATTCCACCACCGCCATTTATAACCAAGGACGGGATATTAATAAATCCTGTTAATTCTAATGTTCCATTTTTTATTGACAAAGCATTATCAGAAATGTAATTAGGAGCGGCACCTGACAAGTCTTGGTTATTAGGGCCAAAGAGTCTAAAGTTGGCGATACTTGTTGAATTGACTGTAATCTTTGCTTGTTGTCCCGAACCTTTGTCTACAATGAAGCGATAGAAGTCAGTCTGACCATTGCATTCGATCGATTGATTATTGATGCCACTAAATGTTACGTTGACAGCATTTCCTCTAAGCGCCGCGTTAAACACGGCCCCAGATGTATAATTCCCCTCAGAGAGATTTACATCAGTATCATCAAAGAATTTGATGGAGCCATTATTGATAATGTTTCCATAGATGGTCAGGTTATGAGCGTTTGTTGGTTTCCCTATTCCAGCTCTGATTCTTCCAGCAGAAGACACAGTAAGGTTGCCATTTAAATTGATTGTTCGCTGCGTGGCCGTATTGTTGTTTATTAGCCACGTTACTGTTCCTGTTCCAGACACCTGTGAAATACTAAGACTACCATTTATAGTAGGACTGTTTGCTGTTGTAAAGATTACTGGGTCATTTGTACTATTTGTAAGTAAGAGATTGTTATAAGCTAATTGTGTCGTTGGGAGTATACCTGATGTATTGTAATATTCGACAGTACCACCTACGAGAGGAGCTACGAAATTTGTGTAAACACCTGTAGGCAAAGAAATTCCATTAATACGTAAAAGCCCGGCGCCGTCCACTGTTCCCAAATTGTGGCCAGTCGTTGTACTTGCATCCAGTGTTCCCCCTCCTTGAATAGTAAGAGTAGAAAGCGTAATGCCATTAATGTCTGACGTTACAGTGAAACCATTTAGAATTATTACCTGATCTCCTGGCAAAGGGATCTGTGTTAATGGATTCTGAAGTGTTGTGCCCGACGGATCCTGGGTCCATACCTCCCAGTTGCTCCAGAGGCCATTCTGGTAAGTATACCACACGGCTGAAGAACCAATAGAGAAATAAGTAGTTCCGTTAGATAAGGGTTTAGCAGCAGCAGCATTACCAGGCGCAATAAAAGAACCAACGCCAGGTGCGGTTCCTGGTACTATGCTTGTTGCGTTTGAATTGTTTGTATAACGAACCAACGAGTACGATGATAAGACATCTCCTATGGATACATCTGTTGCAGCATTATAAGAAAACGTTCCACCATAAAATGTAGTTAATGATGAATTGTTTGTAACCTTTAACCGGAACTGCCTCCTTAGCTGCCCAGGAACACTTTGATTATACAAGATTTTTATTGCTAACGCTGCATTATTCGAAGGGTTTGTCGTGATGGTTGCAGAGGATAAATCCAAGGGGGTATACCCTCCATGTTCTGTGCCTATGGGATATAATATTCTCCACGGAGTTGTACTTGCAGTGGTAAGCCTTATTAATTGACCTTCATCGGAAGACGACTCATCAACTTGAATGTAGCGGTTTGCTGATCCACCTGTAAAGGTTGCAGTAGCGCTGACGGTGATATTACTATTAGCATCGAGAACAACTCTTCCGTCGGATAAAAAGGTAATACTTTCAGATACGGTTATGCTACTGTTAACGAACACATCAACCGAAGAGCCGGCGCCTGGATTCATCACAACCCTTTCAAAGGAAAACGTACCGTTTCCACTGATGACCTGATCCTGTTCAAAAACACTTCCTGTAAAATTCAAATAGTGTGTTGAGGCACCATTGGTTAGGTTAACAATATTATCATTTGTAAGGTGACCTGTAAGGTTTAGGTTGTGATTCCCAGCAGTTCCCCCCGATCGTAAGGTTCCTCCGGGCTTAATAATGATATCGCCATTGATTGTAAGAGCTGTGGCAGTCGTACCATTACCGTACGTAAATATTCCTCCCAATGAATTTTCATTTATTACCAAACCTGCATAAGTGGCTGTAGTGCCACTGGGAAATGTAACATTGTGACCATTACCAATATTTAAAATAGTAGTAGAACCAGGTGTCGCCGTGGCTCCTGTTCTGGTAGGAGAGGTATACCAGGTAATAGCTCCGACATTACCCGTACCTCCACTATAGAGGTTAGTTTGACTAAAAATTGAGAATGAAATCGAATAAAAAACCAAAAAAAATAGAAGTACTCTTCCACCAAAAGCAGATCGCGCCATAACAAGTGAGGTATTTGAACAAAAGTACCAAGTACTCTCTTTAATGGCCGCTTCAGGTAATAAAACTAAGTACTTTTAAGTAAGCGATGCTTTGTACGTAATTGGCCAAAAGTATTCCAGAATTATTAACTAGCTTAAATAGTAAGTAATACGTAAGGCAATAATTGAGCATTTTCGAACAAGACTAAAAGCCTACTTTTTCAAGCAATTGTCTATGAAAGAACAACCATCTTAACTGTAATTGCCATAAAAAACCAAACAAAGTATAGCGACAGTTATTAATTAAATTTGTTAAAAAGTAAAAGGTAGCACCAAAAGCTATTCCCTTATTGAAACAAAAAATATCATTATGAGAATGTATTATTTAGGGTGGAATTTGAAGAATTAAGTGTTGTTCTCTTAGTCGTGTAGATAAGAACGCCCAAGATTCGCGGTTTACGGTTTTGTTGCCAAAGTTATACGAAGATCATTTTCTTAATGTTGCTTTTTCCTTAAGTGGTAGTTCGTGATTCTCGGACTCGTTCTAACAACATTATTATGGAGTATATACACAAGAACCGGGTAGCCGCAGGGTTCGTAGATCAGCCAGAAGCCTGATTGTATAGCAGTGCCAGGGACTATGCTAATACTGCAAAGGAATTAATTGATTTGGTGTTTATTGGATGATTGGTGTTTGGATTTCTCGGGATATCGCTCGTTCTACGTCAGCGTGACGCTGACATACTATACGTCCAAGCGGACGCTTGAACGAGACGCTTGCGCCAAATTGTATGGTAGTTCGTGATTCTCGGACTCGTTAATCAGAGTGCGAAATTCAAGGTCATTAAGTTGAAGGTTTTGAATAAGTATTATTAAGCTCATTCGGCGGTCTTCGTCTTCTATTACTTTTTGCTTGGTGAAAAAGTAAATAAAAATCAAGACACAAAAATGCTTCAGCTGCACAAGTCGTATTGACAAGGAAAGAAGGACGGATTTTGAGTTGTTGATGTTGAATTTTAAAATCAGGGACAAACATAGAAAGAGGGATGCCATCTCACTAGGGATGACATCCTTTAAGTTACTTATTAAACAACTGAGACAATTTTAAAGGCATTGCCTTGCTTTAAAGGATATAAAGCATCATCATCTTCTTGTTTATAGAACATAATTCCTACGCCATGCATAACACTGACTTTATCGGTAAGCACCGGATTGTTTGCGAGCGAGGCTTCAAGCGTTACTGACACGTTTTCTATTGTGTTGATGTCAAAGTATTCGCTGTAAGAAACTGCATATAAACCATTAAGTTTAGGTGCAACGGGATTAAATTTGGTAGTCGCCTTATCGAATGCGAAATCCGAAATGGTGCCCATGGCGTACATAAACCTCAAATGTGTTGCATCTTTAGGTGGTTTAAAGCCTTCTGATAAGGAGAACTCGGGAATGGAAAGCTTCCCGCTTATTCTATCAGGAGCCGCCTCTATTTCCGGCTTGTGCTTGAAAATGGAAGTGAATTTAATTGTTTCATTAAACTCAAAGTTTTCCAGTAAGCCTTTGTTTAAGGAAATTTCAATTGGACGTTCGCCACGGACTCCTTTGCTTTTACTATGCACTGACCGAATTAGCTTCAATGTTCTTGAAGTAAGACGGTGATCTGCAACTTTTAGCGCAGGCATGAGTGCCTCTCTGCACGCTTTCGCAGCTATTGCACTTCCTGAAAATTCACGGTTATTCTCCCGTGTACGTTTAAATGCGGGATCGTTCATGATCCTGTTTTTATCCGGACCCTTGGCCATACGTACAAAGTTTTCGCCATTTGACTGATAGAAGGATACGCCATCCAGGTTGCCCTTCACTTTAATTAAACCAATTTGTCTACTCATAAAATAAAATTTTAAAGTTTAAATGTTACATGTTTTAAAATCAACATTGCTCAGTTCGCAGCGCGCTTGCTATTAATCAATGTTCATGTTTCAAAAGTAGATTGGTGGTGTGCAACCAGACTGCCCACCTCAAATGAGTAATGAATTTTTTTTAAACTTTTTTATAAGTGCTTGATATTCAATTGTACTAATTTTTAGCTCGTTAATGCTTCAGTCACACGGATCTGGATCAGCCCGTTTCAATAGCTGGCTATCAGGATGCCGGTCGATGCATCGGTTTGTTATTAAAGATTTTCAGTCCTCTTGATTATGTGAAGCGGATCATCATGGGGTCAGGCTGAGAATTAGGTCATGGCTTCCCATGGCTCATCCATGACTCGTCTATGACTCATCCATGGCTTATCTATGGCTTATCTATGACTTTGGAGCAGTAAAACTTTCTGTTTTCAAAATTCTATAAAAAAAGGTCTTCGATTGTTTTTGACACAATTTGACAATTGCTCAAGATACTTTTGCTTAAAAACCTAATATTTTATGGCATCATCTAAGATACCGTATCCCCGTTTCAGAATCATTAATGATTGTTTACGGAGTCGTGTTAAGCGCTACTGGACTATTAAAGAATTTATTCAAAAACTGGAGGAAGAAGACATTTTTGTTAAAGAAAGGACTGTAAAGAGTGATCTCGCACTTATGCGAAATGACGAGATTATAGGTTATAAAGCTCCTATTGTTTACTGTCCCAGAAATAGAGGTTATTATTATGCTGATCCGGAATACTCCATTGATGTGATTCCTCTTAATGATGAAGAGATACGCTCTTTAACGTTTGCTGTTAATATGGTCAACAGATATCGAGGAGCGCAGGTGGTAAAACAATTTGAGGGAACGCTTCATAAAGTATCAAAAATTGTTCAGCAACTTAAGAATGCAAGTGGTCCCACACGTTCTTTTATTGGCTTTGAGAACGTGCCCTATTACAAGGGGATGGACTTTTTCGATATTATACTAGAAGCTGTAGACGAAAAACGTGCTTTGGTGATACATTATAAAAGATTTCAAAAGGAGCGCGGTGATGTTCATATCTTTCATCCTTATCTTATGAAGGAGTATATGAACCGATGGTATGTACTGGGTTATAGTGAGCGAAGAAAATGGGTTATAACACTAGGACTTGACAGAATTGAAAAAATAGAACCATCGACATCGGATTTCATAGTAAATACTTTCCTTGATGCGGAAACATATTTTAATAATACACTCGGCATAACACACACACCTGGAAAAGCAGAAGATATTGTACTACGGTTTTCTTCCACACAGGCAAATTATATTAAGACACAATATCTACATCATAGTCAGGAGACACTTGAAGAGGATGAAGATGGGTTGAAGATTGTGCTGAAGCTGAAGATAAATTTTGAACTCATATCAAAGTTGATGGCTTTTGGTCCGGATGTTGAAGTTTTGAAACCCATTAAGCTTAGAAATAAAATAACCGAATTGCTTGACAGGGCAAGGGGTGTGTATGGTCAGTAATTGTTCAGGAATGTTTAAGGTTCGAGGTTAGATGTACTGGGCTGTGTTTAAAGTTTCAGGTTACAGGTTGTAATGTTTTTGTTTTTGGTTTTTTAGGGCATCTTTGCTTGTGGGAACATTATGCGAAATATAAGTAAGCATTGGTATGTATTCTATACGAAGAGCCGGCATGAGAAAAAGGTTTATGACCTTTTAATGAAGGCTGGTTATGATGTCTTTCTTCCGATGCAAAAGGTGATGCGGCAATGGAGTGACCGGAAGAAAAAAGTAGAAGTACCTCTTTTTAATTCTTACATCTTCGTTAAGACTTTTGAACACGATCTTATCTCTGTGTTAAAGATTCCGGGTGTTGCATGGACGATTTTGTATAACAGCAGACCTGCCATTCTCCGTGAGGAGGAGTATGAGGTGGTTCAACGTTTTATTACTTCCGGACTTTTTATTGAAACGACAGCGTTGACAGAAGATTTTACTCCCGGTGATAAGGCACAAGTATTGGATGGACCGCTGGCGGGAACAACGGGAATCCTGTCAGGAAGTGCCAATCAACAAAAGTTAAGTGTAGTACTGGAAGGGATAAATCAGGTTGTAAGAGTTGAGATAAAAGGTGCATTACTAAAAAAAATCTGAATAAAACAAGGTCACTTGTCACATCCTGCTTTGAGACCTTAACATTCTATTTCCACGCCTTATACGCATGTACGGCTGTTTGGGTTTCGATAGTTTTTCCTGATTTTTTCACAATTTTTACTTGTTACCTTTGTGTAATTTTTAGGATACAAAAGTGAGTAAATAAAC
Source organism: Chryseosolibacter indicum (assembly GCF_018598585.1). Lineage (GTDB taxonomy): Bacteria > Bacteroidota > Bacteroidia > Cytophagales > Cyclobacteriaceae > Chryseosolibacter > Chryseosolibacter indicus. Next base: position 36,638 of record NZ_JAHESD010000041.1, read on the forward strand.
TACTCGCTTTCATACTTTTGTGGTGTGATAGAAAACCTTATAACCTCACGAACCCGCGTTAAGATGCTATTCCGCTTCTTTCTGAATAGTCATTCCAAGGCCCACCTGCGCGGGCTTGCTGATGAGTTTGGTGAGTCTACCAATTCTGTTCGTCTTGAATTAAATAATCTCTGTAAAGCTGGCTATCTCATCTCAACAGGTGAAGGCAATATCATTCGCTATAGTGCGAATGTTGATCATCCGCTTTATCCGGAACTTCAAAAGATAGCTCACAAGTGTTTGGGTCTTGATAAGATCGTTGACAACGTTATCAATCGTTTAATAACGAGGATTGGTGAACTTGATTCAGCTTTTATCACAGGTGATTATGCGGATGGAAAGGACACGGGGATTATAGACCTTGTGCTGGTGGGTAAACTGAGTATGCAGCAGGTGAGGGGTTATGTGCAAAAGGCGGAGAAGATGATCGATCGGAAGATCAGGTTACTTGTGCTCAGCGCAGAGGAGTTTGAAAAGAACAAGAAGAATCTTGCTTCTGAGACTGCGCTTTATTTGTGGCAGAAGGATTAAGGTTCTTCTCCATATGTTTTTATTGCCTGCTCTTTCCGCGATGGGACTGAGGAGGCGGAGCTCCGCTTCGTTCAAGGTTCTAGGTTGTTAAAAGTTCTGTGTTCTGGGTTCAAGGTTCTGAGTTCAAAGTTCTGGGTTCTGAGTTTGAGGTTTTGGGTTCTTTGTTGGGTTTAAAGTTTGAGGTTAAAATGTATATTTGCGGTTTCAATAAAAAAATAATAACCCTATGCGCCTGTACCTGCTCTTTGTTGGGTTGATCTTTTTTGCCTCTTGTGTTTCTAATAAGAAGGTGACATTGCTTCAGAAGAATGATGTGAATGCAACGAATTTGCCGAAAGACAGTGTTATTCGTACCTATGCTATTGATACATTTCAATATAAGGTTCAGCCTAATGATATTTTATCGGTTCGATTTGAAAGTTTGAGTCCTAAAGAACTTGATATTTTCTCTACTTCCCAAAACCAGTTAAATGTACAGCTTCAAGGCACTAATGGATTGGTGATGGGCGAACTAGTAGATGAAAAGGGTGAAATCAGCATTCCCTTTGTCGGGAAATTTAAAGTATCAGGATTAACAGTGTTTGAAGTGCAAGATACGCTAGAACATTTGGCAAATCAGTATGTAGAAGCACCTACTGTAAAAGTTCGCTTAATAAACTACAGAATAACTATTTTAGGGGAAGTAAAGAATGAGGGATCGATTACTTTAAGTAATAACAGAGTAAGTATGTTGGAAGCAATAGGTATATCTGGGGGATTTAATGATCTTGCTGACCGAGCGAATGTAAAACTAATAAGGCAAAGGGGGGGGCAAACAGAAGTTCAGTACATTAATCTTCTCGATGAAAATTTTATTAGGTCTCCTTACTACTATGTATATCAAGGAGATGTACTTATTGTTCCTCCTCTAAAGCAACGACCTTTCAGAAATTATTTTGGACAGAATTTGGCCCTTTTTGTTTCCTCTCTTTCTGTTTTATTACTAGCCTTTAATCTTTTACAAAATTGAATCCCATTAGTTCGCCAGTCAGCATTCAAGATCAACAGCCTCCGCAGCAGGGTTTTAGTATCGACTTTAAACGCATAGTGGCCCGTGCAATTCAGTTTTGGTATGTTATTGTAATATCATTATTAACAGCACTGGGAATAGCATTCTTTAAAAATCGTTACGCTGTTCGTATTTACCCGGTTACAGCTTCAATTTTAATAAAAGAAAAGGAGGAAACAGCTGAAGGAAGGTTGTTATATAATAACCCCCTGGTTAGTGGTTTTAGGAACTACCTCAATGAAATTTATTTGATTCGTTCTTATCCGATGATAGAAAGAACTCTCACTAAATTAAATTTTGGAGTTGCTTTCTATAAAGAGGGTAATGTGCTTACTACTGAAAGTTATGAATTGCCATTCAAAGCATATGTGTTGAATAAAAGTAAAAATGCAAATGATGCTTTCTATTTTAAGTGGATTAGTAAAGACAAATACGAACTAGGTGTTCATTCAAATGAAGGAATTGGTGTAGGACGGAAAGTTTTTTTGTTTAATGATACTATCGATTATCAAGGATTAAAAATGGTTTTTTTGCTTAATGAACCTTTAACAGAGGCTCCAAGTGAACACCAAGATCAGCTAGTATTTACATACACTGAACCTTCGACACTTGCCGGATCGTATATATCAAGATTAGGAGTTAACTGGGCTGAGGAAGGTGCCGGGGTAATGAACCTTGCTATAAGCGGATCAAACCCATCAAAGGAAATCGATTTTATTAATGGTTTGATCGAACAATATCAATTGTTTGACCTTGAAAAGAAGAACAGAGTTGCGTCACGAACAATTGATTTTATATCTGAGCAACTGGAAGGAATAACTGATTCTCTGCGTCACGTTGAACAACAGTTAGAGCGGTTTAAGAATCGGAACATGTTAACCGACATGAGTGTTGAGGCACAACGACTCTATTCTAAACTTGAAGGAATTGAATCTCAACGGGCAGAGTTAATAGTACGCAATAATTATTTCAAATACCTCTCTGATTATCTTAAACAAAGTAAAAACCTTGACCAAATAATCCTTCCAAGCTCTGTTGGTATCAATGATGGTATACTGTCATCCCTGATACAAAATATGGTTGGTTTTCAGTTACAATTGAAGCTTAATAATCGTACTGAAAATCCGCTTGCAAACGAGTTGAAAAGAAAGATTGATGAAATAAGAAAGGATATAGTTGAATCTGTAAAGAATCAACAATCAACAGATAATATCAGGAGAGATTATCTTAATAAACAGATAAATGATATCGAAAGACAATTAAGCTATCTTCCTGTTGCAGAACGACAACGTATTTCGATCCAAAGAAATTATTCTCTGCTCGAGAATCTTTATATTTTCCTACTACAGAAACGGGCTGAAGCTGGGATATCGAAAGCTTCCACTACAACAGATATCGAAATAGTTAATCCTCCTATGATTGCAGGAGGACCAATATCGCCGCAACCGAGCAGGAATTATATGATGGCATTTGTACTTGGATTAGCTATACCTCTTGGTGCTTTTGTATTGATAGAACTGTTAAATACAAAAGTTCAATCAAAAGAAGACATAGAAAAGGTAATCAGCATACCATTTATTGGAGGAGTTGGTCATAAGAGTACCGAAAACAATCTGGAGGTGTTGAGTCATCCCAAGACTGCCATTGCGGAATCTTTCAGGGCATTAAGATCAAACCTTAATTATTTTCTTGGTAAGCAGAATAAATCGGTGATCATGATCACCAGCTCTATCAGTGGCGAGGGTAAAACTTTCACTTCTATTAATTTAGCATCAGTTATTAGTCTTTCAGGTAAAAAGACATTGATTGTAGGTGCCGATATGCGCAGGCCTAAGTTGTTTGGTGATTTTAACCTTAAAAACGACAAAGGTTTAAGTTCTTTTCTATCAGGAATGGCTTCTTTTGAAGAAGTTATACAGAAGACTTCATTTCCTAATCTTGACCTTGTCAGTGGTGGTCCTGTACCTCCTAACCCAGCTGAGTTGTTATTAACAAGTAAAATGACACAATTTGTTACTGATGCAAAATTGCAATATGATTTTGTTATAATTGACACGCCCCCCCTCGCAATTGTAACTGACGCATTTGTTATATCCCAACTTGCTGATCATACATTATTCCTTGTTCGACAGAATTATACACCTAAAGATCTGTTAAGGACAGCCGAGGATTTTTATCGGTCCGGAAAGCTTAAAAATATCAGTTTAGTGTTGAATGATATCTATAAAAGTGGGCCAGGCTATGGTTATGGATATGGCTATAGTTATAGCTATGGATATAGCTACGGGGTTGGAAACTCTAAACGTGGGAGTGAATATTATTCATAATATTTATATATTGATATGACACATAAGGAATTTGATATCCTCATCGAACCAGGTCGTTCGGAAAAGAATTACTGGCGGGACCTTTGGCGATATAAGGAGTTATTTTATATACTCAGTTGGAGGGATATAAAAATAAGGTATAAACAAACTGTAATAGGTGCGGCGTGGTCTGTAATACGTCCATTGCTAACCATGATCGTGTTTACTATTATATTTAGCCGGGTTGCGAAGCTTCCAACTGAAGGGACCGCCCCCTATGCAATTATGGTTTTCGCCGGGTTGTTGCCGTGGCAGTTTTTTTCAACGAGTTTATCAGAAGCAAGTAATAGTTTAATCGGGAATACGAATCTTATAACTAAGGTTTATTTTCCAAGACTAATAATTCCAGCAAGTTCAGTTATTACAAGTTTTGTAGACTTTGCTATTTCTTTTGGGTTATTGTTAGTTATGATGGTTGGATATCAGTTTGCTCCTTCGTTACAAATTATATTTCTTCCCTTATTTATTATTATAGCTTTTGCATCATCTTTTGGTATAAGCTTGTTTCTTACAGCATTGAATGTGAAGTACAGAGATTTTAAATACATAATACCGTTTATAGTTCAATTCGGCTTGTATATCTCTCCTGTAGGTTTTAGTAGTAATGTTGTTCCTGAAAAATGGAAGTTACTGTATGCCGTTAATCCAATGGTTGGTATAATAGATGGGTTTCGATGGAGTATTATTGGAGAAACAAGCTTCCCTGCTTTAACTTTAAGCATCTCTATTATTGTAACGAGCTTATTCCTTTTCCTTGGGGTTGGATATTTCCGGAAGACTGAAAAATCATTTGCCGATAATATTTAAATTTTACGAAAGAAGTAATCTATGTCAGGATCGATCATTGAGGTTAAGAACCTTTCAAAGAAATTTGTAATCAGTCATGAGGCTGAAAACGGTAAGTATACAGCTCTTCGCGATGTGATGGTAAATAAGATGAAGGGCTTATATAAAACTTCTTCTTCAATTAAGGAAGACTTTTGGGCTTTAAAGGACTTAACATTTAATATAAACCAGGGGGATAGGGTTGGAGTAGTAGGACGGAATGGAGCAGGTAAGAGTACTTTATTGAAAATACTTAGCAGGATAACTGAGCCGACTGCAGGAAGTATCAGGATAAGGGGGAGGGTTGCCTCGTTGCTCGAAGTTGGAACCGGATTTCATCCTGAGCTTACCGGAAGAGAAAATATTTTCTTAAACGGTTCTATTCTTGGAATGAAACGGTCAGAAATTAGAAAAAAGTTTGATGAAATTGTATCATTTGCAGAAGTAGAAAAATTTCTGGATACACCGGTGAAGCGTTATAGCAGCGGTATGTATGTTAGACTTGCTTTTTCTGTTGCGGCGCATTTGGAACCGGAGATATTGGTTATTGACGAAGTATTGGCAGTTGGAGATGCGCAGTTTCAAAAGAAGTGTCTGGGAAAAATGGAGGATGTAAGTAAGGGTGAAGGCCGGACAGTTTTATTTGTAAGTCATAATATCGGGCTTATTCAAAATCTATGTAACAGGGGTATTTTACTGGAACGAGGAGTGTTAGTAAAGGCTGGAGAAATATCTGAAATATTAACTCTATATAATTCAAATAACTCCAGGAGCTTGCACTGGGAGGGTCTTGAAGAGTATGAGAACATCCAACTTACCAGCACATCAGTTGAAACATTAGAAGGGACAAGCGGAGACGTATATAATGATGAAGACATTTTTATTAATATCAGAGTTAAGATTAATCAACCTACACGAGAACTTCTTATCGGCTTTAATTTATTGGGGTTAGGAGAAAAAGAATTAGCTAGAGCAAACTACAATGACTTTAACGGTTATAATACTCTTGATCCAGGTTCTTATCTGTTAATTTTTTGTATTCCAAAGCACACGCTTGCTACGGGTACATACGCTATAAATTTTGATATAGCCATTCCGTATGTAAAAAAAATTAATTCTAATAAACCTAATCTCTATTTTGAAGTACTATCAAGAGGCGAAAAAGGTAATAAGTACTTTGTTACAAATTCTTCAAGCTATAACTCAATTATAAGACCTGATTGGTTAAAGTCTATAGAAAAAATTGGTTAATTAGGTACAGTGATTATTTTAAAAACAATTTTAAGGAAAGTTATCTTCCTTATTTACAGCTTCATTGAACCTGTAAACCGAAAATTAAAAAATGCTGTAATAAAAGAGGGAGGAGATCGATATAAAAAGGCATTTAAATACATTGGTTCAAACTATAATTTTGGTGATTATCCGATAATTGTAAACCCACAGTTTATTTCTATTGGTGATAATTTTATTAGTTTATATCACTTACGTTTAGAAGCAATATCTAAATATAATGATCAAGTATTTTCGCCTGAAATTGTTATAGGCAACAATGTTATCATTAACCCGTATTGCCATATAGGATGTACGAATAGGGTGGTCATAGGTAATGATGTGTTATTAGCGAGTAAAGTATTTATTTCGGACCACTTTCATGGGACGATTGATGGTAGTGAAAGTGATATCGCGCCTGCTAAAAGAAAATTAAATTCCAAAGGGCCGGTAATTATAGAGGATAAGGTATGGCTCGGAGAAAACGTAGTAGTGATGTCTGGTGTTACGATAGGCAAAGGCTCTATAATTGGAGCAAATGCAGTTGTTACGAGAAGTGTTCCTCCATATGCTGTTGCCGTAGGAGTTCCGGCCAAGGTTACAAAATTTTTGAAGTGACTTTATAATTATGCGTAACGTTTTTAGAAAAGTCGGAACATTTTTTAGAGTAGTTAATTTTAAGACATTATATTTTAACTTCAAATATCTTCCTTTTAATAAGGCTAGGCATCTGCCCATTCTGATTTCAAGTCATGTAAGGTTGCATACTGTGAAAGGTAGTGTTGAACTAAATTGCCAAGTACATTTTGGTATAATTAAAATTGGATTTGGTGATTTGGGTATCTTTGATCCGAAAAGATCGAGAACAATATGGCAAGTATCAGGAAAAGTTATATTTAATGGCGGAGCGAACGTTGGACATGGGTCAAAAATTTCCGTAGGAAGGGATGGCGTGCTTGTATTAGGTGATGAATTTAGAATTACAGCCGAATCCTCAATAATTTGTCACAAGTCAATTTCATTCGGATCAAATTGTTTGCTCTCGTGGAATATTTATGTTCTCGATACTGATTTCCATTTCTTAAAAGATGTAAATACGGGTATAATAGTTAATGAGAATAAGGCAGTCTTAATCGGCGACAATGTATGGATCGGTGCCAACTGTTGTATACTTAAAGGTAGTGCGATTCCTTCTAATACAGTTATTGCTGCATTTTCTCTAGTTAATAAAAACCTTTTTGGACACTATAAAGTATTTGGAGGGAATCCAATTCAGATATTACGAGAGGACGTAAGTTGGTCTCATTGATTTAAACTTGCTAATATGGGAAGCCAGGTGATTACAAAAAAGGCAGCGATTGTAATTCATATTTATAAAGATAATTTATCTGAATATGAAAAGATTTCATTGCTGCAACTAAAGTATGTATTAGGTTCTTACCCTATTTACTTGACCAAGCCCCTTAAACTAGATATAAGGCAATATAAAGAAGTACTAGGTACTCAATTAGAAGGTACAATCTCTTATAATCAGAAATATTTTAACGGGTTGAAAGGTTATAACTATCTATTATTAAGTAAGGAGTATTATAAATCTTTTTTGGAATTTGATTACATTTTATTGTACCATACGGATGCTTTTGTTTTTAAAGATGAGTTAAATTATTGGATCGAAAAAGGCTACGATAACATAGGTGCGCCGATTTATCATTATGATGGTACTTTAAACCCTAAAGACTATATATGTAGTGGTAACGGTGGATTTTGCCTTAGGAAAGTAGAAACCTTCTATGAATACGCAGATAGTTATAAGTGGTATTACAGGTATGAGGATACCATTGAAGACTTTTTAAAATACAACTGGAGAGGAAAGATAGCCAGATCTTTTTATTATTTAGGGTTACTTAGTACGATAACTGCTCGCCTCCACAGCAATGTCAATACCGTTAGACTTAATGAAGATGTTATCTGGGGACATTATATACCAAAATATTACCCCGCGTTTAAGAATGCGCCTTTCGAAGACGGGATGCGATTTAGTATGGAGTATAATTGTGATAAGCTGCTTCTTCAAAATAATAATGAGTTACCTTTTGGTTGCCATGGATGGTTTAAGGAAAAATTTATCGATTTTTGGAAGCCTTACGTGGAAAATTTTGGGTATCAATATGACATCTGATATTATTTGCCTTTTTATATAATGTGTCTAATAAATTTCTATTAATTTAAATGAGAGTTCCTTCCTTAGATGGGCTAAGAGCGGTTTCAGTTGGTATAGTTATCTGGGGGCATTCAATAGGTTATTCAAAGCAGGTTCCACCCTTTTTAACTCATATTGGACATAATTTTTTTCTGGAGAAGTAGGTGTGTGGATTTTTTTTGTTATTAAGTGGTTTCATTATAACCTATCTTCTAAGAACGGAGTATGAAAAAAAGGAAGAGATTTAGCGACGTGATTGGTCCCATTACTTTTACGGCAAAATATCCCTATTTGGATACAAGATGGGAATTTTTCTCACCTGTGGAGTCTTGCAGTTGAAGAGCAGTTCTATCTATTCTGGCCTTTAGTTTTTACAAAAAACCTAAAACAACCTTCGGTGTTGAAGAGATACCTTTTATTCTCGTTATGTATTTCGTTAATTATAAGAATCGTCTCTGAAGAGTATAAAATATTAAAAGAGCTACATCTTATAACAAACTCAGATTTTTTAATAGTTGGATGTTATCTAGGAATAGTTTATAATGGAGAATCTGAAAGATTAAAATATGCGACGTTTCAAAGAATCTTATTTTGGATAGCCTTATATATTATTTGGTTTATTCTTAGGTATAAGATCCCATTTCTTAATTCTTTTTTGATTACGGCAGCAGCTATAATAATAGGTTTTCTCATCAACACATATATCAGATACAGAAGTGGATTGGACTATAGATTATTAAATAACAAGTATGTAGTGTTTGTCGGGGCGTCTTCTTTTAGTATTTATCTATGGCAGCAAATTTTTCTTTCACCAAGTGTATCCAGTAGAAGCGAGCTGGTTAGGACACTGTTCCCTTATAATATTATAATATCAATGGTGACCGGAATTATATCTTACCTTAGCTTGGAGAAGTTTCTTCTTTATCTAAAAAATAAGTTCAGTTCAATTTGAAAATACCAACTATTTTGAGAGTACTTCATTTGCCTGTATCAAGTTATCCCTGGAGCGTGGGGGGTAAGGAAATTTTTGCTCTTAACCTCGCGCTTAGCCTTCAGGATTTAGGTATTGAAAATTTTATTTGTATTCATCAAAACAAAGACAAAAATGAGCCGTTGGGACATCATGATTTTGAAATACCCACGACTGTTTTGCCTCCGATTAAAGATGTTAATGTTAGGCTTAATTACTTCTCGAAATCGTATAGCGATATCAACTCCTTTAGAACATACTTGGAGGAGCTAAACCCAGACATTGTCCATTTTCACGATCAATCTGGTGGTGCAAGTCTCTCACATCTTCGTATGGTAAAAGAGCTTGGAAAAAAAACAGTGTTAACGTATCACACGCCTGGACAATCGTGTATACAACGCCAATTACTTTACGAAGGAAAAGAGGTATGTGATGGTAAAGTAAATGTTAGAAGATGTACATTCTGTATGTTGCAGAACCAAGGGTTGCCGCGAGCCGTATCAAGTGTTCTTTCAAGCTTTGATTTTGACTTTATTCCTTTCAACTCATCCAACAAGCTATCAAAAGCGATGACGATGAGAAAAGCTGTTAAACTGTATAAAAATTCTTTAGAGGAACAGTTGAATCTGTTTGATAAAATCCAAATACATGCTCATTGGGTGGAAGAATTGTTGTTATCCAATAACGTTCCTGCTCAAAAGATTTTTTATAGTAAAATAGCCAAGAATTCGAATCAGGATAAGCCAACAGCCATTGAAAGTAATAATAATAAATTAAAACTTGCTTTTATAGGAAGATGTGACTATGTAAAGGGCATACATATTATCGTTGAGGCGATACAATTACTTCCAAAAGATTTGGATATAGAGCTTCATATTTACGGCCCCTACTGGGAGAGCGCATATGGTAAGAAATTATTAAAACAAATTGAGGGTGATGATCGGTTTCTTTCTCCCAGGATTATACCTAATGATCGCATCACATCTTATCTAAAAAATATGGATGCTTTAGTTGTTCCTTCTATATGGCTGGAGACAGGTCCGTTGACTGTTTTGGATGCTTTTGAAGCAGGGATTCCTGTTATAGGTAGTAACTTAGGTGGCATTTCTGAGCTTGTTAAACATGGTGAGAATGGGTTTTTATTTACAGTGGGAAATGTGTTGGAATTATCTGAGATTCTGGGGCGACTATGTTTGGATAAAACTGTGCTGGCAAGTATAAAGTCATCGATTCAAAAGCCTCGTCCTGTTGGCGACATGGCAAAGGATATTCTTCTTCTGTATAAGGAGCTAGTGCAGACCGCATAAATTCATTTATGAAGATACTCCACATACTTGCTTATGCTCATCGCGGAGGATGCGAAAAGAATTGTTTCTATTTCATAGAAAGCAAGAAAGAAGCGACACATGATGTTTTAGTTTTAGATCAACATGGTCCAATGATTACAGAATGGGAGTTATTAGGAGTACAAGTTAAAGTACTAAATATACTTTGCTTGAATTTGTTGAGCTTTTACAATTCCTTAAAAAAATCACTGCCTGCGGTCGAGTATGAAACAATTATTGTATGGACTAATATCAGAATGCCTATTATCCTAAATGTATTGAATAAGTATGAAACCAACATATTCGTGCATGTTGGTAATCCTGTAATAAATAGAATCTCGGAGAGGCTTAAGAATCAATTCCTCTCTGTATTCTTTCCTATTGGTAATTGTGTTTACTTAAGACCTGTGTCAGGATACGTAAAGGAAAGTATTTTAAAACATCCTTATTACAGGAGATTTAGAAACCAAGTTTCTCTAAAACCCATAAAAACGACACATGTACGGGTTAACAAACCAACAAGGATAGATAGAAATTCAGTGTTACAGCTTGGTATGGTAGCAAGACTTGATGGTATTAAAGATCATGAGACGGTAATAAGAGCCTTTTCAATAATAAGGATGGAATATCCCTTTGCAATTCTTAACCTTGTAGGTGGTGGTGTTTTAAGGGATGAGCTGGAAGCATTAGCATTGTCACTAAACTTAAAAGGTGCGGTAGTTTTCCATGGAGATGTAGGAAATGTGTATGAAGTTATCAGGGAGTGGCATTTATTTGTTTATGCTACGACTCTCGCAGAAGGTCTGGGAGGTACGATTCCTGAAGCGTTATCAATAGGGTTGCCAATTGTTTCAGTGGATTTGCCTATGATAAGAGAATGGGATAAGGAAGGAAGGTTTATTGTTTTTTGTAATGCCTCAGATCATTCTCATATGGCTTCTTGTGTTATCTCTGAACTTGATGATGAATTTCATAGAAATTTTGTTTATGAGCAAGGGCCTATATATGTGGCTGAGCATTTTTCTCCTACCATCTTTTCCTCTAATTACATCTCAATAAATTAGTTAATGAGTAGCAAATATTCTGTTACAGCCATTGGTGATGCCAGCAAGAAATCTACCTTTAGTGGCATTCCATATCATTTTTGGCATACAGCTCAGGAATCAGGTTTATCAATCACGCCATGGAAAATGGATATGGAGCGTGTAACCCTGAAGCGGAAGATATGGAATGTATTCAAGATTCTACAATTGCAGTCTCCTGGTGGATTTCAATACTCGCAAGAGTTTAATAAATCTATACTAAAGCAGATACCTGACGAGTTATTAAGTACACAAGTTATTTCTTTTAATCAACATTTTCCTCCTGTACAGCTGATATATGCAAAGGGTGGCAAGGTTTACCATTACATTGATGCGACCTTCAAACAGTTACTAGATCGTTATGGTTTTGCTGGAAAGATTGGTTATAAAACAAAAAGAGAAATTCTGGCAAAAGAAATTGATCAATTTACCGGAGCGGAAATGATCTTTACTTTTCAGCAATGGGCAAAGGATTCTGTCGTAAATGATTATAAGATACCTTCAAACAAAGTAAAGGTTGTGATGCCAGGAGCTAACATCGTATTTGACACCGATTACGTTGCTAAAGCTTCTCCGGATGAGAAAATTGGTACAAAGAAAACTCCACTTGTGCTTGGTTTCGTAGGAAAGGACTGGAAACGTAAAGGTCTTTTGCGCTTGGTAAACATAAGAGACATACTGGAGAGGAGGGGTTGGGAAGTAATAGTACGATGTGCAGGTTATGCTCCTGGAGAATTCAAGACAAGACCAGGGGTAGAGTTTGTAGGATTTATAGATAAAACTTCTGAAACAGAACGGTTCATTAAATTCCTTGAGTCTTGTCATATCGGATGCCTTTTTTCAGAGGCCGAATTTTCCAGTATTTCGGTGTTAGAGTTTATCTCCGTCGGTCGGCCTGTGGCAGGATTTGTAGTAGATGGAATGGGAGATCTATTCATGCCGGAGTGCTCAATAAGACATGTTGTAGAAGATTCTGACGAAAGAATTGCAGATAGTTTTGAACGGTACCTCCTTGATTCAACATACAATAGAAACTTAAAAAAAGGAGCTGAGCTTAAAAGTAATTACGTACGCTGGGGAAGAGCTGTGAAGGAAGTTGTCAATCATATTGCCACTAAAGATTTAGATAATGACTAAGTGGATTTGTTCTCAGTTTGGGGCGAGAGAGAAGTATGCTATTCCAAGGGCATTGCAATTAAGAGGTCTATTAAAGGATTTATATACTGATATTTGGCTTAAAGAAACGTCGCCATTACAGGCCATTAATAAGAGGGCGAAGGGCAGGTATAATACGGAGTTAAAGAATGCTACTGTTCATCATTATACCAATTATTTTTTATTTTTAAAAATTAAGGAAAGGTTGTTAAGAAGGCAAGTTGAATATGACGTTGTTTTTGATGATCTCCTTTCAAGAGATTTGAAGAAATGTAAAGATGAGAGAATCAATTTTTTTGGTTATAGCTACTCATCACGCAAGAGCTTTAAGATAGCCAAGCAAAAGGGATATAATACTTTTTTGGGACAGATTAATCCAGGACCTAAAGAAGCCGAGATTGTAATCGAGGAATATAAAAAGTTCAGAGGTGGAGTATTTAAACCCTTTGTACCAAGCAAAAGGTACTGGGATTTGTGGCGTGAAGAGATAAGCCTAAGTGATAAGCTGATTGTCAATTCTGAGTGGTCAAAAAAATTATTGTTAGAGGAAGGTATATCTCCTGATAAATTAGTAGTAATTCCTCTTGCCTATGAACCTACTGCTGTTAAAGTAGAAAGGACATTTAAGAATGTTTTTAGTAAAAAGGAGCCTTTGGAATTGCTTTACCTGGGGGGGATAGGAATTCGTAAAGGTTTTCATATTCTCGTTGATGCTTTACGAGATCTTTTACCTCTTCCCGTTCACTTAAATGTTGTAGGTGAACTTAAAGGACCGAAAGAGTTGCTAACTAACTTACCTGCAAACATTACCTATCACGGTTCTGTGGCGCAGCAAGAAGTGTCTAATTTTTATAGAACGAGTGATTTATTTATGTTTCCAACTCTTTCGGATGGATTTGGATTGACACAACTAGAGGCTCAAGCATATAAATTACCAATTGTAACATCCATGTTTTGTGCTCCTGTTATTTCTGATAGAAGAAATGGAATCGTCTTGCAAAAGGTGGATAAAACAAGTTTAAAAGAAGTAATTCAAGAAGTATTGGATACACCAAAAATTCTGGAGGATTTTTCAAATCACTCTCTGTCATTAAAGGATTTCAGCATAAACAGGTTGGCTGACAGCCTTTCTAGTCTAAAATAATAATGAAAATTCTACATGTATTAACTTCGCCACGTGCTGAGGGTACACCACGTCTTGTATTAGATTGGCTATCAGTTAAAGATTATGAACAAGAAGTCCTTTTCTTAACTGCAAAAGGTGAATTAAAAGAAAACTTTCAAAAGCATTGTGTCTGGCAATACTACAATGAATCATTTCCTCTGCGAGTAAAGAATTTTGCAAAGGTGATTAGACTTGTTAAAAATACCTGTAAGGCCCGAAAGCCTGATATTGTTATTGCATGGCCATTAGGGTTTTCTCATTTTATAGCTATTGGTGCGTGGTTAGCGGGAGTAAAAAAGAATATTGCACATGCTGGGAATCCAGCTGGAGAAAGTTTTGTGGGTCGATATATTCATTCATGGCTAAGTTTTAACATTGGAAATCTTTTTGGTAACAAGGTTATAGCATGTTCTGATTATGTAATGGAAAGCTTTAAGAAGATCCCATTTGTTCCCTCGGCAAATATCTTTTCGGTCTATAATTGCGCTAATATAAACCGCTTCATCCTCAAAGAAAGTATTGAACGGAGCGCAAATTTTATTATGGTCGCCACGCTGGAAAAGCATAAGGACCACCGCACGCTTTTACATGCATGGAAGGTCATTGAAAATGCAGGTGTTGAATCAAAACTATTGATTGTAGGTGATGGATCTTTAAGGGATCAATTATGTAATCTTGCTTCAAATCTAGGCCTTAAGTCAGTATCTTTCATGGGAAGCAGGGATGATGTTCCGAGCTTATTGCATCGTAATGCCTTTTTCATTCTTTCTACTACCTCTCAAGAAGGCTTTGGTACTGTATTAATTGAGGCGCTTGCAGCTGGATGTTTAGTAATAGCAAGTGATGTGCCAGCCTGTCGCGAAGTGCTGCAGAATGGTAAATATGGTATTTTAACTCCTGTAGCAAATGCAGTTCAACTAGCTACTGTATTATTGCAATGTCTGCAAAATGGGTATAAAAAATTAAGTGATAAAAAACTAAAAGAACAAATTGAGTACGCATCGTTATATACACCCGAAAAAATGATTGAACGTTATTTGAAGATTGCAGAAGGGTCTTAAAGTATAAAAATGATTCAAATCTATCTCCAATCATCCTATAAGTTTAATTGAAGATTTTCGTTTACTATGCTAAATAAGTACGAAGTAAAAAAAATGACGATACTCTTTTTCCTTCACCGTATAGGTCCCTACCATGATGCAAGGTTCCGGGCTTTAGGGGAAAGAATAAATCTTATTGCTGTAGAGACTCGTCCACTATCTAATGAATATCCGTGGGACTTTGAAGCAAAAGAAAAGAACTACCTCGCCGAAAAGGTTCTGGGTGGGAGTAAAGACAAATTAAGGGAAGTTGTGATTGAATTAATAAAAAGATACCAGCCTTGTTCGGTAATAACAACAGGTTGGGCAGATCCCGAATATCATACGGTAATATTAGTTGCTTCAAAATTTCGCTTGCCTAGGATAATTGTCAGCGACAGCAGGTATGAGGATGAACCCAGAGTTTTTTATAAGGAATGGATAAAAAGACTAATACTGAAGAGTTATTCTGCAGCTCTTGTAGCAGGTACGATGAGCAGAAATTATTTGATACAGTTAGGTTTTGATTCCGCTTCCATATTTGCACCATGGGATGTTGTAGATAATCAATATTTTTTAAGTCATAACGTAGAAGAATGTAGCTTTGAGAAGAGGGATTTTTTATGCGTAAGCAGATTTATTGCGAAGAAGAATTTGAGCTCTTTAATAGAAGCGTTTTATTACTACCGTAGGGAGGGAGGAAAAAGAAAGCTTCTACTTTTAGGAAGTGGTGAACTAGAAAATGAGTTACGGCACCAGGTGGAAAAGTTGGAGATAACGCATTACGTAACATTTAAAGGTTTTGTCCAATACGATGTGCTGCCAAAATTCTTGTCAAAATCATTTTGTCTTATTTTACCTAGTATTACTGACCAATGGGGTCTGGTTGTTAATGAAGCGATGGCAAGTCATATTCCGGTGTTGGTCTCCAATAGGTGCGGGTGTGCCATAGATATTGTGAGACACGGAATTAATGGATACGTATTTGATCCGTTTAAAGTTGAAACAATAACAAAGTCAATGATGGATATGGATAATATCGGTGAAAGTACATGGAATGAAATGGGAAGAGCATCAGCCGACATTATAAAACAATGGGATTTAGATAATTTTGCCACTGGCGTTATAGGTGCTGTTGAGAGAGCTATTGAAAGAGGACCTCTCGGACCAATTAAGCTGGTTCATAATCTTTTAAGTTGATGAATACCAGTTTTACTTTTTCTGAAGCTGTACCTTACTTTTCATTATTAATTATCTCAGGATGGATACTTATCAGTAATTTTAGAAAGGGGTATATATCGCTTTGGTCTCCAATGACAATTGTTGTTTTAGTTATAGGCTATTATTGTCTTCTCGGTCCATATCAAACAATAATAATTGGAAATACACATGACCGTATGTTGAACATGAGGCCTTTTTATGCTGTTTCTTTTTGGGGTGCTTTGATATCG
>NZ_JAHESD010000042.1:0-7665 GCF_018598585.1 Chryseosolibacter indicum
GTGCGCAGCGATGGCGGGCAACTGGTCCGCATGGTGAAATCCTGCTGAGCGAAATCCAGGATGAGGACTACTGTGTCTGGCATATTGATTTCTTAATTCAGTCAGATACCACACTCACAATTCAACGAATGCCGCCGAGCTCTTCGGTAGGACTTTCTTTTACGCTCAAACGAAACATGCCGTACCTCATCAAAGGTTTGAACGCAGGTGTGGCACGAAGAAACGAGTACAACGTCACCTTCCTGCCCGAGCCTCATTGCGAGCTGAAGCTGAAGAAAGGAGCGTACGAATCCTTTGGCATTGAGTTTAAACCTGAATACTTCAGAAAGCTGAGTAAAGACGATGCGCCACTCTTTCGCAATTTTGTAAGCGCCGTACTGGAGGGACGACCTTCATCGATCACAGGCAGCCACCACATGGCCACCCCGCAGATCATGGATGTGGTGAGCGAATTGGTTCATTTTCGCTACCCTGGAAAAATGCGGAAGTTGTACATCAGGTCGCGGGTGGTCGATCTGCTTCGTTTATCGTTAGAGAATATAGCGATGGAGAAGGAGGGCACCAATGAAATCTCTGTATCAGACATGAGGGCATTAAATAGCGTGAAGGAATACCTCCTGGAAAACCTGGATAACCCGGGAAGCCTCAGGGAGATCTCACTGCGCACGGGTATCAATGAATTTAAATTGAAGACAGGTTTCCGGAAGGCATTTGGAAAATCAGTTATTGCGTTTGTACATGAGCAGCGCCTGGTTCAGGCGAAAACCATGATCACAAAAACTGATCTTCCGCTCAAGGTGATCGCCATGAAAGCAGGTTACCGGAATATCTCCAATTTTACCACGGCATTCCGGAAGCACTTCGGCTACCCGCCAGGCACCCTGAAACGCAATTCGGCTGCAGAGGAACCAAATAGCTGACCTGCATAAGATAAAATACGTTTTGCATAATTGCCTTGCGTGTATGTTTTTACAGATTTTACTTTTCCCATAACAAATGCTCCCCTTCGCATAAGAACGCGACACTACATTTATCCCATCATCAAATGCAAGGTTGAGCGATGAAGAAAACAAATAACATTACCCTTACGGTTATCGCCATGTTACTGACCGCGTTGTTTTCGTATACGACGCTTAGCAAAATGATCGACTATCCGCTATTCACAAAACAGTTGAGAAATTCACCTTTGCTGGGTGCGTTATCGGGTGTCCTTGCCTGGCTCATTCCGGTGGTTGAGTTGTGTGCTGTAATACTTTTGATCGTGCCGGCCTGGCGGAGAACCGGATTGCTTTTGTCAGCAGTGCTCATGTTGACCTTCACCGTTTACATCGGTGGGATGCTCCTGTTTTTTGAGACGCTCCCCTGTTCATGCGGAGGCGTGTTTGAGCAGATGACATGGACACAACACCTCTTGTTCAATATTGTGTTTTCTCTTCTCGCACTTGCCGGGTTCATCTTACACAAGCCCAACAATATTTTATCGCGATAAATCAGGAGATGCCGAAAACCTGGGACAGAGTAGGCAAAAGTTCAAAGACGTTTTCTTGCTTTTTGAGTGTCAAAAAAGCTTCACAACAATGAGAAAGATTAAATTGAATCTCATGCTTGTGGCACTGATCGTGGGTGCCATAAGTGCTTTTGCGTTCAACACGCCAGAGCCTCCGGTTCAGTTGTTTGGTCGTGTTACATTGCCTGATGGAACATTCAGCCATTGGGAAGCCGTATCGGAGGATTATAGTTGCAGCAGTGCCTCGGGTATTTGTACCGCGCAGTTGCAAAACAACGACCCGATGACTGGTCAGCCAATCTCCGGAACGGAGACCAGTGGTAAATACATTCCTTAATTTTTCAAAAAGCCCCTCTCGTCAGAGAGGGGTCTTTGAATTGTGTTGAAGAATTGCCTTTACATATTCCGGTAAAAGTGGTTTGTTATAAAACCGATTCACCCCAAGCAATCGTGCCCGTTTCACATCTCCGGGATCATCCGATGAACTTACAAACGCAATAGCGATGTTGCTTTTCGCTTGGCAGTCGAGTGCGTGAAAAGCTTCCAGGAACTGGAAGCCATCCATCACCGGCATATGTAGATCGAGCAGAATCACATCCAGCTTTTCGATGATGCCATTGCAGTAGTTCTTCAGCATACTCAATGCTTCGCTGCCATTGAAAGCCTGGTAGATCTTTCCGGCGAATCCCATGGAACGCATCAGCCGCTCACATAAGAACTGGTTGATGGCGTCGTCATCAACGATCAGAATGTCTTTCGTAACATCCATCAGTCTAGCGTGCGTTTTGAGGGATTCCGCTGATGAGGATTTCATCCGGTGGAATCGGATAAACAAAACGTCCATCATTGGGTGGTAACGTGTACACCGCTCCATTCAGTGTTCGCGTTAATGGGGTTGCAAAATTTACCTCAGCGTTCAATCTTCTCAGATCCGACCACCGCGTATTTCTGAATAGCAATTCTTTTCGTCTCTCCGCGAGAACAATAGCCAGCGCTTCTTCGGCAGTGCTCGCTGCCCGGGGCACAAAGGTACCGTTTGCGCAGCGGTTTTGTAAGAGCAGGTTAAGATCCGCAAGGGCCTTGTCTTTATCACCGAGCCGCGCAAAACATTCGGCACGGGTAAGGTAAATTTCGTCCGTGGCAATACCACTGAACAGGCGTGTTGACCCGGTGTACCATCCGCGGAAGACCGGTTTACCCCCAACATTTCGCACAAAAATCACCTTTCGCAAATCATTGTTATCATACGATGCATAGAGATCCACGTTCACGTAGGCATCTACACGGATACCGTAACTGGTTTGCGTACTATGAAAAATGACTTCTTCATTGAACTGCGCTATGGGACGGGCTTTCGCTGGGTCAAGCTGGTTGTAGTCCATCAACGCGCTGCTGTGCACAAGGCACGAATCAGAAAAAACCTTCGCTTTCTCATAGTCACGCATCACCAGGTATATTCGCGCCAATAAACCATAGGCAGCAGTTTTGGATGGCCTCGTCTTGTATGCAGCGTGAACGGGTAATAATGCAAGCGCTTCTTCCAGGTCAGCAATCACCTGATCGTAGCTTTCTCTCAGGGATGCCCTGGTAATCGGTGCATTGATGTCTGCTGTCAGGCGAATAGGAATTCCCGGCTTGCCTTCCAGGTCATTTGCGTGGTAGGGTGAGGCGAAGAGCTGAAGTAAGTTGAAGAATGCCATCGATCGGAAAAACAGGGCACTTCCCCTTAACGTATTCCAGGTATTGATTTCTGCTTCGGAAGGATCAAGTCTATCCAACTGTTCCAGGATCACATTCGAATAGAACACTTGTTTGTAGGCTGCATTCCAGTCGTAGCCTGTTTCGCCTTCATAGATTTCCGTATTCCAGATGTAAGCGTTTCGCTCGGTGGGCGTGTTCAGGTATTGCCAATACATTTCTTCGATGGTGTAATCATCGGAACCGATAAAGCCAAGGCCGGGGTCCATGTTGAACACATCCACATTGTTGTCGAGAAGGGATTGCAAATCGTTGTACGTTGTAGGTACAATGATCGACTTGTCGGATTTCTTTTCAAGAAAGTCATCACTGCAGGAAGAAATACAAAGCAGGAAAGTGAATAGTATGATAACTCGTTTCATAAAATAGCATTTGGTTAGAAGTCAACTTTCAATCCGAGAGCGTATGTCTTTAAAGCTCCATATTGCCTGTAGTCCGGGTCAGGAACCTTGTCAGAGGCCTTCCACAATATGCCCAGGTTGTTTACATACATATAGACCTGGGCCCGTTGGAACGGCATCCCTGGCGTTGATGATTTGGCGAGGGTGTAGCTGAATTGAATATCCTGGAAGCGAATGTGATCGCCCTTCTCCACGAGAACTTCACTGAATGCATAGAAGGGGCCTTGATTGGCATCATAGCTTGCTGGTATCGAAGGGATCTGGGTGTGTTTTTCATCGCCGCGATTTTTCCAGCGTTCATAATAATCACCATGTCCGCCAAGACCCAGGTTGTTGCCATAGGAAATGGAGTTTCTCCTGAAGTAGTAGCCCAGGCGATAGCTGATGTTAAATGACAACGACAGGTTATGCCATGAAAAGGTATTTCGAATGGAACCGAAAGTTGTAGGTCGCGCGGGTCCATGATAAACAAGGTCTTCCGGTTTTGTGTTTTGCGTGATCTCTAAATAATCCTTACTCACGGCGCCTTCCCAATATCCTTGCGGATCGCCCGTTGCCGGGTCAAGTCCCGCCCATGCATAGCTGTAAAGTCCGAAGGGTGTATTGCCCTCGCGCAGGTAGCCACCGGTGTCACCATAGTTCAGTAAATACCAGCTCGTGGCTTCGTCCTTGTAATGCGTTACTGTTAACTGCGAGGTACTAAAGAGAAAATTGGTTTGCCATTTAACTGCCCGGTTGACATTCGTGGTATTCAGAACAATGTCAACTCCATGTCCCTTTGTGCTGGCTGTATTCCCCTTGTATCGGTTTAGTCCTGTAGAAGGTGCCACGGGAGCAAAGCCGATCAGGTCTTCACCATTCTTCCGGTAATACTCAATGCTTCCGCTGGCAATGTTGCGGATGATTTCGAAGTCAAGGCCGAGGTTTACAATCCGGATGCGTTCCCATTGTAAGGAAGGGTTAGGCGGGTTCAGGATGCGTGCATACGGCAAACCGGTGATGGAATTAGTTCCAAAGGTCTGAGCCGTGGTGTAAGCCGTTACGGTCTTGTCAATGTTTCCGTTGTAGCCATAGGTAGCGCGGAATTTCAGGTGTGGCAGGAATGATACGTTGTAAAAGGGCTCCTCGCTGATATTCCAGGAGAAACCGGTAGACCAAAGGGGTACTCCCTTTTGGTTCGCTTCTACACCAAACAGGTTGGATTGATCTTTTCGTGCACTTACCGATAGGGTGTATCGTTGATTGTACGTATAGGCTGCATTACCATAGTAGGACAGGAACCGGTCCGTAAGGTCCGTTTGTCCATCCACAGATGGAATACGGGCTTGCGTAAAGGCGTAATAGTACTGCTGAAATTGCGTGGCATAGTCTACGGCAGAACTGTTGGCCAGCGCGTCATTGTATCCGTAGTAGCGATACTGCGTTCCGTTGGTTCTTACTTCCTTCACTTCATATCCGGCGATGGCATTCACCTGGTGTTTGCCAAACGCTTTGTTGAAGTTGAGTTGTGCCCTCAGGTTATTACTGAATGCGGACTGGTTGTTTATATCCAGTATGCCTCCCTCGGGGATCGGCAACGTACGTTGCCCGGTTGTGCTGACCTGTGTGTATTGGTTGACAAGGTTGCGGGCGAAGTAACTTTTCTCGGAATAGTGATTTCTTCCTTGCGTATCCGAATTCCAGAACTGGTAGAGCACGTTGGCCGACAGCCCGGGAATAAACTGGTAGCTTACACTGGCGTTGACGCGATAGTCTGTTGCCTTCGTCGTCTTGTCCACTTCATGAAGCTCCTGCAAGGGACGATAGGACCAATCCAGTAGTCCTTTCGCTTCGGCCTCGCGTTTGAAGCCTTCACGGTAGTCCTGAGTAATACTGAGCGGGTTACCGTTGTCATCGGCAAAGCTGGCGTACGGATAGAGACGATCAAAGGTAGTCATCCGGAGTGTAGACGGGTCGATGCCATTGTTTTGATGCGTGCTGCACGTATAGTACAAGTCGCCCGAGACCGAGACCTTGTCTTTCAGCAACGACCAGTTGTTTCTTGCGTTCAGCGTAAGGCGATCCTTCGCATTGCCAACCAGGGTTGCATCGTTCTTGTCATAACCTACGGATACATAGTACTGATGCGGCTTCGATCCGCCACTGAGGCTGAGGGCGTACTGTTGATTAACGCTCTTTTGATAGAGGTATTTACTATAGTCGTTCCGTACATCTTTGTTTCGTAGGGCAGCAAGCTTTGTTTCCAGCTCTTCCGACGAGAGCAGTCCATCGCGATTCGCGATCAGCAGTTCTACGACAGGCGTAAGCGCACGATGCGTCAGTTGGTTTTCGATGGAAGTGTAGTAACCGTTTTCAAACAATTGCCTTTCCGTAGCGATGTAGTCTGCCGTGCTCATGATGGGCACATAGAAAGGGTCTGGCTTTTCACCAATCGTGATGTTCGAGTTAAAGGAGATGCGTGATGCGTTCCGCTCTGATCCTCTCCTGGTGGTGATCACGATCACACCGTTTCCCGCCCGTGCACCCCAGATGGAAGCTGCAGCCGCGTCTTTAAGAACAGTGATGCTTTCAACATCATTGGGGTTGATGTTGGAGAGGTCACCGTCATAGGGGAAGTTGTCAATGACGACGAGCGGGTTGGCATTGGCAAACAAGGTGCTTCTTCCGCGAATGCTGATGGGGTCGGAGGCCGATCCTCCGCGGTTGAAGATCAGGCCACTCGTTACATCCTCCAGCCTGTCGAGAACGTTGGTACTTACCTTCCTGTTTACGAGTTCATGGTCTGCCATCGCAAATGAACCCGTGACCCGTTCTTTGGGCAGTTGTTCATAGCCTGTGGAGTAGACCATCACTTCACTTAGTGTGGTAATGTCTTCCACCAGGGAAACATTAATTACCGTCTCGCCCCCTACGGCGACTTCAGCCGTGGTGTACCCGATGAAGGAGAAAACGAGCACATCATTTTCACTGGCCTGCACGGCGAAGTTTCCTTCGGCATCGGTAGATATGCCGTGCGTTGTGCCTTTGACGATCACGTTCACGCCAGGGAGAGGTTGTTGATCCGCAGCCGAGATCACTTTCCCCTGCACCCTCCGCGACTGCGCGAACGAAGTGAGGTTAAGAACAATCATTAACGGAATGAGTAGTTTTTGTTTCATAGGTTTTTTTTAGTTTATGTGGTTTGTTACAATTACATTTTCTAATGCCCGCACCCAACGCCCAATGCCTAATGACTGATGACCGATGCCTAAGCTGCCCAATGACTGATGCCTAATGGCTGATGCCTAATGACTGATGCCTAATGACTGCTTAAAGGCCCAGCCGGCCCAGGAGGCCAAAAAAGTTTATAGTGTATTGTCTCATAGGTTTTAGTTTATGATTGCTAATCATTCGATTTCCTAATGCCCATTGACCAATGCCCAATACCTAAAGCCTGATGCATTCATCTTCGAGTACCATGTGATTACGCCTGAGCTTATCTTCGGCCTGGCACGGGCATGTGCGGATAAGGTCCAGCGTGAGATCATGGTACGGGGCCCAGCCGGCCCAGGAGGCGAAAAGACTTTATAGTGTATTGTCTCATAGGTTTTAGTTTAAGGTTTATTAAACTTTCGATTTCCCAATGCCTAATGACCAATGCCTAATGCCTACTGCCTAAAGCTGCATTCATCTTCGAGTACTATGTGATCACGCCTGAGCTTATCTTCGGTCTGGCATGGTTATGTGCGGATAAGGTCCAGCGTGAGATCATGGTACGGGGCCCAGCCGGCCCAGGAGGCGAAAAAACCTTATGGTGTTTTGTCTCATCGGTTTCATCGGTTTTGGTTTATGGTTTATTAAACTTTCGATTTCCTAATTCCCAATGCCCCAATACCTACTGCCTAAGCTGATGCATTCATCTTCGAGTCCCCTCATTGTTTTTACCAATGCCTAATGACTAATGCCTATTCCCTGATGCCCAATGCCCAATACCTAAAGCTTGATGCATTCACCTTCGAG
>NZ_JAHESD010000042.1:7765-51757 GCF_018598585.1 Chryseosolibacter indicum
GGCCTGGCACGGGTATGTGCGGATAAGGTCCAGCGTGAGATCATGGTACGGGGCCCAGCCGGCCCAGGAGGCGAAAAAATCTTATGGTATATTGTCTCATAGGTGTTGTTTATGGTTTGGTAAACTTTCGATTTCCTAATTCCCACTGACCAATGCCTAATGACTAATGCCTATTCCCTGATGCCCAATGCCCAATACCTAAAGCTTGATGCATTCACCTTCGAGTACCATGTGATCACGCCTGAGCTTATCTTCGGCCTGGCACGGGTATGTGCGGATAAGGTCCAGCGTGAGATCATGGTACGGGGCCCAGCCGGCCCAGGAGGCGAAAAGAGTTTATAGTGTATTGTCTCATAGGTTTTAGTTTATGGTTTATTAAACTTTCCATTTCCTAATTCCCAATGCCCACTGCCTATTGCCCCTGATGCCAATCCCTAATGCCTAAATTGTGATGCATTCACCTTCGAGTACCATGTGATCACGCCTGAGCTTATCTTCGGCCTGGCATAGGCATGTGCGGATAAGGTCCAGCGTGAGATCATGGTACGGGGCCTAGCCGGCCCAGGAGGCGAAAAGACTTTATAGTGTATTGTCTCATAGGTTTTAGTTTAAGGTTTATTAAACTTTCGATTTCCCAATGCCTAATGACCAATGCCTATTCCCTGATGCCTAATAATCCCTATCCGTTATCACTAACACCTCCACCTCCTGCGTACCCGGTACAAGGTCGAGGTCATACGTCGCAAGCGCTTTTCGTATAGCGTTGAGGTTGCCCATATCTGCATGGATCGCCAGGCTGACATTACCCGTATATTGCGTCTGGTCAATCACCGGCTTCGCCAAATGCGAGAGGTATTTCGCATTGAGCTGGTAGATAAACTGGAAGAACTTCTGGTTATGGATCTGTGCACCGAACGGTGTTACTTCCGTAGAGGATGCACCACCTGTTGATTTGATCTTGTCTGCTTTGCTGGTGCGCACCAGCGCAAGACAGGGAAACGATCGTTTCTCGATGGTGGCCTTGTACTGCGGAAACATGCGCGCAAGATCCTGTTGCATGAGTTGTGCCTGCTGACCATGCATGGAAGGCGGTACGATCAGCTCGTAGCCGTAGCCATGTGTGCTGAGCCATTCCGAGTAACGTGTCCCTGAGAGTTGGGAGTCACAGCACGTGGTGTCCTGCATTTCCAGGAGGATGGTGTTGTCATTGAAGACCTTTCCCTGCAGTGCACCGTAGGCAATCTTGAACAGTGTAGGAATACGCGCATTGGTAGCAACGATGCGATGAGGCTTTGAAGCTTCTACCGGGAAGATGGTGAAGCTGCTCGGTAGTCCTTCGATGAAGCCTGTGAACGCAGACTGGTATGTGATGTTCTTGTTCGGGACCTGGTTGTTTTCGGCGATCAACAGTTGATCGCGATTGTAGGGTACGGACCTGTCGTTCTTTGTTTTTACTTGCAGTGATCCCGTCTTGAGCAAGTGCCGAATGTTCTCCCGGGTTACCTCTTCATGGCCGGTAATCGCTTTAATTGTTCCTTCGCCATCGATCCATACGTAATGCGGGATGTAGTGATGGGTGAAGAGCGAACGCAGCACCGTGTCTGATACAGCGATAGGCAGTGAAATGGAAATACCCCTGCCTTTGAGCCGTGCCAGGAATTTCTCAACATCTGCCTTTGATTGATAGGTAACAGGGAGAAACTGGACCTGGCTGCCGACTTCTTTTTGCAGTGAATCTGTTTTGGGCAACAGCGATGCGCAGAGCGAACACCATGTTGCCATGAAGTCCAGGATCAGGAGCTTGCCGCGGTAGGATGACAGTTGTGCTTTGCCTGAGGGATGATTGAGGATGTTGTACACCACCAGTTCAGGAGCCTTATCGCCTACGGTGAACAATGGTGGTTTTGGGGATTGACTGAAAACACACGTTGTTGAAAGAGTGATGAGTGTTACGATGAAAAAGAGCTTGCTTGCCGAAGCAAGGCGAAGGCATAGTAATACTATGAAGCACAATTTTCGTTTCATGCTTGAAGTGATTTTTAGTTATGGATTTCTATTTCTTCCCTCCTGGTAAGGAAAGAGGGTACAAATTGCCCTCTCCCGCCTCTCCGGGAGGAGAGGGTTGGGACGAGGTGGGCTCCACTATTTAATTTAACCTAACCTGGAGTACCCATGAAGAATTTTATATTAAGTGCAGTCAGCTGGGAGGCCGCTTGCAGTGGGTGAATATCTTGTCTGAGGTAGTCATACAGATGCTTAATCCAATACTATCTCTCCTTTGCTGTACTTTCATTCAGTAGCAACAACAGCTTGTATAATGACTTGATTTCCTCTTTTGCTTCCGGATTACAGTCGTCTATTTCAACCTTACTTAAAAGGTTTATGATTCCACGCTGGAACTTCTGAAGCTCCTCGAAATCGGTGACAGAGATTGTAATCTTTAATAGATGTTGACCGCCATTCACGCGTATTGTCATTTTATTCTTGTCAAAAATACAGGAAATATTGACAACTGCAAATATTAGTAAATAGATTCTTCACATTAGTCACAAAAAGTGATATAATAGTTCAGAAATTATTGATTATAATGACGAAGCTAGGTGAATACCTCGATAAGAAGGCTGTGAACAGGTCCCAAATTTCCAGGAGAACTGGACTCAGTAAGCAGCGAATCAGTGAGTTGTCCACGAATCCGACTTCAAAACTTAGAGCGGATGAACTATACTTAATTGCAATGTCAATTGAGGTAAATCCCTGTGAACTTCTTGATTATGTATGTGGACATCTTAAACTTGATGAGGAGAGGAAATGACTAAACGCCTTAAAATAGTCATTGCTGTTAGAGCTCCCCAATAGGATCAACTACCATCGGTGGCGTGTTTTGCTCATTTACTTAGCTGTTGTCTCCATACTTTGACTTTAGTATAGAAGCAAAGGTATTATTGAAACCAGCTACTGCTCTTTCTTTTAGTGATACCAGAGATTCTGACGGAGGTTTTATTGTAAATTAACTCTATGATCTCTGCTCACTCAACCAAAATCTCTGTTGCCAGTGGTAATGATAGCGCGTATAGATCCTTCCGCGATCACTGCCAGGGTTAATGTAGCATAGAGGCCTATCTTGGTATAATTATTCTTTACCAAGCGCAATTCATTTGGGTTACAAAAAATGTATCACCATTACCTACTTGCTGAAACGTTTAGTGCGAATACCCAGAAGTCAATATACCTTAGTATGATTAAGCTTCATGTACTACGGCGCAAATCTTAGGAATGTACAGTAGTAAGTGACACGCTGCAAGCAATCAAAAAACTTGTAATAGCAATGTGAACATTGAAAACGTTCTACGCGATACTGTAACGAAAAGTGGAGACAAGGTTTTAAATGGCAATTCAAGATTATAGGAATGTAGAGGAATAGATTAACAAGCTTACTTCTAGTCCTTTTTAACTAATCCCTTTTAACTATTTTTTAAAAACTACGGCATTATGAATCAGCTTTCTTATGTGTTCGTATGCTTCCTTGCAATTTTAAGTTATAATGTACCGATGAAAGAGTCGTTTGCCTATTAAAATTAACGTGATGCTGTATGGAAATACTATTATGGATACAAGAGTGGTGTAAAAAACATTGTGACCATGGTTGCAATTAAATTTAGAATAATCCTTTAGCGGCTGTAAAAAAAGAAATAGTTTTGGTCCTTAATCCAGGAGGCCCTCTACATAATGTAATCTTTACAGAGAAGAGCAGCCTAATAAGATATTGGTAGAAATCTAAAAAATATAAAAGGTTCTGCCATCGATAAGCGAATTTAAAAGTAAATTGATATGAAGGCCTTCCATGTATTACTATTCCTGCTCTTTGTACATTTCAGTTTGTATTCGCAGCCAACTCCAACGAGCGAGGTAAATATAATGTCACCCAAAGCTGCGTCAATTCTGCGATATGGAGAGTATCCGGTAAGCCTGCATACAGGGTTGATTGATATAACAGTTCCGGTGTATAAGATTGAGGGGAATGGTATTACCGTGCCCATTGAATTCAAATATCACGCATCAGGGATTAAGTTTGATGATACAAGCAACGAAGTGGGTCTCGGCTGGTCATTGATCGCTGGTGGAGTTATTAGCCGCTCTGTGATAGGAGCTCGTGATGGAGAAACTTCTGGAACTTATTCACGCAATGTATCGCTCCTCGGAAACTGCGAGAGCGGTCCCGATATCAGTAGCGATTATGACCTGCTTCGGGAAGTTGAAAATGGGAGTAGGGGAAGTTTGTATTATGATAATTCTTTAGGACGGCTTGATGGTGAAATGGATCAGTATTCCTTCTCCTTCTTGAACCATAGCGGTAGTTTCTGTTTTCCATTTTCCGAATCGGAGGTAGTTACAGGAACACGTCCTTCAAACGGGCTTTTCATTCCTGTCAACGGGATGAAAGTTATTAGTCACGATAACCTGATGATAGAACTGTTAGATGCGGAAGGAGTTTACTACAAATTTCAGGTTAAAGATGTGGACCAGAACGAACGCTTTAAGGAATATTATTTAACACAAATCATATCAGCAGACAAGGCTGATACTGTAACTTTTACTTATGAGATAGTGCCCGCCTTATCTGAAATATATGTACGTCGTCCCTTTATAAATTATTCAGCCACAATTTCGACGCGTGCTGCAGTACCTATTCAAAATCTTCATGGACAACTAGCCTTTCCAACAATTGAGGTAACAGAAGATGGAGGAGTTTTTTATCAGTCTCTCAGGCCGCCAAGACTTACCCGTATTGATTTTAGGGGCGGTTACGTATCGTTTGAATATGCGGTTGTAAATAATCTGACTACCTATAATCTGCAGCGAATTAACATATATAATAGTGCGGAGAGTATACCGCTTCAAACCGTTGTGTTAACAAAGGGAACGTTCACCAATGGTGAACAACGGCTGAACAAAGTGACTTTTAGCAATTCGGCTGGAGAAAATTATGATTATCAGTTTGGATATAACGGGCAGCCAGGAAATATCTATACAAACGGAGGGTTTTACAAAGGAATAGATTACTGGGGCTATTTCAACGGCAGCTCGGTTCCGAATGGTAGACGGTATCTTCCTGCATTTGATAATATGCCCACACAACTTCAGGCCTACACTGCAAACCGGGATGCTAATGAGTCTGCTATGCAAGGCGGTATTTTGAATAAAATTATTTATCCTACCAAGGGCTACTCAGAGTTTACTTACCAAGCGCATAAAGCTCAATATTCATTTGGTACAGCGCTAGTAACGGGTGGAGGGCTACGGATCTATGAGATCAAAAATTATCTTGAGGACGGTACCCTTGCCGAGAAGAAGTGGTATAAATACGGTGAAGGTGAATCTGGAATAGGGATAGCCAATACATACCCTGATAAAATGGACTTTCTCACACAATCTAGGACATTGATCACACATAACGATGGATATATTAATATACCGCACTTGTGTGAAATTATTTATACGGACCGTTATTCTACTTTTCCTAAACTAAGTTATTTTTTATCAGGTAGTTCAGCGGTTTATCCGCAGGTCACGGAATATATAGGTAACGATAGCGAAGCTTTAGGTAAAACCGTTTATCGTTATGAGGTATTTCCTGACGAGAAACTTAATCCGTATGGTGCTACTTACCGTCAGTATTCGCCCGATACCTATCTGAGAACGAACCAGTGGAAAACCGGTAATCTATTATCTAAAAAGGTTTATAAGAAAGAGGGAGCGATTTACCAGGAAATTCAATCCATAGTAAATACTTATAAAGATATCAACACCTCTGAGTTCCGAAATGTGCACGTGTTGCCTTACGTAGAATTTGGCTATAATTATCCAGGGCAAAATCTTCCCGATATAAAAAAGAACTATTGCAGCCCCCTTTGGGCCGAGCACCGCGAACATTTTGGAGGAGTGAGTGCTTATGGTAGCAGTCTCAGTCCTTATGACTATTACAATTACTTTACCTCTACAGGGCAGCGTGTGCTTAGTGCGACAGATGAAACAATTGATGGAGTAACAACTCATACCAGTTACGCAACCTACAATGAGATAGGGCGCCTAACAAATTTTACGCGGATAACAAGCGCGGGAGACAACGTGACAACAAACTTTAAATACCCTGCAGATTTTACGTATTCACCATATATCAATATGAAGGCGGCCAATATTTTGACACCAGTGATTGAAAAAACAATCTATAACAATGGCAATTTGCTAAAGAGGGAAGTCTCAAGATATGGGTTCTGGCATTCCCGTTTTTTTGCCTTGTCAAGCTATGAAGAAGGATATGGTAATGAAAGTCCGGTGTCGAGACTGACGTATAGCTATGACCTTAAAGGTAATATACAGGAACTTTTCAAAGATGACGGTACAAAAAGTGTTTACCTCTGGGGGTATAGGGGTCGATATCCGATTGCTCAGATTTTGAATACGACGTATAATGAAGTGAAAAACGTTCTTGGCCAAGCATTGATTGACCGCGTTACCGATGCAAATACGCCTTCCGATGCCGATTTACTTGCCATCAATAACCTCCGCAACAGTGTTAGTTTATCGCGCGCGAAACTTAGGACCTATATGTACAGACCTTTAATAGGGATGGCTTCACAGACTGATTTTAACGGTAGGACCACCTATTATCGATATGATTCATTTGGACGATTGAAATACATGGAAGACAACGATGGGAACCTCGTTCAAAAATACAATTATCACTACAAGCAATGATCTGGCTAAAAAAAACACACTTTTAGTTTAGTAATATAAATTAAGTATGAAAAAAACGTCTCTCATAATTGTTTTCTACCTGTTGCTCAATTTTGGATATGGGCAATCCTCTTACACGACAGCAATGAATTATATCGTTGCTACTGAATTCTTAAAAGAAGGGATAACTTCTTCCACTGATATTAACAATCTGGAACCATCTAAATTAGCTCAAACTGTGCAGTACTTTGACGGATTAGGACGACAAGTTCAAACTGTAAAAATTGGTAGCTCGCCCTTCGGAGTGGATATGATATACCCAGTTGCTTATGATGAATATGGGAGAGAGGTTGTTAAGTATCTTCCATATGCCCGAAACATTAGGAGTGGTCAATATGCATCAAGTGCGTTGATGGAACAAGGTAATTTCTATCAAAGCTCATCAAAGGTTGCGAACGATAGAGCTCCTTTTCAGAAATTTATTTTCGAATCATCGCCATTAAATAGGGTGATTAAGACTGGAGCGCCAGGAGAAGCATGGCAACCCCTGCAGAATCCAGCGGACATCAGTGACAAGAGTGTAAAAATCAGATACGCTGGTAATGCCTTTGGCGAGGTCTTGCGATTTAAGTATGATGCCTTAACGGAACAAATTTCTGTAAACGAAATGTCTACAGAAATGTACTACCAGGCAAATACGCTTTTCAAGCATACCACCATTGATGAGCATAATAATGAAATCATAGAGTTTGTAGATACTGAAGGCAGGACTTTGTGTAAGAAGATTCAATATGCGAAGGGCGCTTATGCAACAACCTACTACATCTATGATGATTTTGGGAATCTTATTGCCGTACTGCCACCCGAGTCAATGAAACTGCTAACAAAGTAACTATTGCACGCTAACGAAAAACGGTCGTGCAAAATTTTATTCAATAATTCATCCCATCCAAACTTGTTCTATCAATAGATGAGATTAGCTAAATGCTTTACCCTAGGCGCTATACTTGTGGTCGGTGCACTGTGCAGTGCGTATGCACAAACTGTTAATCGTACTTCAGGTAACGACCAAGTGGGGTCAACGAATGAATTTATTTTCTATACCAACAATAATCCCAACTTCCGGTTCGTGCGCTGG
Source organism: Chryseosolibacter indicum (assembly GCF_018598585.1). Classification (GTDB taxonomy): domain Bacteria; phylum Bacteroidota; class Bacteroidia; order Cytophagales; family Cyclobacteriaceae; genus Chryseosolibacter; species Chryseosolibacter indicus. Next base: position 15,639 of record NZ_JAHESD010000042.1, read on the forward strand.
GACGTATATGGAAACTATACTATTGAATATAGTGCGAACAATGTCATCCGTTTACATTGGAACAGTACGACAGCCCCTTCTAGTGTAATTGCAATTTATGATGATATTAGCAAAGGGCGATATGGATTAACAGCAAGTTATAATGTAACACTAACTTACCCTCCTCCACCTGTAGCGCCTTCCGCTCTGGTGGCAACAACAGTATCGTCCGCTCAGATCAATTTGCGATGGACCGACAATTCCTTGACTGAAGCAAGCTTTATTATTGAGCGATCGCTGACATCAGGCAGCGGATTTGCACAGATCGGCACTACTGCGGCGAACACCACATCATATTCAAATACTGGGCTAGCAGGGAACACTAAGTATTATTATCGCATCCGGGCAGTCGACAAGTATAGTAGTAGATCGGCCTATACGGCTGAGGCATCGGCCACAACGCTAATGACTCCTCCTTCTGCACCAAGCAATCTGGCTGTAACGGCGGCGTCCTCAACGCAGATCAATTTAACGTGGACTGATAACTCCTCTAATGAAACTGGATTCCAAATAGAGCGGTCGTTAATATCCGGGAGTGGATTCACGTTGGTAACTACAACCGGTGCGAATATTACTTCATACTTGAACAGCGGGCTGACTGCAAGCACGCAATATTTTTATCGCGTGCGAGCAATTAACGCTGGCGGTAACTCCGCTTATACATTGGAATCCAATACGACTACATTACCAACCCCTCCATCGCCACCAAGCAACCTTTCAGCAGCGATGGTATCCTCCACACAGATTAATTTAACGTGGACTGATAACTCCACTAATGAAAGTGGATTTCAAATTGAGCGATCGTTAACTTCCGGCGGTGGTTTCTCATTAGTGACTACAACAAGTGCAAATATTACTTCATACTCGAACAGCGGGCTGACTGCAAGCACGCAATATTTTTATCGCGTTCGAGCAATCAATACTGGGGGCAACTCAACATATACATTAGAAGCCAATGCGACTACATTGCCCACCCCACCCTCGGCGCCTACTAATCTGGCTGCAGTAACAGCATCAGCCACACAGATCAATTTAACCTGGACCGATAATTCGACTAATGAAACAGGATTTGAAATTGAACGCTCCTTGACATCGGAGAGCGGGTTTACATTACTCGCAGCGACGGTGGCTGATGTGACCTCGTATGCCAACATTAATTGTACGGCGAACACACAATATTTTTATCGTGTACGAGCTATTAACACGGGTGGCAATTCGGATTATACGCCACAGGCTAGTGCAACCACATCACCAAACCATCCCTCGGCACCGACCAACCTGGTTGCAACTACTGTATCCTCAACAGAGATCAATTTAACGTGGATCGACAATGCTTCCAACGAAACAGGATTCCAAATTGAACGATCGTTGACATCGGGGAGCGGGTTTACACTACTCACAACAACGGCGCCAAATGTGACTTCTTACGGCAACATAGGCTGCACAGCGAACACAAAATATTTTTATCGTGTACGAGCTGTCAATACTGGTGGTAATTCCGACTATACTCCCCAGGCCAATGCAACCACCTTGCCTAACCCTCCATCGGCACCCACCAATCTCGTAGCAACGACGGTATCATCCACACAGATCAATTTGACTTGGACCGACAATGTCACTGACGAAACGGGATTTAAGATTGAACGATCGCTCACATCCGGAAGCGGGTTTACATTGGTATTCACAACAGCAGCAAATGCGACTTCATACTCGAACACCGGTTTGATCTCAGGCACGCGATATTTCTATCGGGTGCAGGCGATTAATACTGGTGGTAATTCGGATTATACTTCCGAAGCCAGTGCCACCACAGAGCAGAACACTCCCGCTGCACCAAGTCAAATACAAGGGACACCTACTTCAGCCTCCTCCATAGTTCTCACTTGGTGGGATAATTCACATAACGAGACCGGCTTTCAGATTGAGCGGGTAAAAAACGGGGAAAACGTTTATGCTATCATTGGCACGGTAACGGCTAATGTCACTACATTTAATGATACGGGACTTGAACCCGGTACGGTTTACTATTATGTAGTTAGAGCGTTTAATTCGGCAGGGAGCGCCGCGAGCTATTCATCAAGCGTGCTGACATATCCTGCTGCACCGAGTGGATTGACAGCACAGGCTACGTCAGCCTCATCCATAACGCTAAACTGGACAGCTCCTGAAAATTCAAATACAACTGAATTTCAAGTTGAGCGTTCGACTGCTCAAGCTAGTGGTTTTGTGCTTTTAAGCTCCCCACGGGGAGATGCCAGAAGTTTTGTTGATGACGGGCTTTCTGAAGGGACAACTTATTTTTATAGGATTCGAGCAAAAAGCAACAGCGGCACGTCTGCATACACGCCCGTTACCAACGCGAAGACTTTTTATACTCCCGCTGCGCCAAGTGAACTTATAACCCAGGCTACTTCGGCCACGTCCGTGACATTGAACTGGAGGGATAATTCTGATAATGAAACGGGATTCCACATTGAGCGTTCGGTCATTGAGGGTAGTGGATTCGAGACTGTAACCGTTGCCCCTGCCAATGCTACAAGTTTTGTGGATGGAGGTCTGTTGGACGGAACGACCTATTTTTACCGCATCCGATCAACAAATGCTACCGGTAACTCTGCTTACACTGTCGTTGCCAGCGCGAAGACCGAGCTAGTATCTGCCGTGCTCACAGATGTGCTTGACGTTTGGGCGTTTCAATATAGGTACGACTCTAGAAACAGGATGATCGCCAAAAAGGTACCAGGTGCATTGTGGACCTATATGGTATATAATAACCTGGATCAATTGATAATGACGCAAGACGGCAATCAAAGAAAGGATGGTAAGAATGAATGGACTTTTACAAAATATGATGAACTTAACAGACCTGTTCTTACCGGCATTGTTGACATGGGAAGTATGACGCTAGAGACAATAAGACAAGAGGTTAAAAATTCGACAGTTTATTATGAAACGAGAGGAACAAGTATTCATGGCTATACAAATAATTCGTACCCTAACGTTTCTGACGAAAGCAAGTACCTTACTGTAACTTATTATGATGATTATAATTTCAGAGCATTATATAACTCTTCAGAATTTAACTTCAGACCGAATGAGCTTCCGGCGGAAGACTCAGAGGAAGGACAAGAGACAGCAGAAAATCTTTTAGTCAAGGGACAAGTCACAGGCACAAAAGTGCGTATGCTCACTTCGGCATCATGGCTCAAATCGGTTAACTATTATGATGACAAATACCGCCTCATCCAGGCAGTAGCAGAGAATCCGAAAGGTTTTGAAGTGACAACCAATGTGTATGACTTTGTAGGAAAGGTGCGTCGTACGAAGACGTCTCTGTTTACAGGACAGCCCGTTCAATGGAAAAATTTTGTTGGCGCTGAAACACAGGGAGATGTTCTTCAATCAACAATAGCCGGAACATGGGGAACCGGAGCTTCATCCGTTCAAACACTTCCGGCAAATGCGGATGGATGGGTAGAGGTAACGGTGATCCAAAGTTCTCCTGCTTTTCAGTTTGGACTTTCAGACCAGGATGAAAACGCGAGGACTACCACGCTTGACTACGCCCTTCAGGTATCCAACGGTGGGTTACGGGCCTATGAAAATGGCGTGGCAGTAGGCACGAATGGTATTTCACAACCAGGTGATGTCCTTCGGGTCGAACGCATCAATGGATGGATTTACTACAAAAGAAATGGTACAGTTTTTCATATATCTGAACGATCCAAAGCGATACCAGTTTACACTTCTCTTGTTGTTGATGTGTCTTTTAATGGTATAGGAGCGAAACTTGTGAAGGGTAAAGTATCTAATGCTTTTATTGTTCCCTCACCAGGAACAGCAACACCATTTACTGTACTGCAGTCCTTTACAAAACGTTTTGTTTATGACCACGCAGGAAGGCTCATTGATACCTGGCATAGCACCAATTCAGGAGATGAAATACTGTTGGCAAGAAATGAATACAATGAACTCGGCCAGCTTGTTGATAAAAAACTTCATAGTACGGATGGATATACCTTCAAGCAGTCTATTGACTATCGTTACAACATTCGCGGCTGGCTTACCTCCATTAACAATGCTGAGCTTACTTCAACCAATAACAACAACACCAATGATGATGCGAATGACTTCTTTGGTATAAATCTGGCCTACAACGAAGATATTAAAACCGGAAATGCAAGTTCGGATCCAACACAAGATCTTCGCCAGTATAACGGAAACATCTCTGCCATGAAATGGAGCAGCAACCAGGGGCTTGGTGATATCAAGGCATCCGCATATAATTTTAGGTATGATGCCATGAATCGCCTGAAAGATGCTATTCATAAACAATCATCTGCAACAGATGTATGGCAGGCAGGACAGTACGATGAGCGTGGAATCGTATATGATCTGAATGGTAACATTAAGAATTTACAGCGCAAAGGAGAGAATGGTGTAACAATAGATAACCTCACGTACAACTATGGTACAGGTGCTACCTTGAGCAATAAACTACTCTTCGTAACAGACAATACCAGTAATGTAATAGACAAGCGTAAGGGCTTTTTGGACGGCAGTACCAGTGGCAATGATTATACCTACGATGCAAATGGTAATATGCTTACCGACAGGAATAAAGGCATAACGTCGAGCATCATATACAATCATCTTAACTTACCTGAGCAGGTAACAAGAAGTGGAGGTACGTTATTCTACCTGTATGATGCTACAGGAAAGAAGCACGCGCAAATGGCCACTTTTAGCTTTAATGATAAGAAGCATACGGAATATGTAGGCCCGTGGGTGTTCGAAAATGACGAGCCTCAGTTTCTCCAGCATGAAGAAGGCAGGGTAATGTTAATGCAAGAGGAATTGGTGATGGAAAATGGTGCCGATAATACTTCGGCATTTACGCCAACACCTGGGATAGTTGTAACAGCGGAGACACTAAATGAGGAGAAGTATGTAAAGGTTGCTCCGGCGGTAGGGGAGTCAATTGATAAAAGAGGTGTGATGATAGGAAACCCTGTAGGTGTTGAAGAAGGGCAGAAGTATAAATACAGGATAAAAGGATATTCAAACAATTCACGTATAGGGAGATTGTATGTTAAGGGCAACACTGCCGACCTGATATGGCAGGGCGGTGGGCTTCCAATTGGCGTAAATAATGAATCTTGGATTGAATGTACTTTTACGATTCCTCAAGGTGTTTCGGAAATAAGCTTGGGTATTTTGTTTGCAGGCAGTGCGGTCGCAGCAGCTTCTGATTTTGCAAATATTAATGCTATTGAATTGCATGCGATAAAAGCGAGCTCACCGGAATATCAGTATGACATAAAGGATCATTTGGGGAACGTGCGTGTGACCTTTACTGCGAAGGAGGAGGTAGATGCAGTAAAGGCTACTATGGAGGATACAAATGCATCGACAGAGGAAAGCAGCTTCTTGTATTATGATGAAGCAATTAAAGTTAATCACCCCTTATTTGATAAAACAAATGATAATACGACAGCAGCCACATATTACGCAACACGACTGACAGGTGGAAACACCAATGCCAGACATGGCCTTGCGAAAACGCTAAGTGTGATGCCAGGGGATGTAATAAACATGGAGGTGTATGCAAAGTACCTTGATACAAACCCGGCAAACTGGACTGCAGCACTGACTGATTTCATGACTGGTATTGCTATGGGTACTGCACCGGCAGGAGCTATTGTTGATAGAGGAGCTGCGGGTAGTTTAGGAACATCTACATTTCCCTTTGAAGGAATATTGAGTAAGGCAGGAGATACAGGCGAAGGACCAAAAGCCGACCTGAACTTCATCGTTTTTGACAGAAACTATAATTTTAAGGATGGTGGATTTGTAAGAATATCCTCCAATCCAAGAGAAACAGGAACTAATGTTGCGCATGAGTTACTTTCGAGAACATATGTGGCAAAAGAAGCCGGATACATATATATTTACCTCAGCAACGAGAACGAAACTCCCGTTGAGGTGTTCTTTGATGACTTTAAGGTGGAGCATGTGAAGTCTCCTGTTCTACAAACGCAGGATTACTATCCGTTCGGTCTCGCCTTTAACTCGTACTCAAGGGAGAATGCAGTAGCTCAAGACTACCTTTACAACGGAAAAGAAATACAAAACGAGTTGGGTCTCGGATGGTATGATTACGGAGCCAGGATGTACATGGCTGATATCGGTCGATGGGGTGTAATAGATCCTCTTGCTGATAAGATGAGAAGATGGAGTCCCTACAATTATGCGTTCGACAATCCAATCCGATTCATAGATCCAGACGGTATGGCTCCGACAGGTCCTGGTCCCCACGCCTACGGAGGCAACCCTTTAAATTTAATGGCTCGGTCGATGGGTCAGTATTTCCAAGCTGCCGGAAAGGCAATTGATAACTTGGGGGCAAAAGTTGAAGCTTTCTTTTCTTTCGGTAAAGAAGCAGAAGGAAAAAATGGGGAAGTAAAAGGAAATGTTGCTAATGAAACTCGAACAACGATAACAGCTTCTACAACAGTAGAAGATTTTTTCACACCTACGGCCGATAATAAACAGGTGTCATCATCTCCAGTCGATGTTAGTGTTAAAACAACAAATGAGACTAAAACAACGGTCAGCGGTAAGGTAACAGTTGAAGGTGTCGATGTTCATATGAAGAATGTGACAAGCCAGGATAATTCCACTGGTGAAGTCAACAACACTACAACGATAACTGTTGGAAAAGATCAAACCGGACTTTTTGCTGAGAGTGGGACAAAAGGAACTAAAGCTGGAGTAAGAACAGAACAAAAAGTTGAAGCGGGTGGCTGGTTTATCAAATTTGGTGGTAGCGCATCAGTAGGAACTGATGAAAAAAGCAGAGCGAATGATTAGAATTAGATACATATTAATTTTTGGCGTAATCATCTTTTCTTCGTGTGATGGATTGAAGAATAAGGAAGAGCAAGTTGAAGCGTTGCAAAATCAAAATCAGCTTTCCGTGGTAAATGGAGATACATTGGAAACGGGATTTTGGATGCATGACGGTGGGATCAATGCCGTATCGAAAAGTGGAGCTTATACAGACGGGTATAAAACTGGGAAATGGATTTACAGAGTGAAGGGGGACTCAGTTAGCTTTATATGGAATATCTTCAATGAAAAGGGTATAAAGATGAACATTCCAGATCATCTTAAGCCAATCAATGATGTCAAACTTCCTGTACTATTCCAAGCTGATGTTGATGACAGCGATGACAACACTTACTTAATTTTATTGAGATATAATCTTAAGGAGATGAAGTCTTCAGCCTATGATTACATATATCAGTACAACGAATCCTGGAAAAGCAATACCGAAGAAAAATTGTTGTCAAAGGAGTTTAAGAAATTTTACTTTGAAGGGATCGAGATATTTAGGGTAAAGGTTGAGACCGAAAGGAGATCGAAGTACGAAGCAACTTCCTATATTTTTGTTGTGAAGGATTATTTGTATGACCTAACGTACAAGAACGACATTGATAAAAGCAGCGCAATTGACTCGGAGATTTTCAATGATGTTCTTTATAGTATGCAGTGTGAGAACGTTGACTTGTTTGATTACAACAGTAAGAAATATTTGAAGGAAGAAAACGTAGAATTTAAAAGTGATCCAATTAATTAGCGCCCGCTTCTGCAGTACATACCCAAACTTGATGAAATAAGTAACAGCAATGATCGCGAGGCAGATTGTGTTTCTTTCTTTAGTTGCTATAACCATTGGATTTATACTCTGGAGAGCAGGGAGAAGGACTCTAGCCAAAGGCAAATTATCGGAAGCGACAATTGTAAAAAATGTTTTCTCCCCTAATGAACTTACGCTAATCCAAAATGAGCTGGGCATCGATGATGATGAGTCTGGGACTTACTATCCTGTTATTCAATTCTTGACGGAGAAAAATGAACTCATCACTAGGCAATTAAGCATTGGATTTAATCCGCCAAAGTCCGTAGGAAGCAAGTTCTCTGTTATTTACAACCCTAGCGATCCGAGTGATATCGTGACCTATCCGAGAATCCAGCTTGAAGTGATTCCTAAATCATTGATGGCTATTGGTGTAACAGGGCTAGTTGTAGTTGTGCTTGACGTCTTTGAGATAGTGAACATTATCCCGAACTAAGGCAAGGACTTTACTTAACATCAGAGAGGACGTTCGAAAGGGCGTCCTTTAATTTTTTCTTACCGATGAAGGCATCGAGTACAGCGTAGAAGGCAATCTTATCTTTTTTGTTGAGCTGTTCAATGAAGGCAAGTTTTTCTGCGAGAGACTTATCGAACGAGTTTACATCCTTAAACACCTGATCAGCCTGGAACAGATCAATCAGTTCCACGTCCATTGCTTTAGCAATCTTTACTACTGAGGAGAAAGCCGGATCTGTCTTCCCGTTTTCAATCCGCGAGTAATTACCGGTATCCATTTTACAGGCCAGGGCCACTTCCCCTTTGCTGGCGCACGCCTGTGGCGTGTGCCATATAATCCAGCGCTGATGTAAGTCTTCTTCTTGCGAATTGGTATGCATGAGCCTTGACTTCACGTTATAATTAAAGCGATGAAAATAGAATAGCGACTCTGTTTCAACGTATATTTCACAGAACATACTTTTAAGACTTGCAGATTCTTTTTTCCTTGATGAGAAAAGTAACAAAAAAATCAAGACATAAAAATGCTTCTACCGCACTTGTTTCTCATCAATACTTTAGCAATATCTTATAATTAAGTATGTCAACTTTAGGTTAACATGTACCTGGATGGAATAAGGCTGTTCGAATAAGCCTTTGAGCCTTTACTCCATTTCAGCACAGTTCCCTTTTCCTTGAGGAGAAGGGCCAGGGATGAGGTGAACGAAGCCCGAACGAATCGCGACCGAAGCGATACCTCTTACGTCTGCACAGAATGACAAAAACAATGTTCAACATCATTTACAAATCATTACGTTCATCTGCATCCATTCACGTTCATTCAAAATCATAAAGCTGCGTCTGGCCATGGCTATAGGTTGTAATCGAATTGCCGCGGCGGGTGCTGCGGAATGTAAACACAAACCCTATATTTTATGGGAGTAGTAAAAAACAACCTTGTCACCAAAGGTTTCAGTGGCAAGATGGGCGATGACATTGTTTTTCGCCAGGTAGGAAACCAAACACAATTTGCCAAGGCTGGACGAAGGCGTGCATCGTTCACCGAAAACCAAGTTGCGCAGCAGGAGCGTTTCCTTAATGCTGTGATGTATGCCAAGTCAGCCTTGCTCGACCCGGCAACAAAAGAACTGTACGTACTAATGGCGGAGAAAGCCGGCCTTCGCAGTGCCTATAGTGCGGCCGTTACTGATTACCTCACGCCACCTAAAATTGCCAGTGTGTTCACCGGCAACTATCAGGGTGAAGTAGGCAACACGCTGTTCATCGCGGCGGTCAATGATTTTAAGATTACGGAAGTCACGCTCACCATTCAGCGTGCTGACAACACCGTGGTGGAGACCGGCGCGGCCTTACGCGATGGCGGGAGCTGGAAGTACACGGCCGCGGTAGCCAATGCCGAATTTATGGGCAACAAGATCGTGGTCAGGGCGAAAGACCGCCTTGGCAAAGAAGTGACCTTCGAGCAATTGCTCGGTACGTAAACTTCTTCCTCTGACTGCATGCATAAGCATGCAGTCTTTCCGTCCCTCGTGTGTATCCAGCGGCTCGGTTCGTCTGTCCAACAAAAAACAACTCCATGCTTAAGAAACGGGTTTTAAAACAATAAAGCCATAATCTTTCCTTAACCTTTGCCATAAAAACTTAATGCAAGGTTAATTCTCGTCATGCTGTGCTATTTCGTGTGATGTGCACCTTTGCCTAAAAAGAATAGTGTTTTAGATATCAACGGAACATGACACAAACCAGAAGGGTATTTCTCAAGTCACTTGGTCTTGCAGGCATAGGCATTTCAGCAGTGGGCGATGCATTTGCATCGTTGTTCCCCGCTTTCAATAAATTACGTTTCGCTCCCCTCACACTCAATGGTAAGGTTCAATCGGAAGGGAAGGGGCTTGGAGGTGTTGTCGTAACGGATGGTTTTACCGTAACACGCACGGATAGTAAAGGTAATTACTCCCTGCAAAGTAATTCATCTGCCGCATTTGTTTATATAACTATGCCGCGTGGTTATGAATTTACAAATGATCAGGGTATTGCCAGGTTCTATAAGAAAATAGAGCCAGTTAATGGAAAGTTTAATGCTGATTTTAATTTAACAAAACTTTCCACGGATGATTCAAAACATGCTTTCGTAGTGTGGGCGGATACACAAATTGAGACACCTGAAGATGCACAGTTATTGAAGTCCCAATCTGTTCCCGACACACTTGCCCTGGTAAAAAGCTATGGAAGTAATATGCCATTCCATGGTATTGGCTGTGGAGACCTTGTCTGGGATAAATTCGAATTGTTTGCAGACTATAAAGAAGCAGTAGGTAAAACAGGCATCCCGTTCTTCCAGGTTATCGGCAACCATGATATGGATATTGATGCACGTGCAGATGATGGATCAATGAATACATTCAGGTTTCACTTTGGTCCTACGTACTATTCTTTCAACCGCGGAGATGTACATTACGTTGTACTGGATGATGTGTTTTTCCTGGGAACATCAAAAAAATACATAGGATACATTGCCGAAAACCAGTTTGCATGGCTGGAGCAGGACCTTGCTCATGTAAAAGCAGGCTCTACCGTGGTGGTTGCTTTGCATATTCCTGTTAACACGGGTGCACGAAGACGAAACAAGCTTACCGAAGACCCTATTGGAGGAGTTGTAGCTAACCGCAAAGCGTTGTATAAATTGTTAAAACCTTTTAGGGCTCACATTATGTCGGGGCATACTCATTTTAACGAGAAGGTTTTAGAGGGCGATATCATCGAGCATGTTCATGGGACGGTCTGCGGCGCCTGGTGGACAGGCCCTATATGTTATGACGGTACTCCTAATGGTTATGGTGTTTACGAAGTTAACGGAAGTGAAATTAACTGGTATCACAAAGCAGTAGGTTATGAACGTGATTTTCAGTTTCGCGTGTACCCAACAGGTTCAGTTCCTGAATATCCTGATATGTTTTGTGTAAATGTTTGGAACTGGGACTCGCAATGGAAAGTAGAATGGTTTGAAGATGGAAAGAGCATGGGTGAGATGTTACAAAAGACGTCATTTGACCCGTTGTCGGTCATGCTGCACGCAGGTACAGAAAAGCCAGCCAAGCGTTCCTGGGTAGATCCTGTTTTAACCGATCACATGTTTTTTGCCAAACATGCTGCGGATGCAAAAACCATTACCGTAGCGGTGAAGGATCGTTTTAATAATGTCTACAGAAAGGAAATAACCATTGCTGATTTGCGGATAAGCCAGTCGTGATATTTTTAATTTACTCGACTTATCCGTTTTGATCCGTTGGCGCCCAGCAGATAGGCTAGTGCCAGCACAATTGCGGCAATTGTAAATACTTTGGCGATAACCTCGAGGCCAAATTCTTCCGACAATAATCCGGCGGAGCCCGGGAGTAAAGCTCCTCCCAGCATCGCCATTGAAATTTGTACACCAATAGCGGTGGCGGTATGTTCTTTGCCAATTCTTTCAGGAGTAACAGAAATCAGGCTTGGAAACACAGGGGCGTTTGCAATTCCTAAGATTGATATTCCTGCCAGCGTTGTTAAAGTGTTTATGTTGATGGTGAACAGAACAACACCACCTACAATGCCTGCCATTGCGCCAGTTAGAACATGCTTTACCGGAATCCGGGTAAGTGCAATGCCAAAGATAATCCGTCCTACTGTTAAGCTTCCCCAATAGAGACCAGCCCATAAACCTGCCTGTTCTTCAGCAATGCCTCTTGATTTTGTAAGCAAGGTAAAAAGCCATTGACCAAAGCCTTGTTCCAACCCTGTGTATAGAAAGAAGATCAGCATGTACAGCCACACAACCGGAAGCTTTAAGGTATGCAGATATGCAGCGTTTGAATGCTGTTCGTCGTGGGCGGAAGAAGCAGAAGAAACCTGCCACCTTTTTTGGGTAAAGAAGAATAATACGGCGAGTGAAATTTGGATTGCTGCAACTGCAATATAACCGTGATACCACGCTAGCCTGTTTGTAAGCATCAACGTAATGAGTAGGGGTCCTGTTGTAGCACCAACGCCGTAGAAGGCATGCAACCAGTTCACAGTGCTAGCACTAAAACGGGAGGCTGCAAAAGTATTGATGGATGAATCAATTGCGCCACCGCCAGCCCCAAGAAAGAATGAGGCTACGATCATGACATACCAGGCATCGGAAAGTGCATAGATTAGTAAACTGAGTGCAGTGAGCACGCAACTTATGGCAAGCAACATCCCCAAGGATACGAACTTCAAAATCTTTCCGCTGGTGCTACTCGTAGACAGATACCCTACGGTAAAACCGAGCAGAAGAACACCCAATGAGTCTAGTGCCACATTCGCCCTTGTACTCATAAATGGCCAGGCAATTCCAAGCAGCCCATCGGGCAGGCCGAGACTAATGAATGCGAGATAGGTGACGATGACGAGGAAGAATGAGCTTTTTGTTGCTCGTGTTTCGTTGGCGGTAGCTATTTCCATAGGCGTTAATCGTGCCAACAAATAGCTAAATTGTTATTCCATCTCAACTAACGCGGTATTAAAATCCGCCGGTAATTGACGTACTTTTCGTGCTTAGCTGAAATAATTCCTATTGGTTAATTTAAACGAACTAAGGGTAAGCACCGTATTTCTCCAGGTTTTCTTAACGTACTTTTTTAATTGGCGCACTCTTGTAAATGGGTTTGATTAATTCAGGAATGCGGAAGCAATCAATAAAAATTAGCCTTGAAGGAAGCTATTTTTCTTTGAAACCGGAAAAACACCTTCTCTTTAGGGGGAAAAACACCCTTACTCACCCGCCCTTATCACTACTATTTTTGACTACCAGCACAATAACGGGAAATGTCGACGAGTAACTGTACCGGCATGCAGTCGAACATCCGGGGTGTGCGCTAATACTTAATCAAAATATTAAAAACATGTCAAACTTCAAGTTGAATCTTCCGACCGACGTTCCGTGGGAGCGTATTTGTGTCACCGAAGACATGATCGACAAGGCGGTATGTGATAACCGCCTTCCTGCGAAATGGCAAACCTCCCTGGCTGTATTTAAATACAGACCGGATGACGAGTACCAGTTGTACCCTAAGTACAACATTACTTATCTTAAAGTAACTGCAACCATTACCGGGTATCAGCCATTGGATCAGGAGATTCAAGGCCGCATAGATTGGAATGGAGTAGATGTTTCAACTGTACCGGGTCTTACAGACCTGCTTAATTCTTACAATCCCTGTCATGGCGCCATTCTTCAGGTAGTGGTAGGCCCGCATGAAAAGAAGCCTGACATGGATTTAAGTGAGTATCCGTTTTTCATGGACTTCGAACCAAAGAAAAGAGAGCTCTATGAACTCGCCACAGACACCAAGGAAAAGCAATCACGCTCCATTGAGTCACTGAACATTACAAAGTCAGCGGGAGCTACACAATCCATGGAAATTCTTGACGTAGACATGGGAGGTGGAGGTTTTGGTGCGCAGGCGCAGTACGCAGGGACAGGAGGTGGGTTTACATATTCTGCTCCAAATGGACAATGGGGTACGAAAAGATTAAACGCTGAAGAAAGCTTGTCTTCACGTTCGTCGGATGTAGCACAGGAAAGAAGAGAAACGTATTCTTTCTCTACTCAGATTTCACAAATGTACCACCTTCTCGATAGCTACCATCTGGGAACAAATCGTGTTGTGTTTTTCGTTCAGCCTCGTCCCCATACGTTGGAAGAACCTTCTGGATTTGTAAGAGGACCACGACCTGTAGAAGGCATCCAGGAATTCTTTTTAATTGTAGCACAATTGAAAGATCAGCAAGATTTTTGTGTATCACTTCGCCTTGACACCAGTCATCTAACCAAAACTCCTGTTATGGATTATGAGCGTAAGTCAGAAACCACGGCAATGGCTTCATGCACCGCTCCTGTAGCTACTGATCACGATATCCCGGCGGAGAGAATCGTTGGCGCTCGCGCATGCTTTTTTGATTGCTGGGATGTTCATTACCAATGCTATCGTACAGAGGCAAGCGACAGTGTAACTTATAATGCCCCTTCTGGATTTAGGATTGAAGGTTATGATGTCCTGGTAAATGATTCGCAAAACGGATCGACCAGCGTAGTAACTACACCAAATGGGGCGTCACTTAACGTTAATGTCTCTGCACATGGACACAAATGTTATGAAGGTTCGGAAGTTTGTGTCGATTGCCCCGATACTATACAGGCCTATGCAGGGCACGCACGTATGCAGGTGCAGGTAAACTTAATTTCAACTACGCCTACTAAACAAATAGGTGAAGAAGAGGTGCTGATGATTACTACACGTGGCTTGTGTTGTTGCTCTTCTGATAAAGAATTTAAGCCTATGGACGAATATGTTGTAGGATTCAAAAATATTCCGAATGAATTAAAGATAAATGCGAACTTCAAAGAGCGCGCATCTACCGTTGTCTCAAGAGCTGCTGCCAATAAAACTGCCGAATCAAAGGCGGTAGCAGCTACCTATAATCATGGTACTTGTAAGGAATGTGCCGATAAAATTCGTGCGGCCCTTCCCATACAGTCCGATGCGAAATACACAATCCGCCAGGCAAATGAACTGAGTAACTACATAAAGACAGAGACTTTAAAAAGTCTTAATGACCCTACAGTGAAACTCAGGAAATTTGTAGACACCGATTTCTTTGCCAAGCAACTAGAGTATAAGTTGATTCAATACCATAAAGGGAGAGCAATTCTCGATCAATCTATAGTAAACGACGTTTCCGGGGATGCGCTTCAAAGGCTTGAGAAATTCTTTGGGAAGAATGCTAAGGAGATCACCAGAAAGGATTTGTTAACGCTTCGCAGTGAGGAATTATCAAAGAAAATAGGTTTGAAGATGGAGCAGGTTCAGAAAATCAAGCTTGGTGCATTAGGTGTAAAGTTCACCTCAAATGAGGATAAAGAGAATAACGGAGTAAAAGGCACAGGTTCAAAAAAAGCTGATTAAAATGGAATTCCGGTTTTATTTCGGTCCGGATAAAATTCCCTTCCGGCTACTGGACAATGGTATGGTTGAAACATCTTCAACCATGCCTTTCCATGGGATTATTAGCAGGGGCATGCTTGATAAATTTCAGGAGCAAAACATCACTTGCGACTACTGGTTTAAATACGCACTACACCTCGAGTACCACGATCCGCAAATTTATTTAACAGATGACTTTGAGCGTATCTACAAATACTTTCTTGAATGTCGGGTGCTTTCTTTTTCCCAATCTGCTTTCTGTGCGCAACAATACATAATAAGTTCTTATGAGTATCGGAGACTAAAGGATGCACGGGTTGAGGTCTGGAATATCAAGGAAGGCCACACATCAAGTGTCTGGAAAGTGACGATGGATGATGAACTACATAGTGAGACGTTTATAGTTAATGTTGCACGTGACAGAAAAGCAGGGGAAGAACTTAAGGAAACTTCTGAAGTTTTACAACGCATTGCAACGGAGTGTCCTGACGCTGGTATAGCCAAGGTTTTGGATATCTATTCGTTTTCACACCACGATCTTCCATGTAGTACAATTATTACGCGTAATGAGTGGGTTGATGATGCCTTTGAAATTCATCAGCGGAAAACCGGAGAGAAAGGTGTTGAATTTATTCTGGTAAACCGATTCATTACGTCCAAAAATAATCCTGCACAAATTACTTCCGTACTAGGTCGGATTTTCTCGACGGAAGAGAGTGAAAAAATTAAATCCGGTCTGAATGACATATTAAGCAAAGCAACACGCTTTCATCCCAACGTTAAAGTTGATATCAACGATGGTGACCTGGTTTGGAATGGCGAAAGGGCAATTGCTGTAGCATTATCATAAACGATACTTTCATGTCTAGATACAATTTAACTGTTCCAGGTGGTATAAATTCATTTGATTATGGCGGTACTACCTATGGTGCAGGCAGTAGCTATTCTACTGACAACCCTTGCGATGCGATCGGTTTTTACAATGCTTCGCGTACCACGAATCCTCAATTAGGCAGAGCCAATAATACACCAAACTTTTGGCAAGAAGTTGATCAGGCATGTGCCGCACAACCTGCTGCAGATCCTCAACCGAATGCTGGTACGCCCCCGGTGGAGACAGATCCAAATGCAACAGGTGGCGATTCAGCAGTGCAGCAAGGAGCTCCAAATCCGCCGGCATCGGGTAATGTTGTTGGCAACGCCTCTTCTGGTGCTGGGGATCCAGCTAATCCCAATCCCGCACCAACAGAGGAACCAACACGCCCACCCGTTGGAGAGCCTCACCCTACTCATGGTGGTGAACAATCGCAGGAACAAACAAATGGTGCGGATCCGGTTGATATTTTCAGTGGTACATTTTACATAGAAGAAACTGATATTACTATACCTAACACCATTCTCCCCCTTGCATTTACAAGGTTTTACCGTAGCGGTGCTGCCTCTTTCGGCCCTTTTGGATGGAACTGGGATCATAATTATAACTTGTTTATTCGCGAACTCAACACCGGCGATATTGCACTATGGAGAAATCTTCATGAAGAACAATTTCAGTACAACGGTGCCGACTATGATCCGCCACGTGGCGTATTTGAAAAACTACAACGTGTATCATCTTTGTCGCAGGTCTATGAACTGTTAGGAGATGGTGGAATGGTAATGCGTTTCGAAAGACCTTCAGGATGGGTTGATGGCGAACGAATTCCAATATATTGGATCAGAGACCGACATGGAAACCAGTTGACGTTTTCTTATGGTGCTGAAGACAAGCTGGTGGAGGTGAGAGATGATGATGATCATTTTTTTACATTCGAATATGATTTATGTGGATTGTGCGTTGCAGTATCCGATCAGTCGGGCAGGAAGTTTTTATATGAGCATGACGAACAAACCATGCAGCTGACAGCCGTAAGATCTCCCGCAATTACTGATCATCCGGATGGTATTACCCGTTATTATCATTACGAACATCCCTGGGCATTACCTGAACTTCGCCATAATATTGTAAGGGTTGAAGATGCAAAGGGCAATGTATACCTCGAGAACGTATACGAGCAGGATCCAGCTACATTTAGTTATTCCCGTATCACCGAACAATTATACGGTGGCTATCTGTTTCAGTTTCGTTATACACAATTGCAGTATGTTGCGCCTGATCCATTGTTTATCAATATACCATCGGTTCAAATAGAGGTGATGAATCCAGACTACGGCCTTGAGACCTATACCTTCAATTATCGCGGCGATTTACTGGATAGAAGATACCGGCTCAATAAGGATATGTCTTTTCGGGTAGTAGCATGGTTGTACGAATTTGATGAGCAGGGTAACCTGCATAAGACTACACGTCCTGATGGCAGTGAAGAGATCAATACCTTTGATTTTTCAAATGCTGATCCTCGTATGCGTAACAAAATACTTCAGAAAGAAGTTACATCCGCTGCGGGTTTCCCCTCCCCAAGTCGGATAATCTGGCGCGGCAAGTATGAGCCTGCATATCAGCTCTTAAAAGAGGAGACAAATGAAATGGGGGCTACTACAATTTATCGTTATGATTTTGATGTTACCCCTGCTGCCCTTAACAATACCGGTAAGTTGATAGAGATTGTTCAGCCGGATGCTACATTACCTGATGGTACTATTCAACAAGCTAAAAATACGTTCACCTATAATCCAAAAGGTCAGGTTACGGCTTCAATTCAGCCCAATGGAACGAGGATGGCATTTGAGTACGGTACCACGGGCAACGAAAAGAGCCGTCTTGTTAAGCGGATATTTGACGAAGGAATTCTGAATATTCAAAACATAATAGGATATGACAGTGTAGGTTTTGATAACGTGCTCATTGATGGTAATGGTCATTCATCAATCAAGGTGTATAACGCACTTGGGCTGGTGGAGAAAGAAATTCTTCCTGATGTTAACGGCTCCCCTGCAGACTTTATTTACCATTATAATGCAGATAAAAAACTTATTCTTTCGGAAAAACCGAAAGGTGCATTTACAGATCCTGTGCTTGCAGGCACGCATATTACAGATAGTATAGAATGCGACGTTTTAGGATATTCCACGAAACACATTCTGAGTAGCAATACATCAGAGCGTGTGATGGTCAGGATTAATAATGACTTTCGTGGCTTCCCTGTTGAAGCGATTAATCCAAATGGTAGCAGGATTTTAAAAAGATTTGATGAACGAGGGCTTCCCTTAATAGAAGAAGTGGTAGGGACGGATGGGAAAAAGATAATATCGAAAAAAGTTTATGATCGCGCAGGAAAAATAATTCAGGATACAAATGCATTTGGGCTCACCACGAGGTATGAGTATGATGGATTTTCCCGGATCAGTAAAGTGATATTGCCAAACGGAACTGAGATAAGGAACAAGTGGCTCGCAGAAGACTTGCTTGAATCAGAGGAAACGGTAGGTGATGATGGTACCGGAACTATTCGGCAATTGTCATTCAAATCCTTTGCCTATGACGAGAAGAAGAGAAAGATTGCTGAAACAATAAGGTCTTTTACAAATAATCCTGCTCTGTCAAGCAACGTGACAACCACCTTTTTTTATGATGTTATGGACCGCATTGTAAAGATCATTAACAATAGAGGTGGTGTTACAATAAAAGAATATGACGGAGTTGGTCGGGTAATTCGTGTAACCGATCCTATGGGAAATGAAGAGTACAATACGTATGATCATAATGGTAACCTTATTCAAATCCAAAGTTATCATCATGAGCCTGATGGTTCTATTTCGCAGGTTGTTAAGAAATATGCCTACGATGAACGTAATCGGAGAACAGAGATGATAGAGCCTGATGGTGCAACGGTGTTGAGTGAATATGATGATCGAAACCTGTTGGTAAGGCAAACAGATTATCTAGGGGTTGTAAAGGAAATGGTTTATAATTCTTTCGGGAAGAAAGTGCGTGAAGTTTACGATACAGGTGGCCTCAATATTCAACATGAATGGAGGTACAACGAAATGATGCAGGTTTCTTCATATACTGACCCTGCAGGCGAAATATCTACTTACGCTTTTGATTCCGTCGGTCGCAATTTTAAAGTGACTTATGCAAACGGTTTTTCAAGTACCAAGACATTTAATGCCTTTGGTCAGATCATAAAGGAAACGCTTGCAAGTGGCGTTGAGTTTGAATATGCCTACGATACGGCGAACAGGATTACACGAATTGAAAACACATATTTCCCTACGCCTATTAAGAAAACAGAAACACATCAGTTCACATACGACGGTTGCGACAGGGTGGTTACTGCAATTGTGGGAACACGTGCAGTGTCGCGTGAGTACGATAGCCAGGGTCGGCTGAGTCTGGAAGATGCGCTGGGTGTTACAATGACTTGCAGGTATCACGACGATACCGGAGTAGTTGAAAAAGTTTGGCCCGATGGACGTAAAGAAAGGTTGAAACATGATCTGAATGGGGTTCTTAGTGCAGTTGAAGAAACAGTTAGCGGAACTTTAGGTTCTGGAACAGGCTCGATGATAAGTTTTGTAACGAGCGGTCCTAATGCATTTGGGAGAGCAACGTATGCCGGCGGCTTAACCATTGAGAATACTTATGATGAACGGAAGCGTGTAATCGGTATCCATGCGCGAAGCTTAACAGGTACAGATGAACAGATTCTATACCGATACAATAGTGCTAATCGCCTTCAGGTAGAGGCAATACTCGGCCAAAATCCTAAGCCTAGTTATTTTGAATATGATGCTTGCTACAGACTTACAGAGGCAAGAGATGCTTTTCCCGTTGCCGTTATGGTGGCCAAAACCCAGGCGGAGCATGATAATAGCATCTATGATGTGCGTACTGCTGCCGCTGCTGCGACACACATCGAGCGCTTTTTGTATAACTCGGCCGATGCAAGAACCAAATATTCCGAAACAGGTAGTCCTGATAAAAATTATAGTTACGTGGCAGGTCACAAAATATCAAATGATGGTGCACATGGCTATACCTGGCATACCGATAGTGTCTTGAAAAGTGACTCAGTTCTGGATTTCGAAACGGATGCCCTTGGTCGCATTGTTGTAATTAAATCGGGAGCAAGTGCTATCACGGAAATAATCTATGATGCCTTTGGTCGTCCTTCCGTTATCCGGCAGTCCGGAAAACCTGATCGGTCCTTTCATTACCTTGGAGGATTTGTCGAACAGGAAAATGAAAACGGTATTGCGGTAAGGCAAATTACGATTCATCCCTTTACCGGAATTCCGATAGCATACCACACTACATCAGGTACACATTATACGTTGTTCGATAATCGTTTCAACCTTGTGGCGTTGGCTGATAACAACGGTAATGTCATCGAAACCTATCGTTATAAATCATTCGGCGCGCCTACTATCTATAGCCCTGCGGGAACTGCAATTCCGCTATCGTCATGGGATGTTGAACCTATTTTTGGGGGTCAGCGGTATTTGTACGTATCAGGGCTGTACTTATCGAAGAAGCGTTTGATGAATCCGGTTAACGGAATATTTCTTTCACCTGATCCTAAGGGTTACATTGATTCGCCATCGCTGTATGTCTATTCGGGGCAAGACCCCATTAACAACATTGACCCGAATGGTGAAGTTATACCGTTTATTGTCGCAGCATTTGTAATTGGAGGTGCCCTTGTTGGCGCGGGATACAGTGTCTATGATGCGTATCATCATCCCGAACGTTATGAAGGATGGCAGGGTAGTGCGCGTGTGCTCGGAAATGTTTTTGGAGGTGCTATCATTGGAGGTGTTGCAATTGTAGCAAGTGAAGCGATTTTAGCAGCTGGTGGGGCAGGAATCTTTGCGAGTGGCACAGGTGCCGCGTCACTTACGGCAGGACAAACTTTTGTTCTATACGGAACAGCCAGCGCTACGGGCGGAGCTATTGGGAGGTTTGGTTTTAATAATCTGTTTCCGGAGTATATTAATCCTGTGAGTACAGAAACAATTGCGACAGATTTTGTAATCGGAGGTGGTATACCAGTATTGGGTTCCGCTCTGCGGCAAGCTGGTGGACCTGTTGTCAACGGCGCGAGGGAAATGTTCACGCGAACAATGGGCGGCAACTGGAGAGCGTTTGGTAATACATGGAGGATGTTGCGAAACCCTCGCATTCAATATACCTGGCGAAGGATTTTTTGGGATCCGCGATCTTTTGAAAATGTTAGTAGTCAATACTGGCGCGTAACGAGAGGTGCTAATGGTAATGCATTACATCACTTGTGGTTTCAGAATCAATCACGTTGGGTGCCGCAAGGATTACGCAATGCTGGATTTAATTTACTTGAGATTCCCGGAGCACTGAACACATGGATGGGAGGAAGGTTAGGGAGAGAATTAGCATTCAGAGGTATCGTTACAACTATACTTACAGGAACGGGAGTGGGCAGTTATGCAGGTACGTCGGCCTTACTCGATTGGGCCACAGACGAGACACAGGCAAGTAGTTCAAGGGGTACGAGAGGAACCAATGGAGCGGAAGGTACCAGGGGAATACATCCGAATGAAACAACTTCATCAAAGTAGATGATCTCAAAATTTTAACTTGTAAAATAGGGGGCAGGAGTCCCCTGTTTTGTTTTTGATTATGGCTTTTCTATGAAAGAAATGACTTGCGCAGAAATGTTGTAATGAATGCCGATCTTTGATTAACTAGCAGGAACAAGTATGAATCTAACGGGAAATGACTTAACGCAAATTGAATTTATAGAAGGTAAAGCCTTGGTCTGGCGCTTGATTTGGTAGAAAAGCAATATGCAGACTTGAACTTTGAAGAAAAGCTTTCTTTGCTCAAGCAAATCCTGAATAACCCATCGTCATTTATTAATGATACGGTATTTGGTTTCAGGAAGTTGATTAAGGCTTTCTGTGATCATGTTCGGGTTGTTAGTTAGTTGTATGTTAGAGTAACTAAGTAAAATTCGAATGAAGTAGCTGCGTTATTCACTGGCTGTTACTTCAAAGCATTTGTAGATTGTATAAAAATTATGTCTGATATTTTTAAGAGGCACATAGCGAAGTTCGCTGAGGTGAACGACAAGGAGTTTTCAAAAATTCTGACATTCTTTCAAGTTCAAAAAGTGAAGAAGAAAGAAAATCTGTTGGTGGAAGGACATATTTGTACAACGAATTACTTTGTATTGAAGGGTTGTCTTAGAAAATTTTTTGTGAACACGAAAGGAGTCGAACAAACTACAGAATTCGCCATAGAAAACTGGTGGATTACGGATCTCGTTGCTTATGAACACAAATTGCCTTCTGAGTTTTATATCCAGGCAGTAGAAAACGCTGAAGTATTAAGTATAGAAAATTCTACCGAGGCTACATTATTATCAGAATTTCCCGTCATGGAGCGGTATTTCAGATTTATCTACCAGAGAGCTTATGCCGCTTCCCAAATGCGTATGAAATATTTGTATGATCTGTCGAAAGAAGAATTCTATCACCACCTTAATGACCACTATCCGGAATTTGTACAGCGAATCCCTCAATATCTAATTGCCTCTTACCTGGGATTCACCCCTGAATATTTAAGCGAGATTAGGGCGAAAAGACGTTCTTAAACCAGTTTAAGTATTTTTCATTTAGCGTTTTTGGACCTTTACTCCCGTAAACAACAAATTTTTACGCAAATGGAAAAAAGAGTAAATGTTTCAGAAACAGAGCCGCTTGCATACAAAGCGATGTACGCCCTGGAAGGTTATTTAAGCAAAACACAAATAACTAAAATCCATAAAGATTTAATTAAGATCCGTGCTTCCCAAATCAATGGATGTGCTTTTTGTATTGATCTTCACACAAAAGATGCGCTGAAAAATGGCGAATCTAATCAGCGCATTTTTTTGCTAAACGCATGGCGTGAAACTGATCTATTCTCCGAGGAGGAAAAAGTCATTCTGGCGATGACAGAAGAAATCACATTAATTCACAACCGTGGATTATCAGATGAAACGTATAAAAGGGCAGAACGTATGTTTGGCAAAAATTATATTGCCCAAGTGATTATGGCCATAGCAACGATCAACACGTGGAATAGAATTGCGATAAGTACGCACCTGCAACCCGAGATTGTCAATAATAAAGAATATGTCTTATAAGCATTTAGCAAAATCAAGATCTCATTTCATAGGTATTCTAATTTGATAGAGTTAGGTGAAAAGTCGGGTAGAGTTAGCTGTTAATTCTACCCGAATTTTTCATGGCGGCAGCGTATAATTGCTCTTCTAAGTCAATGACTAAAGATAGATCTGTGCAAACATCGGGTTACAATAGGATGATAGAGAATGTCATAAATCATTCCTGAAGGAAAGAAATTGGTAAGAGTCTAAAAAATAAATTGGAAACTGTGCGACGCTGCTCGTAATTTAAACTCTTTGATTTTTACATCTGACTTTGTATAGGTGCTTTTCAAAGACAAACAGCCTAAATTACGTTATGAAAATTGTTGTTCGATTGTTTTCTCTCCTGCTTACATTCATCGTATGGCACCATGCTGGCTATGGGCAGAATCATTTAAAACTTTGGTATCAACAACCTGCAAAAACATGGAATGAAGCCCTTCCTATTGGAAACGGAAGATTGGCTGCCATGGTCTTCAGCAATCCTCAAACGGAAACACTGCAGCTGAATGAAGAGACAGTATGGGCAGGTGAACCTGGTAACAACATACCTTCAACAGGCTTTGCTGAGTCTTTGCCTGAAATACAACGCTTGATTTTTGCGGATGAATATGAGCAGGCACATAAGCTCGCCATGCAAAAGATTCCTCGTAGTCCTGCAAAAGACAATAATTATGGCATGCCGTATCAGCCTGTTGGAAATGTATTGATTGACTTTCCAACACATCAGCATGTTACTGATTACCATCGTGAATTAGATATTAGTAAAGCAATTCAATCCACTACGTATACTGCAAATGGCGTAACCTATACACGTGAAGTCTTTACTTCGTTCACGGATCAGGTTGTTGTTGTGCGATTAACGGCCAGCAAAAAGCAAAGTATCACCTGCTCTATATCTGTAGAATGTCCGCACAGGGAAGTAAGCATTGAAGTGGGAAACAAAACGATTGGCTTGTCGGGAACATCCGGAAGTAAAGACAATAAAAAAGGAAAAGTTAAGTTCGTGACACAAGTGCAGCCAGTGCTTGAAGGGGGAACATTAACTTCTTCTGACACTGCCCTTCATATCAATCGGGCAACAGCCATTACGGTTTTTATTTCTATCGGCACGAATTTCAAAAGCTATAATGATCTGAGCGAAAATCCGTTGGAAAAGGCTACAAAATATCTCAATGACGCAAAACAAAAGCCTTATAAAGTGCTAAAGGATTCGCATATTGAATACTATCGTAAATTCTTTAACCGTGTTTCGTTAGATCTTGGCACCACGGCGGCAGCAAACAAGCCCACTGATGTCCGCCTCTCAGAATTCCATGCTGGAAATGATCCACATTTTGTTACACTCATTTTTCAATTTGGAAGATATCTCCTGATTTCTTCTTCACAACCGGGAACACAACCAGCAAACCTTCAGGGAAAGTGGAATGATAAGATTGCACCGCCATGGGACAGTAAATACACTGTAAACATTAATACGGAAATGAACTACTGGCCTGCGGAGGTCACCAATTTGCCGGAGATGCATCAATCACTTTTTAACATGTTGCATGAACTGGAAATAACAGGGAAGGAAAGTGCTTCCAAACTTTATAAAGCAAGAGGATGGAACCTTCATCACAACACTGATTTATGGCGGATCACCGGTCCTGTAGATGGAGCTTTTTATGGACTATGGCCCATGGGGGGAGCATGGCTTTCACAACACATTTGGCAACACTACCTGTATTCCGGTGATCTTCGCTTTCTAGAGACGCATTATTCTATTCTCAAAGGTGCAGCACTGTTTTATCATGATATTCTGGTGGAAGAACCAACTAATAAATGGTTAATGGTTGTACCTTCGATGTCGCCTGAGAACCACCATCGACCAGATATTTCTATCGCTGCAGGAACAACAATGGACAATCAACTGGTCTTTGATGTATTTTCAAATTTCATTGAAGCTTCTTCCTTATTGAATCGCGATTTTGAATTACGTGATTCAGTAAAAATAGATTGTAATCGCCTTCCTCCCATGCAGATTGGGAAACACAGCCAGCTGCAGGAGTGGTTGAAAGATTGGGATGATCCGAACGACAAACATCGCCATGTCTCTCATTTGTACGGTCTATACCCCAGCAACCAGATTTCTCCTTATCGTAACTATATTCTATTTCAGGCTGCCAGAAACTCGCTGGAATATCGCGGAGATCAATCTACGGGTTGGTCCATGGGTTGGAAGGTGAATCTGTGGGCAAGGCTTCTGGATGGTGACAGAGCCTACAAGCTTATCCGCGATCAGCTAACGCCAGCACTGGAGAATACAAACAACGCAGGCGGCACTTATCCTAATCTGCTGGATGCACATCCTCCTTTTCAGATCGATGGAAACTTCGGAGTCACTTCAGGAATTGCAGAGATGTTGGTGCAAAGTCATGATGGAGCAGTTCATCTGTTACCTGCATTGCCTGCAGCATGGAAATCAGGAAGCATTGCCGGGCTAAGAACCCGGGGAGGCTTTACCATTGACCTTTCCTGGAAGGATTCAAAAATTAAGTCGATAAGAGTGACTTCGTCTTTGGGTGGAAATTTTCGCATCAGATCTCATTCATCCCTAACGGATAAACGACTGAAGAAGTCCATCGGAGATAATGTTAATCCTTTCTTCAAAAGTCCCGAAATCAAAACTCCTCTTGTATCCGCTGCAGCTAAATTCAATTCAATAAGTTCCCTGAAAGCAATCTACGAATATGATTTCCAGACAAAACCAAATGAAACATATACCTTTGATTTCGGCAACTAATGAATCTTAATTAGCTGATCACATTGCTGGCCTTAGAAATATACGAGGCGAAAAAGATGAAGTTGATAGAAAATAAAACGTCACACCGTAACAGTGTGACGTTACAAGTCCCTCAAGGACCTAAAGATGTAAATCATCGTTTATTTATTATACCAATATGTTGTTTACGAGCTTACTCGTTTTTGTCTTCGACAGCAGTCTGGCTTACCGCCGTAATCACTGATCCGGCTACCGTAGCATAGCCTGCAATGGTGATAACAATGGCAGGGAGTGAGACCGGTGCTGTTAACAACGCACCACCTGCGGCAGCCAGCGCCATACCAACTGTTCTTAGCACTCTGAAGAACTTGGGTGTAGGAGCCTTCATCCTTTGTACTACATTCATCAATTTTCTATTTAAGTAAAACATCATTTTTCTTCTTCACAGCATGCCTTGCACGCTGCGGAGCTACATCTAGAGCACAAATTCTCTTACGAGTGTTTTTCTCAGCCTGTCTTTTGCCGTAAGCACAATTTTAGATCCGGCAACCTGAGGGTTTACAGCCTGAGCCTTATACATGAATGCATAATTAACCTCTGTTGCAGGACCAGACTCCAGCAGGGTGCCGTCGGCGCTATATATGGCTACCTCAATACCAGTTACCTTGCCTAGTAATTCAGGGATAATAGTAATGTTGTTTCCAATTTCGCCAAAGTACACACCTGTGTATATGCCGCCGATCTCAGGTTCTGAAAGGATATCCTTTAACGCTGCGGAATAAGCGCTTGGGGCTTTTTGCAGCACCGCCATCTTTTCATAATGGTCTTTTGTAGCAGGATCAGCAAGTGCACCTTTTGCACCTATCGTGGCTTCTGTAAATTTTTCACGTACAGCCAGCATTCTTACCGTGGCAGGCCGAGGACTTCGGTTACGCTGTGCATACGTGGTTTCTGAATTTACCTGACGAAAGATCAAGTCTTTGCCTAAAGTGCCACTAAATCCAGTAGTGACAGGATTGTTTACAATTTTTCCCATTGAAATCTGATTTTTAAGGTTGAACATTTAGTTAAATTTCTATCACCTGCAGGATGATGATACAAAGGTATGTTGGTACACCGCAGTCCATACGCGGTCTGTTAATGAGATTTAAAATCTTTTTAAAGTTTTTATAACTCGCTGATTCTGAGCGACAATAAATTCAAGGATTTTTTTATTTCGGCAGAAATCCCTAAAAGCCTTAATTTTGGTAAAAATGTGATCTATGCCCGCACCCATTAATCAAGCCCTTAGATTCAGAGTTATCAATGCCTGTCTTACTGACAAAAAGAAACCCTATCCTACCATTGAGGATTTTAAATCCGCACTAAAGAAAAATGATATCAGGATCAGCCAACGTGCTATAGAAGGAGATCTGGAACTCATGCGTTATGATAAGCGACTCGGTTTTTTTGCACCCATTCAATATTCCAAAAAACATAGGGGATATTATTATACAGATCCTGATTATTCAATTGAAAAGCTACCATTAACAAAAGACGAATTGCAAGCGTTTGAGCTTTTGGTAGATGCCCTTCAGCGTTTCAGAGGAGCGGAGGTTCTAGACCAGGTTCAAGGTATGTTTGATAAGCTTGACAAGGTGGTAATGCAGCAACTTAAAACGAAATCAAAACAGTCTTATCCCATTGTTGATTTTGAAAAGATGCCTTATGTGAAAGGGATAGAACACTTCGATTCGTTGTACCAGGCGATTGTAAAACAACATCCGCTGAGTATAGAATATAAAAAGTTCTCTGACGACAAGCCCACTACACATGTATTCCATCCCTATCTTTTAAAGGAGTATAAATTCCGATGGTATGTATTGGGCTATAGCGAACGTCGTAGAGGTAAACTAACACTTGCCCTTGACAGGATAGAGAAAATCTCAATTGTAAAAGGTGAGTATAAATCTAACAAAGGAGCTGACGTTGATAAATACTTTAATCACACACTGGGTATTACCTTGGCAAGCGATCGTGTTCAGGATATCAAGCTGTGGTTTTCACCATCACAAGGTAATTATATTAAAACACAACATCTTCACGCTACCCAGGAAATTATTTCCGATGGCCCATCAGGCATGATTGTAAAGTTGAGGTTGATTCCGAATTATGAATTGACACAACTACTTCTCAGTTTCGGTCCGGAGGTGAAGGTGCTGGAGCCTGCAAGCCTGAGTAAAGAAGTAAAGGAGAAGTTGAAAAAGAGCCTGCAGCTTTATTAACAGGTTAGGGAAGGAGCAGACACCTTCATCAGTGTCGTCATTACCCGCGTACGATAGAAACTATAACAAGCTGAAAGACAGCGAGGGAATTCCCTGGCCTTGCAATAGATCCTATGAATGCAGTAGCCTGAATGTTGACGTAATCTTGATTCTAACTAACGCTAAGGGGTACGTGAGCGATGGCCTCATCCCAATAATTCGGGAGGCAAGCAAAAAGAAATGCGAATGATGAAGGCGAATAATAATATCTGGTGATCTAAAAAGTAGGTACAAGTAGAGCCAGAAGGCACTAGTCCCTGCTTGCAATTTTAAAATTAAACACATCAGTCGTACTTGTTTTCTCATCGCAGAACTTAGTAAGAAAAAACGGGAACCGTTCTTTTCTATTTGTAAGTGTCATCACCCAACAAACACAACCTTCTCTGTTCTTCTTCTCAACCTATCAATACCTGTCACGGCAATGCACGTTCCACGTAGCAATACATTTTGTACGGTAGCGCTATACTTCCAATGAAGTTCGCAGGGCACTGCGAGACCATGCTCAATCAGTGTTCCGTCCAGAACGGTAATGGTCACATGAATTTCAATAAGTTTTAGAACATATTTGTCGTGGATTAAAAGCGTATCACCTATATTTCCTTTATAATTTTCTATGTCGATAGATTCAATCTCCGGCTGACGCAGGAAATCGCTGATGGCAGCACTTTTAGTAGATTTAAATCCTTGTATCAAACTGATGATTTTGTAGTCTCTTGTAAGTGCAGGTTCCGTTAACACTGTCCGGGCATGAAGGGCCGCCTGTGCAAACTGGTGCCTGTTAGCAGCCTGATCTTTGGTTGAACGCCTGGCAACTCCTTTTCTGGAAATGATGGTGTCTTTGCCGTGTCTACGCACGTACATATCCTTCCCGATGCTACCGCTTACTTCTTTAATGATGGAGTGTCCTTTAATTTTTCCCATAGTTATATTGTTTTTAACAAAAGTAAGTCCTCACACCGCAATCCATACGCGGTCTGTAAGTTGCTTCTAAAAACTTTTCAGTATTTTTGTAAGATGTTGATTCTGAGAGATGATAATTTTAAATTTTTTAGGGTGTGCTTGAAGAGCCGAAAAAAACTTGAGTTTTTCGTCTATTAATACGATCTTTGATTTCTGCCAAAGATTTCTTTTGAATTAGAATTTTTACATTGACCGGTTCAGGTCCTTCTTTATCTGCTCACCCAGATTACAAGGTAATAGGCTTCAAAATATACGATGCCAGCGCTATGCCGGCACTATGCGTGCGATATGTCTGCGAGAAACGGGCTCCTTTTACGCAGGCATACTGTACGCATACCGCACGCATTGTGCTGGCAGGATTCATTTGAAAGCTATTTGCAAAGGCAGTCTGTTACTTTAATGGAATAAGTCCCTTCTGTATTAAACGTCAATTTTGGATCAAGATGCGAATGACGACAGTTGATAGACAAATAGTAACATTAAGATTTGTAATGGCACGGCTTTTTGGAGCAAAATTTCATGGAATCATGGATAGGTGAGAAGGAGCATCAGTTGCTGCTGGATGCGATAAAGGAACATGCCATTTTTATGATGGACAAAGATGGCTACATTATTTCGTGGAATGAGGGAGCAAGAAGATTAAAAGGCTTTAATGAAGACGATGTCATTGGTGAGCACTATAGAGTCTTGTTCTTACCCGAAGATCGGGAAGGCCGCCCGGAGCATGGGATGAAAATGGCCTTAAATGAAGGAAAGTTTGAGGAGGAGTGGTGGCGCGTGAAAAAGGATGGCTCTAAATTTTGGGCTCACGTAATCCTTCAACCTATTTATGATGAAAACAAAATTCACATTGGATATGCTAAAATTACGACTGACAAAACACAGCAGCGGCGTGTAGACGAACTGAATACGTTTCTTATGAACGAAGTTGCTGGTTACGCAATATTTTTATTGGACAAAAATAGAAAAATTGCAAAGTGGAATAAGGCAGCACAAATGATCTTCGGTTACGGGGAGCGGGAAATACTTGGTAAATCAATGGCAATTTTTGATACTAGCGATAAAAATATCCACACAGTCATTGATAAATTGTTTAACAATACTAATGGAAAATTCGAATCAGAGGGGTGGAGTAAGAAGAAAGATGGGAGCCATTTCTGGGCAAGCTTTATTGTAAGCCCGCTCCATAACGGAGATGGTTTTGTAGTGCTATTAAGAGATTTAACGGAGCAGAAAGCGCATGACCAAACCTTAAAAACTAATATCGCACTGACTGCTTCGAATACTGAACTTGAGCGTTTTGCATATGTTGCAAGTCACGATCTGAAAGAGCCAATACGAAAAATCAGTACCTATTGTCATCTCCTTAAATCAGAAACCCCTCATCAGGCAACATTAATTGAGCGAATAGTTAACGCCTGCACACGGGTAAGCACGCTAATTGAGGACCTGCTGAAATTCGCAACGTTATCAGGAACCCATGTCTTTGAAAAGCAAGATCTAAATATTCTTCTCCGTAATACGCTTGACTCAATTAGTGAAGTTATCAAAGAAAAACAAGCTGTGGTGGAGTGTGATAAGTTGCCAACTGTTAGGGTAATTCCCTCCCAAATAGAGCAGCTGTTTCAAAACTTAATAACAAATGCCATTAAATTTTGTTGTGCTGCACCTAAAACCCCTCGCGTTGCGGTTCGAAATTTTATAATAGCAAGGCAGGAATTAGCAGAAGCGGACCTGAGTCGGATGTTTCCTGCAGAACGTTACCTTCGGTTGGAAGTTGAAGACAATGGCATCGGATTCAGCCAGCAATTTTCTGATAGTATATTTCAGTTATTTCATCGGCTGCATGAGAAAAATCAATTTGATGGAACGGGAGTTGGATTATCTATTTGTAAAAAAGTAGTAGAGAACCATGGTGGAATAATTAAGGCATTCTCAAAGGAAGGTGAGGGGGCTTTATTTGTTATAACACTTCCTTATGCACATTGATGGAGCCGGCCTTCTCAAGCTTAACTATGGTTTACAGCAATTCATCGTCGTGCATCCCTTGAATTCTTTAGAGGCCAGACATTAAGCTCAGTGCATCTTTCCAATTCAAATGCCTTAACTCTACTTGATGGGCTCAGTCGCAGCAGTGTCACTAAGTATAATACGGTGAGGAGGTCCAACTAAATTTGAACCTCCTATAAATTTTAACTCGTATAGGCAGTTACCCATTTCTTTTTGTTCTCTGCCCTGGCATTAATAAATTCTACATCTGTGCCATTAGCGATAGCATCCAATGGATAACGTAAAGGGCGGGTTCCATTTTTCATATTGATCAAATTCAACACGCCATCAGCGATAACTTGTGGATTCATTTTAAATTCTTCCATCTTGCCAAACAGGGCGGCGCCAATAGCATTAAACATTTCAGTGGCTATCGGGTCGTACTCTTTTGCAATTTGCGTCCTGTCTGCTGATACTCCTGGTTTGCCTGTGTTCATTTCAGTAGGATACACCCCAGGCTGGATGGTAACGTTCTCTATATTAAACTGACTTAACTCATCCTGAATAGCTTCTGTTACGGCCTCTACACTAAACTTGGATGCCAGGTACGGCCCCATAAACGGTAGGGCGTGTCCGCTGGCTCCTGATGTAAGATTAATGATCAGTCCTGATTTTGCCTTACGCATGGATGGAAGTACGGCCTGATAGGTGCGGATGACTCCATAAAAATTTACCTCAAACAATTGTTTGATTTGGTCTATCGAATACGCTTCTGTAAGACCGAAGCCCGCCAAACCAGCGTTGTTGACCAGCACATCAATATGTTCGTATTTGTTCAATGCATATTCAAATGCTACCTTAACCGAGTTATCATCGGTTACATCAATTTCTACTACGTCAACATTAGGTAGTGCAGTCAGTTCGCTGGCTATGCTTTTGTTTCTACCGCGTGATTCACGCATCCCTGCAATAACTGTATGTCCTTCCTTTGAAAGTGTAATGGTCATCAGTTTACCAAACCCTGTACTGGTTCCGGTAATGAAAATTGTTTTGCTCATCGTTTTCTATTTTGTAATTATGATTGGATGATGCAAAGATGGATCTGGCAAATGCTTTCATTCATTGACAAATGCTCGAAAAAAAACCAAACAAATATCAATGTGACTTATTTTTTGGTGCTATTCCTTCTGATACGGGTAAGCGTTTCTGGCGTTACGCCTATAAAAGAAGCAATCATATGTTGTGGAACTCTATTTGATATTCCGGGGTATTTCTCCAAGAAATGGTGGTACTTTTCTTCTGCAGACAATGCAATACTGCTGTGAATGCGGTCTTGCGAAACTATAAAGCTCCTATGCAGGATAGCATTTACAAGTTCGTTTAGTTGGGGTATACGTTTACATAAACCTTGAAAGTTCTGGTCTGTGATTAACACGACAGCGGAATCTTCGAGGGCTTCGATATAGAATCTGGAAGGGTTACCACTGCTAAGACTTGCCCGATCACCAGTCCAGTAATTTTCAGGAGAAAAATTCATGATGTGTTCATTGCTTTTTTCGTCTACTGAAAAGGTTCTCAGGAAACCATCTGCTACAAACGCGTGATATCTCCATACATCTCCTTCCTGAAGAAGGTATTGTTTTTTCCTCAGCTTCTTAACAATTGATACGGTTCTTATCTGATCAAGTTCCGCATCAGACAAGCTGATTTTCGAACTCAGGTAATGAAGGAATACGTCTACTACTTCTGTGTTGCTCATATTTTCAAATAACTGTCATGCAAAATATATAAGTACCTTTGTAAAATTAAATAGAGAATAACGAAGTTTGAAGTAATTGAATTGCCTATGATTAATAGACGATTGCGAACAGCTAGCGCTTCACTTAGCGGTAAGTGTTTCAAATAGAATTTGAGTTTTCGCTCGCTGGATGGAGTCAAATGTGATGGTTAGTAGACAGGTTGAGTTGCAGGCACAATAAGTAACAGTTGCCAAGCCTACTGGGTGCGTTTATCCGATTGATATAATTCGATCAACAATTTGTTAAAACTGACCAAGCACGTCACTATTAGCTTCATTGCGGGAAATACACTGGCGGGTTATAGAACTATGTAATAGGATTTGAAATTTTTGACTCACTATTTTTTGAAAGTGAATAATTTGATGTTGTCACTAAATGAAAAAAAGCCGACAATCTTCGGTTTCGATTCATGGCGAATGTAGGTTGTTGATTTCATGTTCTCCCCAAACACGCATCAGGTCGATGAAGGGAATTAGCAGCTTGCCAGATGGTGTTAACGAATATTCAACATGCAGGGGCTTGGTTGCTATGACATTTCTACTTATTAATCGATCTCGCTCCATTTCTTTTAAAGCCTGTGTTAGCATTTTTGTTGTGACACCTTCAATATGTCGTCTTAACTCGCCATACCGTAACGTTCCGTCTCGCAATGCCCATAGAATGCGGCCTTTATATTTCCCTCCAATTCTTTGAAAGGCAAAATCCACTGCGCAATAAAATCTCTTGTGCTGCACTTTTTTCTGATAAAACTTACTGTGAAACGGTATAACTGCCTACGCACTTTTTAGTAACTACTTGAAATACAATCAACTTTCAAATAATCTTGTGCGCATCGAATAAGGTAAAGGTAGTGCAAAAATTGCTGTGACCGATGCCACGAATAAAGTTGCTGATCGTGATTATGCTTAAAATAAATTTAACATGACTTCTCATAAAATTGCTGTTTATGGTGCGTATGGACATACTGCGGGTTTTGTTATCGATTCAATCCTTCATCGCGGATGGACTCCGGTCCTTGTTGGACGTAATCATATTAAATTAAGTGCACTGAAAAGTAAGTATCCACAGCTTGAAATACGTGTTGCTGAAATCGAGACACCGAAGTCGTTAGACAACGCTTTCAAAGACACGATATTTATCATCAATTGTGCAGGCCCTTTTCTAGACACAGCGTTTCCTTTGATAGAGTCGGCGCTGCGCCTTTCTATCCACTATATCGACCTCAGTGCAGAGCAGAAATCAGTGCTCGATGTCTTTGAATTTTTTAGCGAGAAAGCTGCGAAAGGCGATAGCATGATTCTGCCTGGTTTAGCTTTTTACGGTGGTTTGGCTGATCTGCTTGCCTCTGCAGCAGTAGCTGCTTGGGATAATGTTGATAATATTACGATTGCCATCGGGCTGAGTTTTTGGCAACCAACCCTCGGCACCCGGCTCACAGGACAGCGAAATCATTATCCGAGACTGATCTATTCAAAAGGTCGCCTCCAACCGAAGGAAGACAATTACCAGGAAATCAACTGGAACTTTCCACCTCCATTGAATGCCATGAAGATGACTTGCCTTCCGTTCTCCGAAATAATCACGATATCGAAGCACATTCGTGTAAGCGACATCTTAACGTATTTTAGCACAAATGCACTCGAAGATATCCGAAATAAGGACACGCCGCCACCTATGGCTGTTGATACACGCGGAAGATCAGCCCAGGAATTTCGCGTAGACGTAATAGCAACGCGAGGCATTGAAAAAAGAATTGCGCGGGCTGGAGGGCGAGATATTTATGCCGTTACTGCAGTGCTTGTGATCGAAGCAGTTGACCGTATCATGAAAGGAAAAACGCAGGCTAAAGGAGTGTCGAGTGCTGGTCACGTTTTTAATGCGTGCGATTTCCTGAAATCACTGTCGTCAGACGATATCGAAATTTCTTTAGATTAGATTAAAAGAGACAATTTTTAAGAATTCGAGGTTCTAGATCTGTTTGATTGATACTCAGCAGAGGAGGTTGATCAAATTGTTTTCTTTTGCTCTTTATTCTTAAATGGATTGAATATCCAAAAATTATTTTCATGCGGTCGATAGGCTAAGCCCTCTTGCTGATTGTAATAGTCGAGAATGTCAATGAAAGATTCATACTTTGCTGTATCAGCGAAAATGATATGAACACCTCTTGTAGTGTCGAATAAAGTAGTCATTTCATGAAGTAAGACCCTGGCATATTCAATTTTGACTTTATCAGTCAAGGGATTTCCAGTTAGATTAATTGAAGGAGATGGAGTACGTGGAGAAGATCCCAGACACATTAACAGCATTTCGTTGTCCGGTGACAACCAGACCGTTGATCAGCTGAAAGACATTTTGGTACCTAAGAAGTGTTCAAAGGCGCCAGAAAGACGACTTTTTTCTTTAAAATTTTTAAAGTGTGCAAAAAGATTGCGTAGTGGTTGCCGATCTTTGGTTCAACAAGCAGAAATAGCATGAATTTAACTGGAAACGATTTAAAGCAACTCGGTTTTATTGAAGGCAAAGCATTGGGTCTTGCACTTGATCTGCTAGAAAAACAATATTCAGACTTGAGTTTTGATGAGAAGCTTTCATTGCTCAAACAGATATTGAACAATCCTTCTTCTTTTATTAATGATACAATATTAGCTCCAATAGCCGCTGAGTTATTGAGGCCAGCTGATGAAACTATTGCGCTGCATGTCAACGGAAAATCTTACCAGATCTATGGAGCGGAGGCGATTGAACAAGGCGCACTTCAGCAAATGGAAACAGCGATGAAATTGCCTGTAACCGTTGCGGGTGCTCTAATGCCAGACGCCCATCAAGGATATGGACTTCCTATTGGCGGCGTATTGGCGACCAATAATGCAGTGATTCCATACGGAGTCGGTGTTGATATTGGTTGCAGAATGTGCATGACGATCTATGACATTCCAATTGACAAGCTTCAGGAGAAAAGAGAAGACTTTAAAAAGCTTCTTGTCAATAA
>NZ_JAHESD010000043.1 GCF_018598585.1 Chryseosolibacter indicum
GTAATGGGTGATGAGAGAACTTATGAACGCGTTGTAAGCTTACGGGCAGTAACAAGTACCGATGGTATGACTGCTGATTGGGCTCATCTTCCTTACGATTTTCTAGCAGAAATCTCCAGCGACATAATAAACAAGGTAAAAGGAGTTAATCGAGTTGTTTACGACATAAGTTCAAAGCCTCCCGCTACAATAGAATGGGAATAATTTTTTGATATCTGTAAGGCTGTTTAATTGATGTGCAAATAAGAAACCGATGCGTAATTTACTTTTTGTTGTTCTGTTTAGTTCTTCTTTTACAGTATTAGCACAAACTGATTATAATAGACTTTATAGCAATGCGAAAGATCTTTATAAGCAAGGCAAGTATAATCTTGCAATGGAGAGCTTTAAACCATTGGTTATTTATGATCAGAATAATCCTTATTCTGAGTATGCATCATTCTACTATGCCGTTTCAGCCTATAATCAGGGATACAAAGCAGTAGCGAAGGATGCGTTCAATCAAATTAAAAAACAAAATAGCAGGTGGGATAAAATTAATGAAGTAAACTTTTGGCTTGCTAAAATTCACTTCGATAATGGAGACTACTTTCAGGGATTGAAAACGCTACAGGCTATTGAGGATAAAAAATTTGAAAAGGATATAAGTGCATTAAAAGCCCAGGCTGTTTCAAAGATAACAGACGTTGAGACCTTGCGCATGATGCAGGAAGAGTACGGGAAGGATGAGATTATAGGAAAACAGTTTGCTGAGGTTTTGGCTAAGAATGTAACAAGCGCAGAGGATAAGAAGCTGTTAGAGTCATTGATCAATAAGTATAATTTGAAACGTAGTGAGTACCTCCCGGAGGCGCCGAAAACATTTCATAAAGACCGTTACGCAGTGGCTGTCTTATTTCCTTTCAATGTTTCCTCTTTAGATCCTACACCTTCTAAAAAAAGGAACCAGATACTTCTTGATTATTACGAGGGAGTAAAACTTGCAGTTGATACCTTGAATCGTCAAGGTGTAAATATTAGTCTTCGGGCATATGATACGGAAAGAAACACAGATAGAATTAAGCGTCTGTTGGCTACTGACGAATTAAAAAACACTGATCTCATCTTTGGGCCTTTCTACCCAGAAGAAAATAAAATAGTTCAGGAATTCTCCATCGCTAATAGAGTTAATACTGTTCATCCTTTCTCTAACAGTACCGACATGATTGAGAATAATCCACATGCATACTTATTTCAACCTTCATCCGAAAATCTTGGAAGAAAGTCTGCGGAGTTTTTAGCAGGACGTACAAGAAGGAAGAGTTGTATGATATTTTATGGTGTAGGAAAGAAGGACTCTGTACTGGCGGCAAACTTTGCAGCCAAAGCTACGGAGAAGGGTCTAAGGGTAGTTCTTAAAAAGAAAGTTCCAAGGGAAGATGTAGGTAAAATCCTCGATATTCTGGCTACACCAACAGAGTTTGATGAATTTAAATATCCAACACAATTCACGCTAAAGAAGGATAGCATTGGCGGAATATATGTAGCTTCTGATGATGCATTGATTTACGCGAAGGTTGTCAGCAGTATTGAAACAAGGGGAGATTCAATAAGAGTAATAGGTTCAGAAAATTGGATTGATGATAATACAATTGATCTTGAAAAGTATCAGACGTTACACATTACACTTACAGCTCCTAATTTTGCTGATCCTTCAAAGCCTAAATACATTGATTTCTTCAACAAGTTTACCCGAAGGTATGGTAGAACGCCATCTGCATTTGCAAGAATGGGCTTCGAGTCTATGATGCTTTTTGGAAAACAGTTAAAAGAAAACGGAGTCTTCTTTCAGGAGGGATTATCCAAGTCAGGCAACATACCAGGTTATCTTACAGAAGGCTTTAATTATGAATACAGCCGTGATAATTCTTTGATACCTTTTATTTCATTTGATCAAGGGCGTTTTAAAGTTGTTGAGAAAAAATAATTAATGAAGAATATTTCAAGGAGTACTGCGCTATTTGAAAGAGCCAAGCAGTTTATACCAGGAGGAGTAAATTCTCCTGTTCGTGCTTTTAAGGCAGTAGGAGGTAATCCTCTTTTTATTAAAAAAGCGAAAGGTGCTTATCTCTACGATGAAGATGGCAATGAATATGTAGACTTAATCAACTCATGGGGACCTATGATCTTAGGGCATGCGTACCCTGCGGTAGAAGAAGCAGTGAGAGAGGCGCTGTCATGCTCTCCATCTTTCGGGGCACCTACAGCTCGCGAGGTAGAAATGGCTGAATTGATCTGTTCAATGATCCCTTCTGTTGAGAAAGTAAGAATGGTGAATTCGGGAACAGAAGCCACGATGTCTGCAATAAGGGTAGCGCGCGGTTTTACAGGTAGAGATAAGATTATTAAAATGGAAGGGTGCTATCATGGCCATGGTGATTCGTTTTTGATCTCAGCTGGTAGTGGTGCATTAACATTTGGCTATCCGGATAGTCCTGGTGTAACCAAAGGCACGGCACTTGATACATTGACGGTTCCTTTCAATGACTTAAATGCAGTAGAACTACTTGTTGAAAAGAATGCCGGACAGATCGCTGCCTTAATATTAGAACCCGTGGTTGGTAATATGGGATGCGTACCTCCGGCTGAAGGGTACCTGGAAGGTCTGCGTAAGATATGTTCAAAATCAGGCATTGTACTGATTTTTGACGAAGTAATGACTGGCTTCAGATTATCACAAGGAGGTGCCCAGCAATTATATAATGTAAAACCTGACCTTACAACATTAGGAAAAATCATAGGAGGCGGATTACCTGTTGGCGCTTACGGCGGAAAGCGGGAAATTATGGATTCAGTATCGCCAGCAGGACCAATATACCAGGCTGGCACATTATCAGGAAATCCAATGGCAATGGCAGCAGGGCTTGCAATGCTAAAGCATTTGAA
The DNA here is from genome assembly GCF_018598585.1 of Chryseosolibacter indicum. Taxonomy (GTDB): domain Bacteria; phylum Bacteroidota; class Bacteroidia; order Cytophagales; family Cyclobacteriaceae; genus Chryseosolibacter; species Chryseosolibacter indicus. The sequence goes on from NZ_JAHESD010000043.1 coordinate 2,926, forward strand.
AGATAATCCTGGCATTTATGATGCATTGAATGGCACAGCTAACTTCATTATTCAGGGATTGCAAAAGCAGATTAGCAAATACAGACTATCATGCTCAATCAATCATGTCGGTTCGATGTTCACATTGTTTTTTACTGACAAAAAGGTAATTGACTTTGCTTCTGCGAAAACCTCAGATACGGTGTTATTCGGGAAATATTTTCAGGCGATGTTAAGCAGGGGAGTTTACCTGGCGCCGTCTCAGTACGAGGCTTTGTTCTTGTCTGCAGCTATAGATAAGACAATTGCAGATAGAATCATTCAGGCAAGTAATGAATCATTGGAAGAGATAACAAAATAAAAAAAGGGCCGAAGCCCTTTTTATTTTATCGTCCTTTCTGTGCAGGAGCTGGTTTATTCAACTCTCTCATAAATTCTTTAGCACCACTATGTGCAGGGTCCAGTTGCAGAATCTTGTCGTAGTAAGATTTGGCCTGAACTACGTTTCCTTCTTTATGAATGGAATAAGCACCTAAATATTCATAAGCTTCAATAATGGATTTCTTGTTCTTTTCAGGGTCTTGCAATGCCTTTGACAGGAACGTGTCATACATAGGCTTAGCTAAACCAGTTGTCATTGTTGAATCTACGTTTGCTTTTGCTCTTGCTGCAAAAAGATATACAGGTAGCGGTGTTTTTTCACCTTGCATTTCAACAACCTTTGAGAAGGCTGAATCTGCAGCACTGAATTGATCGCTGAAATAATATGCTTGTCCAAGGTTCCAGTAGTCTTGTGCAGCCGGCTGATTCCTGATAGACATTAATTGCTTGGTTGTTTCCGCAGCTTCTACATATTTCTTTCTCTTCATGAAAGTAGTGGCTTGTAACTGCAGAACATCGAATTGAGCGGAATCAAGATCCAAGCTTTTAGCAAATGCATCGTTAGCCAAAGAATCCTCTTTCAAATCAACAAGCAACTTACCATAATAAGCATAGTCAGAGGCTTGTATTTCCTCAGGTTTAACCTTTTGAAAATATTGCTCTAATACAGGTCTTGCTTCATTTCCTTTACCTTGCTCAATTAATGAGTACGCATAGAACTTAAGTGCAGTAGGAGAGGCATTAGGCGAATTGATTACCTCCTTAAATATTTCATTGGCCTTATCATATCGCTTAGCCATGAAAAGGAAGAACGCATATTGATATCTCGCTTGTCCTGCATTTTCAGTAATAGGAAGATATTTTTCATATGCTTCAACAGCCTTGTCTGCTTGCTTGTTTAGGTAGTATGCCTCACCAAGTTCCTTATACGCAGGTGCATATTGAGGATCTGCCTGAACCGCCTTGTTCAGGTATTCCATTACCATGTCTGTATTTTTTGAGCGTTGGTATACTTTGGCAACTTTGTAAAAAGCTTTACCATTTTTAGGGTCGGCGCTTCCTGCGCGCTCGTAGCTGCTCACAGATTCACCACCGTTATTTTGCTTTAAGTAAGCATCTCCTAAAAGAATATGAACTTCAGGATCTGATCCATTAATAGTTTTGGCCTTATTAAGAAGGTTAATGGCATCAAGTATAAACTTTGTGTCAGCCATATATCCTTCAGCAACTGCTTTTAGAACATTAGCATCTTTTGATTTGCTTACTGATAAGGCTTTGTCAAAATGTAATTTTGCTTCAGTAGCGTTTTTATCCAGCAGCTTCACATGACCCTTTCCAGCATGGTTAAGGCCATCTTTTTCATTCATGCTTATACCTTTTTCAAAAGCCTGTAGTGCTTTTTCTTTGTTTCCTGTGCGTAAATAACCAAGGCCCAGGTAGTATTGGTTTGAGGAACTTTTATCTGCAAGCTTTTCAAGTTCACTAATTCCTTTTGAGGGTTGTTCAATATCAATAAGGCGCAATGCGCTTCTTACTTCCGGACTTTGCGCGAATGTGAATGTCGAGATCGCAATAAATGCGAATGCTAACATAATTCTCGAAAAACCATTCGGCTTATCGAATAGTCCTGAAGTTTTAAATTTTTCAGGGCTCACTGAGTTTTTCATAAGCTTTACTTCTTGATTTTTACTTTACTTTTCTTTCCTGCGCGTTAAAATAACGTGCCTAAGCTACAATTTATATATTACTTATTCCAGCGGTCTTATTTCTCAATTTCAAATGGCTTCGGATTAACTTCAATAATTCTTACAGGCATCGTTTTCGGAACCAGTCCTGTTTTAAGAATTATCCTTTGCCCCCGTTCACTTGCGAGAAAAGAAGAGAATCCTGTCCCTAATCCTGTTCTTGTTTCCCGGTTTATAACAGTTATCGTTCTCATTAGCGGATAATGTTTTAGCGCCATATATGCCTGATAGGGCTGAAAATGTGTACTGTCTCCGGAAACCCCTACAACTTTTACCTTCTTCAAAAATGTATTTGTTGTAGGATCATCACTGATCCATTCAACGCCTATTAAACCGAGTGCATTCGGGTTTTTGCTTACATAGTCTACTACAGCTTCATTATTTTCTACTGCATAACAATTGGCAGGTAGTTTATCTACTTTAGCAATTGAGTCTTTTAAGTATCGAACCAAACCAGATTTCGGGTTGTCAAAAACAATCTCTATGCCAGCATTCGTGCGGCTACCCAATTGATTCCAGTTGCTAACAGTACCACTCAAAATCTGTTTTAATTGCGCCATGCTAATTAAAGTATCTTTTCTCTCGGGATTAACAATAATAGCGGCACCGCTCAACGCGATATCAACTTCATCGGGTGTAATTCTTTTTTCCTTAAAATAAGCTCTTTCCTCTGGCACTAAATGCCGGGTAACAATAGCGAGTCTAACACTGTCTTTCATCAACTCTTCCATAGCCTCAATTTCCGGCAAATAGAGAACTTCAACTTTTGCTTTAGTGTAGATGCTGTTGAAGGTTTCTACTTCTGTCTCTATTAAAGGTCGTAAAGACTCATCAGCAGATATCTTGATAGAACCGGTAGTGGGGGTATCGAGAAGCCGTCCATTCTTATCTGTATCCCGGCATGAGATAAAAAACAGAAATAGAATAACTGCATACAGATAACGTATGTTCTTCATAACAAACATTTAAATTTAAATTTCCGGCCTTACTTATTCCGGATTAGAGAAATATTTTCGATACAGTTTATAGCCTCTGTAGAGTCCGTAAAGGATAAGAAGAGTGCCTATGACTTTGGCGTACGTTTCGGGAACATTACGTATCTCCTGGGCTTTAAAAATAATGGTTGTACCGATAACAACGTACAGTACAACCATTATTGCTCCGAAGCTCTTGGCTATTAGGTCTGACGCTGATAGCTTCCGTTCTTCGTTATTTTCTTCCAAAATCTAGTTCAGTTTAAATCTGATTGGTAATACGAATCTTACAAATACAGGCTTACCATTTTGCTTACCTGCTTTCCAGGGAGGCATCATGTTTACAACGCGTTCTGCTTCTTTATCGCAATCTGCGCTAATACCACGGATGGTCTTTACTTCGCTGATTGCACCGTCTTTACCTACAACAAATTGTACATAAACAGTACCATCAACGCCCATACGTCTCGCACTAGCTGGGTAGCGCATATTTTTACGAATAAAGTTCATCATCGCTTCGTAACCACCTTGGAACTCTGGCTGCTGTTCTACCACTGTAAAGATCTGGTTGTCATCTTCCTGAACAACAACTTCCTGAACAGGCTCTTCGAACACCACTTCTGTAGGACCTTCTACTTCTACAGCTGCAACCTCGTTTTGTTTGATCTCTTCAATTGTTGGTACTTCCTCAACCACTTCCTCTTTTACCACTTTAGGTGGAACGAATTTGATCACCTTCTGCAGCTTAGGAAGCTGAACTTGTGGTGGAGGTGGTTTCGGCTTATCAATTGGAGGCGGTGCCGACAATTCAGTGTACACCAATTTCTTGGGAGGTGCTTTCTCTATAACCTCCTCAGGTTTCAGCATGGAATATATAGCGGGGCCATAAACCAGAAGTGTAAGAATAACTAGTGTAATCACTACTCCCTTAAACACATTCGTACCGTAAATCTTTCTTAATACATAAGCACCATAAGATTGATTACGGCCCTCAAATACTATGTCATCCCAACGCTGAGCTACTGCCACATTGCTTTCTGCCGTTTTCATAGTTATTTAGTTTGAGTTTCAGTAGTTACGTCTTCTAAATTTCCGGAGATAATAGCTTTATCATCCGGAGTAAAATCCACAATAGCGTAACGCTTAGTAGCGGTTATCTCCATCTCATCAAGAATGTCAACCATGTTGTTATACCTGGATTCATCTTGAGGCTTGATGAGCACCATTAACTTTGGATTTTCTCTGTTTCTATCTAGTAACAATTTTCTAATGCCATCCTTAGAGTAGTTTGTTACCTCTGCGGGAGGAGTTAGGCCTGTCCAGTAATAGATTTTATCCTTGTCACCAAGCACAATATTGAGAATGTCATTCTCATTGATTTTGGTTTGCTCGGTTTCATCTTTTACTTTATCGGGCATAGTAACCTCCATGGTCTTAGGCTTGTTGAAGGTTGACGTAAGAATAAAAAAGGTCAATAACAAGAAGGCCAAGTCCACCATGGGAGTCATATCTACTTTGGTAGACTGTTTCTTCGCACGAACCTTGCCGCCACCTTTTTTACCACGTCCTCCGCCACCACCGCCTTGATTTACTTCTGCCATAGTTTTATTTGTTTAAGCTCCAGCTTCGTTTTCTAAATTCGTGATAAGATTGAACCTTAGAATCTTGCGATCAATAAGTGTTTCAACTACCTGCTTAATAATTTTATAGTTAGAATCGCGGTCGCCTTTAATCGCAATTCTGATCTTACTAGGATTGGTCAATCGACCAAACACAACCCAGTCTGCCAGTTCATTATTAACAGAGTCAGCAGGAATTCCAGGTTGCTGAACGCGATCCCTTTCATCAGGAGCCATATCAAGGTATTGTGGTAACGCCCTTACAGGTATACCAAAACCAGACATTACTGCAAATGAATTTAATTGCTCTTCAGTGAAGCTAACACCATGTTTAGCTCCCATATCCTGTAACATCTTTTTGCGGTTGCCTTGGTTATCCATATCAAAGAATACTCTGCCGTCTTTTGCTACCGAAATAATGATACGGTCTCTGTCCGGAAGAATAATTTCTGATTCAGATTTTGGCATGTCAACAGCTACAGGTTCTACTGGAGCAAATGCAGCTGTTAGCATAAAGAATGTTACAAGTAAGAAGGCAAGATCCACCATCGGCGTCATGTCAATGGATGGAGAGCTTCTATGTACTTTAACTTTCGCCATTTTTAATGTTTATATACTAGTTAGTATTAGTGACTTACAACTTTAACGCCTTGTGACGCTGAGAAATTCTGGATAATGCTATAGCTTGCTTCGTCTATACCATAAGTCAATGAATCGATCTTGCTGGTAAAGAAGTTATAAAGAATGATCGCTAACGCAGAAGTTCCGATACCCAACGCAGTGTTGATAAGCGCTTCAGAAATACCGTTAGAAAGAGCAACCGCATCAGGAGCACCAGAAGTAGCAATCGCTCTAAACGCCGCGATCATACCTGTTACCGTTCCAAGAAGCCCCATCAACGTTGCAACCGAAGCAATGGTAGCTATAATTACAAGGTTTCTCTCAAGCATTGGCATTTCAAGCTGAGTCGTTTCTTCTATGTCTTTCTGAACTAATAACACTTTTTTCTCAGGTTCGAGTTCAGTGTTTTTAGATAATTCGCTGTACTTCAAAAGGCCAGCCTTTACAACATTAGCGACTGAACCTCTTTGTCTGTCACATTCTGCAATAGCTTGGCTGATGTTATTGGTAGCAAGTAATGATCTGATCTTGTTTACAAACTTACTAACACTTCCTTTACCAGTAGCGCTACTTAAAGTGATAAGACGCTCGATACCGAAAGTGATTGTCATAATCAAAAGAGCGATAAGCACAGCCACAACAACACGGCCTTTATAAATTACACCCAACCAGCTTCTCCATCCTTCTGAAATGGGGTGACCTGATGGATCTCCTCCTTCAAAGTTTTGAGGATCACCCAATACGTAAAAATAAATAAGGAATGCGATTACAATTTCTAAAGGAATAACAATTGCCGCGAACGTTGTCTTCAGACTATCCCCCAGTGAACTAGAATTTTTTGCCATGATTAATTAGATTTTAGGTTTATAGTTATGTTAAGTTTTAAATTGTTAAAAAAGCGAGCGGTAAAATCCTGTTTTTATGTAAAACGGCCAAATTAAATAGGTAATTTTTTGTACAATTCATATTATAAACAACCAACGCTTCAAATTCCCCTACTCCTTTGCCAATAATTTTCTGTTTTTTAAATACGTCATTATAACTGGTATAGCAGAGATTAAAACCATCCCTATTACTATGAACTCCAGATATTCTGTTATGCCAGGGAACAATCGTCCGAGAAAGTGACCCGCCAATACCATCGTTACTATCCAAATTGACGCTCCTAAGAAATTGAAAACTACAAACTTTGGAAAGTCAATTTTTACCATCCCCGCTAAAATTGTGACGAATGTCCTAACAACCGGTAGGAATCTGCCCAGTATAAACGCCATCATTCCATGTTTCAGATAAAAGGCTTGCGTTAAATCAAGATACTTTTTCTTAAAGAATATACTGTCTTTCTTATTAGCAAGGTATGCTCCTGCCCAGCGGCCTGTAAGATAACCAACTGTAGATCCTGACACAGCGGCTATGATTAACAGTACAATCATTAACCCAACATGCATGTCTAAATATTCTGTATCACTCAATAAGCCAGCCACAAACAGCAGTGAGTCGCCAGGTAAGAAAAAGCCAAAAAACACTCCGGTTTCCGCAAAAATGATCAACAACAGCAGGCCAAGTCCGCCATATTGTATAATGTTCTCGGGGTTTATGGATTCAAGTAATACTAATATGTTCAAGAATTGGGATTTAAAAATCAATGTATCTATCATACTTCGTTAAATATTGCTGGAATCTGTTCCCAACACCTTGATATCAAAATTTTTATAAGTAAGATGCAGGGAAATTATATTTTCCATAAAGAACCTAAAGAAAAATTCTACTTTCTCTATTTGCCTATTTCCAAGCATAAAAAGTCGGCAAGGTAGCCTAAAATTGGAATTTCAGATATTAAGAAATTAAAAATTTTCCCTTAAAATGTAATTATACAAGTACATCTAACATGAAAATGTAATTTATTAAGTGCTGCATAAAAACTTTATTCCCGCTTTTAAGCAAACGCTCTTTTACCCACTCAAAATTCTATTAAAACCAATTTGATCTTACGTCTATAACGCAATCGGAAGCAATTGTTGTAATTTCGATCGATTAATTATTCCAGATATTCGAGTTAAACCCCATGAAGCTCTCTAAATCTCTTCGCTACTCTCTGTTCTTCGCTGCAATAGGCATTGTAACTTCTTCTGTTATAATTTATGTACAGCAGAGAATTAAGAATACCTATGAGGCTAATCTTCCTTTCGTAGCGTTAGGGGATCACATCAAAAGCAGGGCAACCACAGCTTATTTAAAATTTGAAGAACTTATAGAAGGTGATAAATCCGTCGTTTATAAAGAGCATGTGCAGGATCAACTTATAGCAAGTAGAGATTTACTGCAACACGCTTATGATGGAAAAGAGACGGTCTTGGGTAAATTCACTAAAAGTGACGACGAAGAAACGCGCGCCTTATTAAAGGAGTCGGCAATTGATTTTGAAAATCTTCTCATAGCAACTAATACCCGGTGGGAGAAAAAGCAACAGTTAATCGGAAACGATTCACTCCTTAAAATTAAGGACGAGGCAGATGAGAAATATGAGATGCTTTACAGCAAAAGCCAAGCTGACATCGACAGGCTTGCACATCACATCAGCAATAATACTAACGCTGATAGGAGAAATCTCTCCATACTGTCGTGGACTTCCTTTTTGCTATTAATTACAGGTTTTGGGTTTCTGTGTTTCATTATTTACAGGCTTCAGTTTAAATCTGATGCCGTAATGGAGCAGAATGCAGCTCAACTTTCAGAAGAAAGTAACAGAGTATCTAAGCTCTCCGATTTTATTGAGGCCGTCTCTGCTGGTAATTATAATATAGAGCTCAAGGCTGATGATGAAAATGATAATCTTACTTCCATGCTCATTAAGATGCGTGATAAGTTAAGATCAAATGCAGAAGATGACAGAAAAAGAAATTGGACAACAACCGGGTTGGCACAGATAGGTGAGTTGCTCCGTGCAAACACTTCTTCATCATCAGAACTATATGATAATATCATTCGGTTCGTTGTTAAATATACAAAGAGCAATCAGGGTGGACTATTCATCCTTAATAATGAAAATGAAAACGACCAGTTTCTTGAACTGGTAGCTTGTTACGCATTTGAAAGAAAAAAATATTTAACAAGAAAGGTTACAATAGGAGATGGGCTGGTAGGCCAGTGCTATCTTGAAGGAGAACGTATTTATCTTCTCGAAGTACCTCAGGAGTATGTTTCAATTACTTCAGGGCTGGGCGGTTCTAATCCTAACGCATTACTCATTGTGCCTATGAAGGTGAACGATCGGATATATGGCGTTATTGAACTTGCTTCATTTAACAAGTATGCTGAGTATGAGATTGAATTGGTTGAGAAGTTGGCGGAAAGTATAGCTTCAACTATCTCTAATGTTCGTATAAATGAGACTACCCGTATACTGTTAGAAAAAACACAACAACAGTCAGAAGAGATGAAGTCTCAGGAGGAGGAAATCCGCCAGAACATGGAAGAGCTTGAAGCGACACAGGAGGAGATGCGGCGCAAGCAAACAGTTCTTGAAAGGGAGCTTGAGCAATCACGCGAGCAGGGTCAAATCCTTCGTGATCAGGAAAGGCAACTGATGGAATCGCAGGATACGCTACAGGCAATCGTAGATAATTTGCCTCGTGCCATCTACTGGAAAGATAAAGAATTGCGCTACGTAGGTTGCAATAAGGTGTTTGCAGCTCTTGCTGGAGTAAAATCCTATCGGGATGTAATTGGTAAAACAGATTACGAAATGGCTTGGGGTGCAACAGGAGATGCTTACCGAAAAGATGATTTGGAGGTAATGAATACCAGGAAACCTAAGCTTGATGAAGAACACATGCTTACAGATAGTAATGGAGCGGAATCATGGCTAAGAACAAGTAAAATACCTGTAATCAATGAGCAAGGCGAAGTAGTAGCCGTTCTTGGAATGGTAGAAGATGTTACCGAACAGAAACGCAAAGACGCCGATCTCTATAAAAGACTACATCAAAGCGAAGATGCCCAAAAAGAGCTTCAGGCATTAAAAGAGCTATTGCAAACCAGGAAAATATAGTCTCAATCTTCTATAGGCAAAGTCAAAAACAAAGTATCAGCAATCAAATTTACAAATAGCTTGGTTAGGGTAGACTTAGGTAGGATATACTGACAGTATAGGTAGGATACAGCTACGATGGAGCTAGAGTCAGGTTCGTTTACGCTGTCGGAAATTTTGTCAGTTTTATGCGATCTTTATACTACCTTCTTTTTAGCCTGTTTGATGCCTTAAGCTTAACAAGCCGTAACGAAGACCATAAGTTGACAAAGTTATGTCAGTAATTACATCTGTGGTAGGTTGGCGGCTAAACGCGATAATTTTACACATATATTTATTACTTTTACGAATTACTGCTACCTCCGCTAGCTATGAAAACTAACTTTTTAATCTTATTAGCTGCGTCTTTGACGGCTTCCGTTACTCTTTTTGCGCAGGAACGTAAAGATAAAGCTGCAGTTACCTATGAAGAGCTTTATGACGAACCTTATTCGGTAAATAAGCTTTTTGTTGCCTTTCAGCCTTTATACGGAGAGCTATTCGTAGCCAACGTCAATGCAGGCTTTGGATTTGAGGCAAGCTACTATCACAAAGATAAAGCTGATTTCAGAGCACATTTCCGCAAGACTTATAGCAGACAGTTTTTCGACCTTTCCCGCGATTTGGCAATGAACAATAGTTCTGTTGATAACAGGGCCGAGGTATTCAACTACTTTGAAATAGGTGGCACTTACCATATTAAAGACTTCGAAGAAAGCTCTAAAACAAAGATGTTCCTTTATAAGAAGAGTTATAGAGGAGACCGTTGGGCTTCGCGCGTTCCGCTTAGCGCTGAAGTTCCCTGTAAGGTAAGAAAGATCTACGGGGCGCGTCTTGGGGGCATCCTTTGGGATAGTTCTACAGACCTCAACCGTGCAATGGAAGAACAAAGCGTTGGATATGACAAGCTTAAATCAGGAGATGCATCTTTACCGGCACAGGAGTTTAATAAAAATGGTGAGCTAAAGGATGTAAATGTATTTACAAACATTTCTTCAAAGGGCCTTTATATCGGAGGGTCCCTATCATGGATCAAAAATGTCGCAGTAAACTTCGATAAGTTCGAAGAAGGTATTGATGATCTGATGTTTACTACCTACTTCGATATTTTATTTTCTCCCTCTATTCATGTTGATGATGTCGTTTACACTCCTAAGGATATAACAGGCAGCCCTATTATTACTTCTACAGCTATCTATTCTGTAGATGCCATAAAAACAAAAAGTATTGGTTTTAGAGCTGGTATTGAAGGAAAGTTTAACCGTACTTTGAGCTGGTCTTATGGCGGAGAGATCGGTTATCGTCCCGGCATTGAAGGCAGAACCTTCTTTGCACTGCTTAAAATCAGTTTCCCTGTTTATGGTACTAACCTTGATTACAAGGTTGAGTCATTCGGTAAATAAAACATCAGGCTTTTAGCGCATTGGAGTCGTGCTGTAATCTTTTAATCAAAAACATTAAAGGCTTAGTACAGGCCAGAGACAATGTTGTGAGTAAAGTTTGCGGTGTAGAAATGGCAGACTTGCCAGTACTGGAAAATGCCTATGTAAAAATCTCTGCCGATCGAATTGTAGATTATGGGTCTATGAGCAATCTGGCACACCATGTAGCTGATGAGATCATAGATGCCACAGATCGCTTTGTCTTCCCTTCATTTGTTGATTCTCATACTCATCTTGTTTTCGCAGCAAGTCGGGAAGAGGAGTTTGTCATGAAAATAAAGGGGGCTACCTATCAGGATATAGCCTCCAAAGGAGGTGGAATTCTTAATTCTGCTAAAAAACTGCAAGGCTTATCAGAAGATGAATTGTTTGAAAGGTCTTTACCCAGGGCAAAAGAAATCATCAGCACGGGCACAGGAGTCGTTGAAATTAAAAGTGGCTATGGACTTACAGTAGACAGCGAACTGAAAATGCTCCGTGTAGCAAAAAGAATAGGACAGGAAACGGGCCTGGAAGTAAGAACAACACTGCTTGGAGCTCATGCTGTACCTCCGGGAATGAAAAAAGACGATTATGTTGCATTGATCATCAATGAGATGATACCCGCAGCAGCCTCCGGAAATCTGGCTGATTACATCGATGTATTCTGTGAACAAGGATTTTTTACTCCTGAAGAAACAGAACAAATTGTAATACGCGGAAAGCAATACCGCATGAAACCTAGGATCCATGCCAATCAACTCCATCGTTCAGGAGGAGTTCAGGTTGGCGTGAAAACAGGTGCGTTAAGTGTAGATCACCTTGAAAATATTGGTGAAGACGAAATTGCGCTTTTAAAAAACAGTAATACAATGCCAACTGCCTTGCCTGCAGCTGCATTCTTTCTAGGGTTGCCATTTCCTCCCGCAAGAGCAATGATGGATCAGGGCTTGCCTGTTGCCATTGCTTCTGATTTTAATCCAGGTAGTTCACCAACTGGTAACATGCCATTAATAGCGTCCCTAGCATGCATCAAGATGAAAATGACTCCGCAGGAAGCATTTAATGCCTGCACGATCAATACCGCCTATACCCTCGAGTTGCAATCGTCTTTCGGCTCTATTACAAAAGGAAAGATTGCAAGTCTGTTTATAACTAAGCCCATTCCTTCCATCGAATACATTCCATACGCTTTTGGTAGCAACGTAATCGATAAAGTCATTCTTAAAGGAAAAGTTCTTTCCTGATACCTCAGGTATATCGATATAGGCAATTCCTGTATATAAGTGCCGCTATTGCGGAATTAATCCCGATCATGAAATAGAGTTGTGTACCGGATAATATCATTATAATCCAACTAACAGTAAGGGCAAATACAAGTCTGATTTGATTCTCACCCGAAGCAATGGGAAGAAACATGAGTACGTATACACAAATCACCATGCTCAATCCAAGAAGTATTATCCCGAGAATATAAATCTTCTCTAGTACATCTGGAGAATTTTTAAAAAGGATGATGATCTCTGGTACAAGAAACAATAAGAGAATCAATGATGTATTGAGTAGTCTCTTACTGTAGGAAAACGGCAGATTTTTAGTCCACATCAGCATATTGTTTTCAAATTTAAAAAGCGCAAGTACCAGTCCATTATTACAGCTAAACGCTAGCGCGGCTGCAAAGGCCATTAACCGCCAATCGTAGATGTCTGTTTTATATAAATACGATCCGGTTATTAAGAAGAAGTAACCAGCAAGCTTGGTTGTAAACAGGCTTAGCGTCTCGCTTCTGAGCAAGGCTTCCACGCATATAATTGTATAGGGTCTCGCCAACCTCTTATCCATAAGCTTTTTGAAAAAAGAACTTTGTAATTCTCTTTTCTTTGCAATGAAGGAATGCTGTAAAAGAGCAACGCCGGCCACTACCAGTAGTGCCAGTAAAAGCAAGACAAATGCAACAAAGGTTACCTTACCTGTCTGAATAGCGATAACACATAAGAATAAGCCGTAGAAAATGGCAGGCATTAGTTGGAGGATGATACATAAAGCAAAAACGAAAACTCTCTTAACCCCAGGGAAGAGAATTGTACATTCCAGAAATTGATTTTCTATACGGAGTATAGTCACCTGATTGAAGTATATAATCTTGAGTAAGTATAATGCCCACACTGAAAACGGAATGAGTAACGTAAGCAATGTTGAAACGAAGAAGCCTGCCAGCGCCTGATGTTCAGCACCACCCATAAAGCCAAAAGCAAACAGAATAACAAGCAGGAAAAAGCCCGCATTCTGCATGTAGAATTCTTTGATAAATACTTTATTGAATATGTTTACCAGCGCGTTCAAAACGAAGGGTTTGGTTTTCTATTCTATAAACTGCAGTTAAATCTAAATTGTTTTGACTAAGGTCCTGGTGTGATGATATAATAAACATGATCCCTCTAGACGTAGCCTCTTGAATTGTTTCTGCTAATACTTTAGCAGCGTCAACATCTAGGGTAATAAGTGGTTCATCGAGTAGAATAACCTTGGGTGTTCCAAGAAAAGCCATCACAAGTGAGAGCTTTTTGAGCATACCACTTGAAAAGGTGTCAACAGGGGTTTCAAAATAAGAAGTAACACCAAACTTTTCGACATAATAGTTTTGCTGGGCTCGTGTACTGCCTTTTGCGTCACCAACAAAACGTATTAAATCTTTTGCAGTAAGAAAGCCGGGATATAAAGGCTCTGCTTCAGCATAGTTTACTACCCTTCGGTAAGCAACACCATGCTTCTTCAGATTAAGGTTGTCACAAAATATGTCGCCGTCAAACGGAATTATGCCGGCTACGGCTTTAAATAGGGTCGACTTTCCTGATCCATTTTCACCTTTTACCCAATAAATTCCTTTTTCGAAGCTAACGTGTTCAATAGCGAGCACTTGTCTCCCTCCATAGCTCTTTGAGAATTGCTGAAGTCTTAACATGCTGGTACCTGTAATTACTGCTTTCTACCTTTTTTATTTGACGCCGAGCAATTCCAATAATTACAGAAGACTACATCTGTATGGTGTGTAATAATGCGAGAAGGCAGCCGTGAGGATAATTATATCTAAAAAGGTTCAAAATGCTTTTTTTGAACAGGGATTATACCACTATTATAAAAGGTAACAAAAAATGAAAGCGGGTTCTCACCTAATAATGCTTCAGCGTATTAACTTTTGCGTTTCTTTATTGTTATACCCCAAAACTACGCTTATGCTTATTCCCATGTTTCCGCTTTCCCTGCTTCCGCTGCCAGGTGAGCTAATACCGTTACACATCTTTGAACCGAGGTATAAACAATTACTCCAGGATGCAGAATCAACAGATATTAACTTTGGTATTTATTGTACGCACGAGTTAAATAAAGAGAAAGTTGGGGGATTAATGAAGCTGGAAAGTGTGATAAAGAGGTATAATTCAGGCGAAAGCGATATTGTTGTGCGCTGTATCGACATCTTTAGTATGGATAAGTTGTTGAGAAACTACAAATCCAAACAATACCCGGGAGGTGAAGTTGAGCTTTGGAACGTAAACAAAGATGAATTACCTGATATAGCACTTTACGACCTTTTCATAGAGTATCAGCATAAGCGAAACATTAAGAATCATAACAGCCTATTTTCATTATATCAGATAGCTGCGGAGCTAAACCTCGATCTTTTTGATAGATATAGTTTTCTGAACTTACCTGTTGAGAAGAAATTAGGTTTCCTGATTAAGCAATTGAAATTTCAGCTCTTTGTTATCAATCAATACGATAAGAGTAAAGATTTTTTCCATTTGAATTAAAAAATTTTTATTTGCTGAAACCTCAACTTTAAAAAACGCTTCTGCGAAAAGGTCCGGCTTCTCCTGAGAAAAATTCTATAAAGAGCTGTTTTTACAACTTGTTTAAGGATCGTTAACATTGAGGTTAAAATAAATTAATAACGTTTTTGAAACATTCAAACGATTTCGACGTGTAAGAGCTATATAAAACAATAGCTCCAATGAACAAATTTCTCGCAACGCTTTTAGTGATTACTATCGCAACAGTTTCAGTAAATGCAAAGATCGATGAGCCAAAGTCTGGAACAGGTGTGGCAGTAATGAAATCAGGGTCAACCTTTAAATTATTTTACAAGGCTGAAAGAACAAACAATGTAAGAGTGACGATTTACGATGCTAACAGAAAAGCTGTATTTGCAGAAACACTTCGCCAGGTAAGCAATTTCATGCGCCCTTACAATTTCTCAAGCCTCACCGAAGGAGATTACACCATAGAAGTTGTAGATGACAATGGAAAAAGCATAGAAAACGTAGAATATTACAACGGTAAAATAAATCGTTACGCAAATGTTGTTCGCCTCGCAGGAAGTATGGATAAGTATATTCTTTCGATTGCAAACAAAGGGAACAACGAAATCACTGTGAAGATCTTCGCTGAAGGTAATAACCTTATCTACAAAGGGGTTGAAAATATCAACGGTGACTTTGCTAAGATTTACAAACTTGGTAACGCCAATGGTAATATAGTATTTGAAGTCTCAGATCAGAACGGAATTTTAAAATCATTTACTTACTAAGAATTTCATTCGCTAATTCGTATTCATTACAACTAAAGATTTCAAAAGCCATATCGTAGGATATGGCTTTTTTGTTTTTGTAAAGGTGTTATAAAGCCACTAGTGCAAACGTTAGAAGCAAAAGTTTTGTCTCCGAAACCGTTTCAAGCTTCTCTTTCTTTCTTTTTTCAAGCAAAAACTGCAGCTACAATTCTGCAAACGTTATTTCTAATAAAAGATATTGTTTCATTACAAGTTTTAATCTTCTATTGATGGGTCGCGTACATTTGTATTGTAAACAGAAACAAAAAACAAATACAATTATGAAATTCAAATCTCTGATCATCGCAGCGCTTGTAATGGTAGTGAGCTCAGCTGTAGCATTTGCAGGTGAGGATGAGCCTAAGAAAACCGGTCTTGCCGTATTCCCAGTTAAAGGAACTGAAGTATTTAAGTTAGTTTATAAGGGAGAAACTACTGGCAAGGTGAAACTGAACATTTACAATGCTTCAGGTGCTTTGATTTTAACAGAGGTGATTAATGGAGTAGATGGTTTTATCTGCCCTCTTAATTTCACAGGTCTTGCAAATGGTGAATATACTGTTGAAGTAATAGATGCTCTTGGTAAAAAAGCTGAAAAAGTTGTTTACCAACCTAAAAGAAGCATCAAACATATTCACGTAAGCAAGATGAACAATGAAGCAGGTAAGTTCCTTGTTGCTATCGCTAACACTGGTAGTGATGTTATCAACTTGAAAATCTATGATAACAACAACAACCTGGTTTACTCTGAAAGCAAAGAAATCTCTGGTGACTTTGCACAACTTTACAAACTGGCTAACGTTTCACCTTCATATACGTTTGAAGTAACAGATAAGACTGGTTATACAAAGTCGATTAAATTCTAAGATACTAAAGATAGTTTGGGTAAGTAGTTTAAAAAGCCTTCCTGCTAGCAGGGGGCTTTTTTCGTTTTATTTGATTTAAATGTTTGCTATCATTGATAATATTTAACTATCACAATGAAGCCAGGCATCTTAATACTTTTAAACATCATTGTGTGTGTTTCATGCACACAACGTAATGATGAGTCTCTCTTCAAATCTGAAGATCTAACAGCTGAAAACATTTTTACCAACAATATAGAAGGCCCTGCTTTTGATAAAGCTGGTAACCTTTATGTTGTCAACTATCAGAAAGATGGCACAATCGGGTTGGTTAAGCCTGATGGAGAAGTTCAATTATTCGTTACTTTGCCTGAAGGTAGCACAGCTAATAGCATTCAATTTAATAGTGATGGCGATATGTTTCTCGCCGACTTCTCAGGACATAACGTATTGAAGATTGATATGAAGAGTAGAGAGATTACAACCTTTGTTCATAACGATGCCTTCAATCAACCAAATGATCTTACAATAAATAAGAAAGACCAGCTTTTTGCTTCTGATCCTAATTGGAAGGAGAGTACGGGTAAGATATGGCGAGTAGATCCTGATGGATCTTCAGTATTACTTGCCGACAGCATGGGAACGACCAATGGTATTACATTAAGTCCTGATGAGAAAACGCTGTATGTAAATGAGAGTGTTCAAAGAAAGATCTGGGCTTTTGATGTTGATGACGATGGCAATATTTCTAATAAGAGATTGTTTGCAGAATTCAACGATTTTGGATTTGATGGAATGAAGTGCGATAAGCAAGGCAACCTCTATGCTACTCGTTATGGAAAGGGGACAATTGCAGTTTTGTCACCTAAAGGTGAAGTAATTCGTGAAGTAGAACTCAAGGGTAAAAGTTGTAGCAATCTTGTCTTCGGGGGAAAAGATGGAAAGACTGTATTTGTTACTCTTCAGGATAGGAAGGGCATGGAGAAGTTTACTAATGATATTCCAGGTAAAGGATATTAGTAGTTTATCAGCCCTTGTACAATCAGTCTTAAGAAAAGTACCGTAACAGCGAGAAATAAAAATAGTCGTAGGTAGTACTATACTTTTCTTTAGACCTTGTCATACATTTTTAATGTAAAGGTTTTTCAGGGATAGGCCTGTACTTTTTTGTGCGTTAATATTTATCAAAATTCTTACATCTCTTAGTCCTCGTAAAGTTCAAGGGGCAGGTTATCCGGATCACTGAAAAAAGTAAACCGCTTTCCTGTGTACTCATCTACCCGTACGGGTTCGGTCTCTATTTTATTTTGCTTAAGTAAGCTTATGGCAGAATCTATATCAGTCACGCGAAACGCCAGGTGGCGTAACCCTCTTGCTTCTGGTCTTGATACGCGGGCAGGTGGGCTAGGAAAAGAAAAAAGTTCTATAACATACTGATTTCCTACTGCCAGATCTAACTTCCATGAGTTTCTTTCTTCACGATAATGTTCTGCAAGAATGGTTAGGCCCAGAATCTCCGTATAGAAGTGTTTACTGCGTGTATAGTCTGAGCAGATAATTGCAACGTGGTGTATACCTTTTAAAAGCATCTTAAATCAGATAAAAGTTTATATTTAACTTATTGAAACAATACTTATGGATGTACTGTGGATTGCCCTGGGTGTCATTCTAATGTTAGCTGGTATTGCCGGCTGTATTCTTCCGCTTCTTCCAGGCCCTCCGCTCTGCTATTTAGCATTGTTACTGCAGCAATTAAAAGAAGACTCCCCTTATAATTCAAAATTCCTATGGATTTGGGCAGGTATTACCGTAGTAGTCACAGTGCTTGATTACGTAGTACCGGTTTACGGAACAAAACGTTACGGAGGCTCAAAATATGGAATCTGGGGATGCACCATAGGATTGGTCGTAGGCTTATTTCTCGGGCCGATTGGAATTATTCTCGGGCCATTTATTGGAGCAATGGTAGGTGAACTTATTGCCAATTCCGATTCCGAAAAAGCTTTAAAGGCTGCATTGGGTTCTTTTGTTGGCTTTCTTGTAGGAATTTTATTAAAGCTGATTGTGTGTTTTGTAATGATATATTACTTCATCATATCGTTCTGGAACAGCGATATCGGCTATTGAGCTGACTTTTATCATTTTAATTTAGCGGCTAAATAGTTACTTTTACCATACGTATATAAACCACATTTAGCATACATGAAAAAAATACTAGTACCTACTGACTTTTCTAAGTCAGCCCAGAATGCCATAGATGTTGCATCAGATATAGCAAAAAAAGGAAGTGCAGAAGTTATTTTGCTTCACGTAGTGGAGGAGGCAGCTGGTAGTTCTTTTAATATCGAGGGTGAAGTGGATATATCAGGTAACTGGGAAGACAAGCTCTTCACAATGAAGCTTATAGAGCGCGGAAAGAAACAACTTGCCAAAGTTGCTGAAGAGCTAAAGCAAGCTGGGGCAAAGGTTCGTACAGAATTACGCTTAGGTACTCCGTTTCATGGTATGAGAACTATAATAACGGATTATAAAGTAGATCTCGTAGTTATGGGAACAGCAGGCCACTCGAAGTTGGAGGAAATGATCATAGGTACCAATACCGAGAAAGTGGTGCGCCATGCGCAATGCCCCGTTCTTACAGTTCACAAAAAGCCCGCAAAAACAGAATTTAAGAATATCGTCTATGCTACTTCTATGAGCAAAGATGAAGAGGTCTTCAGTAAAATAATAAGACGTACACAGACGTTGTATAATTCAACTGTTCACCTGGTAAGAGTAAACACACCGGGTAACTTCCAGCGCGATGCCGTTGTAAAAAAGTACATGCAGGATTTTGCTAAGAAGCTTAGACTTGAAAACTATACGATTAACGTTTTTAACGATCTTAGTGAAGAAGAAGGTATCATTTACTTTGCAGATAGCATAGATGCTGATCTGATAGGTATGGCTACGCATGGCCGGACAGGGTTTGCACACGTGCTCGCAGGAAGTATCGCGGAAGATGTAGTTTCCCATGCTAAAAGACCTGTGCTTACTTATGTAACGAAGAGCAGAAGTTAACTAAGGAAATTCTATAAATTGAGAGCCCCTTATTGGGGCTTTTTTTATCATGAAGGATTACTATGCAATTTTAGGAGTTCACAAGCAGGCAAGTGAAGTCGAAATAAAAAGAGCTTTTCGAAGATTGGCTGTACAATTCCATCCTGATAAAAATCCTGATCCTTCAGCTGAGCAGCAGTTCAAAGAAATAAATGAAGCTTATGAAGTACTAAGCGATTCCACCGCAAAAGCTCTGTATGATGCAAGGATGTCTGATCCATTTGCCGGAAGCATACCTATGCAACCGCGGCCTCCCGCTCATCGCGATCCTGCCTATCGGAAAAGAAGGCCGAATTATAAGGTTAAGACTGAACGCGAAAGAATGTTTGAGTTAATGGCAGCGTACTTACCTCTCGCCAATAAAGTGGTTTATATTACGTTTGCCTTGTGTTTGGTTCTTGTTGTTGATTTTATACTTCCTCCGCGCGAGCTCATTGCCACGATTATAGAAGCAGATTCAGAAAAGGCATTTAATGGAAGAAATACGGAGGCGTGGTGGCTTATTAAAACAAATAGGGGGGAAGAAGTGAGAATACCGTATCAGTATGCTAATCATTTCGAAGCGGGTAGTGCGGTTTATATTGTTAACTCGTTGATCCTTCACGTTCCTTTCCGGGTGGCAAGTGCAACCAAACAAATAGGAATAACCAAATCAATTTACGGTACTTTCAGCTTTGCACCGCTTTCACTGCTGGCTACTTCATGTTTTGGTATACTCCATAGAAAACGGATTGACTATGGATTTAATGCAGGAGTGATTAGCTTTATGCTCTTAATATTAACTGGTGTTATTTACACAATGATACATTTATGAGTAAGAAAAACGATTGGAAAAAAAGAGAAGGCGTTGTTTACTCTACAGATTCAAGTTTTCAGTTTGAGTATCAGTCGTCTGGGGAAAATATGACACTTCCGCCGAAGCAACAAAAGCTTAAGGTTTCGCTTGATAAAAGCGGGAGGGCAGGCAAGCAAGTAACACTCATTAGTGGTTTTATTGGAACAACACAGGACCTTGAAGCCTTGACAAAAATGCTTAAATCAAAGTGTGGCGTCGGCGGTTCATCCAAAGATGGTGAAATTCTTATTCAAGGTGATGTGCGTGACAAAGCAGTTGATATTCTGACAAAAGAGGGATATCAGGCTAAGCGTGTAGGCGGCTAAGTTTTACGCACGCCATCAAACCATTCTTTAAAATCGTTTACTTTTTCCCTGCTTACAATAATTTCTTTGTCGAATTCCTGCTGTAAGATTATTTTTAATCTGCTGTTAGAATAAACAATTACGTCCTTTACTGCATTAATATTAACGATAAAGGTTCTGTTGAGCCGAAAGAAAACAGCAGGGTCAAGAATATCCTCAAGTGCTTCGAGCGTATAGTCAATAATAAATTTTTTGTTTTGAGTTGTTAATAGAAACGCATCTCTACCTTCGGCATAAAGTAAACTGATATTTTCCGCAGTAATAGAACGGATATGTTCTCCTAATTTTACCATGAACCTGGTCTTATAGTCTTTGGTTTTTAAGCTGGAAAATGCGTGTTGAATTTTCTGGCTTTGGTCCTGGCCAGGTTGAAGTTGTTCCCGAAGCGTCTCCAACTTTTGTAAACTGGCAGAAAGATCAGTAAATGTGATGGGCTTTAATAAATAATCGATGCTGTTTACTTTAAAAGCATCGAGGGCAAACTCATTAAACGCTGTAGTGAATATTACTGGTTTCTTCACCTTTACCTGCTGAAAAACCTGAAAGCTTAAACCATCAATAAGTTGAATGTCCATGAAGATCAAATCAATCAGTTCCTGATTTATCTGCAGCCACTCAACAGTGCTTCTCACGGAATCTAATCTTGCAAGCACCTTTGTATTAGCATCATATTTAAGCAGATAGCGTTCTAATTTCTCTGCAGCTGGTGCCTCGTCTTCAACTATAATTACCTTCATCTGGGTTTCTCAAACTTCTTCTGCGATACGTATTAACGGTAATTTAATATAATTTTCGTCGTATGCTTTTACCCTGATAACCGGCAAGTCAGTGTAAAGCGTGTAAGACTTCTGTAGTCTTGTTATTGCATTTGTACTTGTTTCATGAAGAATTAGCCGTTCGTTAAGCTTGGCTTGCACTGTAAGATAATCATCCTCAATATAACAGTTAATGACAAATGGTTCAAAGCGTGTGACGATGGTGTTTCTAACCATACTTTCGATAATGATAGGTAGAGAACCTGGTACTAACACCGCATCCAGTTCATTCTCATCAAAAGTGGGGTTAAATTTTATCTGTCCATAATACTTTTCGTTAAGCAGTCTTACAATATTCCTTGCTGCATTAACCTCTTCTGACACAGTAACAACTTCCTGGTAGCGATTGGTAAGAACATAACGATATGTACTGGCCAGGCAATCAATATATTCCTCTGCCTGATCAATGTCCCGATACATGAGCGCAATAGTACTTTCCAGGCTCTCATAAAGCAGATCCGGATTTATTTCGTTTTTAAATTCCATCATTTCCATCTCAAGCACCTGTTGTTGTTGCTTTTCAGAGTTTATTTTTATCGTGTTTTCTTTCTGTAGGTAGTAATTGCTGAAGTACAGAACGTTATATAGCAACGCTGTTACAATGAAGATTATCGTAAATATCAGTAGTTGAGTGGTGCTGATGCTGAATCCGTAAACAGTGTTGAAATAAATTTTAAGACACGTAACAACAAGCAGTAGGGTTAACCCTGTTGTAACGAGAAGTTGAATAATTATTCTTGAAAGTGAAAAATCAGATTTAAGATATTTATGAGTCAGTATAATAATAAAGCGGATACTTTCGAATGCAATGTAAGATAAGCCAATGCATACATATACTTCCTCGCTGCTGAAGAGATCGTTGATTTGCGTTACATTATTGTTGATCAGAAGTATCAAAAGGTAGATCAATACACCATAAATAACAGGTGCAATTATTCTAAAGAGCGGATTATTGATAAAGTACCGCTTAATTTCTTTATGAAATGCTGCCGATGGTAACTTACTCATGCTGAGAATTTATGTTCTGCAAACTCAGTGGCTGAATGAATAACAGGTAAAGAGACCATAAACTTTTCATCATCCTTTATTTGTATAGCAGTATTGGTAAAAAACTGGTAACGTCTTTTAATGTTTTCCAGCCCCACATGAAATGAGTTAATTGATTTACTGCTCTCGGTCTTGGTATTTATTACTTTTAAAAATGTATTGTCTTGCGCTGTAATGTAAATGAAGAGTTTTTTGTCGCCTGAAAGATTATTGTGCTTTACTGCGTTCTCTACCAGCATCTGCAATGTCAACGGAGGAATTTTAGTATTCATAATACCCGAAGGCACATTGATATCCAAATCAAGTTGTTGTTGAAATCGTATTCTTAGCAAGTAATAATACGACTTTACAAATTCTAACTCATCTTTTAGTAACACATACTTCTTATCCTGAGTAGAAAGTATATATTGATAGGTTTGTGCTAACCTTCTTATAAACTGCTCCGCTGATGGCAGGTCTTTGAATAGAAGCGATGAAATTGTATTAAGACTATTAAACAGATAATGAGGACTTACCTGTGCTTTCAGTGCTTCAAACTGTAGTTCCAATTGCCTTCTTTCGTTCTGTAAGTTTTCAATTTGTGCTACTGCGTAATGTTGGTAAGAGTAGAGCAAGGCATAGATTATCTTATAAATGAATACAGATGCAAGCATGAGTATTCCAATCTTCCAAATAACATCATCATCGTTTACTGAAAGGCCTCTTCCAAACACGTTTACAGGAAAAATATTGGTGAAAAGAACTGCTGAAGCTAAACAAATAGCAAGGGAAATAATTACGTTAACAAAATAACCTGTAATAAATCTGGCTGCAAAATTATTCTTCCATGCTATCCATCTATCCAGTAAAGTATTTGCCAGATATATCGAAGAGCTCACTATTGCTCCTGTTAATATGCTTAACAGGATGCCATTGAGGTTTTCTGAAACAGAAAGAAATTTGCCACTCTCGCTAAAGTAAAGGTATCCATAGAAGAGCACCATGAGAATAGCCCCTACAGTAATGATAAAGGTCCACTTCCGGAAAATCACTTGCATCTTCTTAAACTTGTAATCTAAGATACTACTTATATTGAATTAGTTACTCAATTGCTTTCAAGGCTCTGCCGTAATATGTTTCAGAATCTATACTTTTTGCTGCATGACGGTATGCGTCTTTTACAGACGCATCTGCTGTTTTTACCTGTGGTGCAAGGCGCTGTAGCACAGAAGAAAGATAATGATCTGAATCTATCGTTTCTGTCGCCTTTAGTATTTGAATAAGTTGAGCACTACTTAAATCTTTTTTAGCAAATTCTTCAAATACATTCGAAGCATAGGTGGATGAGTTTAAGCTGCCTGCAGCTTGTAGCAATTGTTGTAATGATTCGTTGTTGAGCTTTTGATTTTGCAGAATCTTTGTTATCGTAATTGATGCATAGTAATCAGAGCTTACTGAGTTT
This sequence comes from Chryseosolibacter indicum, assembly GCF_018598585.1. Classification (GTDB taxonomy): domain Bacteria; phylum Bacteroidota; class Bacteroidia; order Cytophagales; family Cyclobacteriaceae; genus Chryseosolibacter; species Chryseosolibacter indicus. The sequence goes on from NZ_JAHESD010000043.1 coordinate 26,788, forward strand.
CGCAACACGTTCGCAATATCTATTTGCAAGCTTGGATCTAGCTGTGTTTTTTCTGCTAATGAATTAAATACGGAAGTCTTGTAGTAATCGGACCCAACATCAGAAAGAGCGTCTATAACAACTTTAGTGGAGGTATTGGAAATACTTCCATTCTTAAGTGCTTTTTCAAGAACCTGTGTTCTGTAGTAATCAGAAGAAATGTTTTTTGAAGTAACAATAACTTCATTTAATGTTTCATTATCTAGTGTTTTGCTTTCCAGTAAAGAGGTAAGTACTACTGACAAATAATAATCAGAGTTTATGGTAGACGCAGATCGCAGGATTGTTTTTATCTGAGGAAGTGATGCAGTAGAACTTTTTAATGCGTCTTTTAACACCATTGACTTATAGTAATCCGAGCTGATATCTTCAGTAGCTTTATAGAAGGCATTTGCTGCTTCTGGTGTTACCAGCAGCTTTTTTATATTATCCTTTAATAAGGCCGAGAGATAGTAATCTGAGTTTATTTCATTTGAAAGTGTCGAAATCACATTCGGAATTTCCGTCGCAGGAAGATTTTTATCGAGTAGCAATTTTCCATAATGTGCTTTTATGTAGTCCCCTTCTAATCGTTCGATCTCCTCCAAAACAGCGGTTGTACCTCCCTTAATATAAAACCTGTTAACTCTGTCTTCGGCGCCGATGGTCGACGAACGTACAAGCTCAGGGAGAATTTCTCCTAACCAGGCTTTGCCATTTTCCCAGCCCATCTTGGTTCTGCCCTCATAGTACTCTTTTTTAACCTTTCCGCCCCCTTGGGATTCAATGATCACAGTGCGCTTACTTCCAAAAACGGTTTTGTTAATTTCAAGGTAGCCATCATCAGATATGCTCTTGATGTCTTTATCATCGTCGGTAAGTTCAATTTTGCCACGTAGTTCAATATTAAAATCAGATGTCGGTGTCGAGGTCTTCCAGCGTTGCACCCCATTTTTTTCGTTAACAACAATCGTTTTTCCTATTGATGCTGAAGCTTCCTGGCAGTAGGCCGATTTCCCAATAAGGGCGATTGTTATTAATCCTAAAAACAACTTTTTCATATTCATAACCATGTTTATCTCTTACCTCCATTATACGCTACAATTATGGCAGTAAGATTCACGGTATAAAAGAGATGTGTATTGAAGTGTTAAAGTAGTGTACTGAACTGTATAATGCGTTATTGTTGCCTTTTAAACTGCCTCTGGTGCCAGAACTTAATCATTATCGCCATTGGTGTATATGGTTATGCAAACATGGTATTTCTAAGCTATTTTTCGATTTAAACCTAAACTTAATAGAATGAGAAAACCCTGTTGTAAACGCTTTGGGGTGATGGTTTTGTTTACTATGCTTTTTGCGGGATTTGCAGAAGCGCAGTTTCAACAGTCACAACCAGAGCCTAAAGAGTTGTCCCCTGTTTCGCGAACTTATGCGATCACAAATGCTACCATTTTTCAGGCTCCCGGTAGAAAAATTGACCGCGGAACGATAGTCCTCAAAGATGGCCTTATTACTTCTGTAGGAAAAAATGTTTCTATTCCTCCTGATGCAATTGTAATTAAAGGAGACAGCCTTCATATATATGCCGGGTTCATTGATGGGTTGTCTCATGCAGGTGTCACAAAGCCGAAAGATGAATCAAATCGTGAAAGGCCAAAAGATCCAGGCAATCCTTCGCCGGAAATTGCAGGCATTACACCTTACCAGGATGTAAGAACCTCGTTAAACCCAACAGACAAAAGCGTAGAAGACTTACGTGCCGCAGGTTTTACTGTCACACAGGTAATTCCTTATGGAGGTATGCTTCCAGGTACAGGTGCTATCATTTCTTTAACAGGCAAAACGGCAGATGAAATGATTCTTGCTGGCAAGTCAGTTTTCTATTCTGAGCTTGCCCCTGCACAAAGGGTATATCCAAGTACAGTAATTGGAGTGATGGCCAAATGGCGTGAAATGTATCGTCAGGCAACACTTGCTAAGAACTACGAAACTTTATATGCTTCAAACAAAGCGGGCTTAAATCGCCCTGCGTCCGATAGGAGCCTCGAAGCTTTTTATCCTGTTATTGACAAAAAACTACCTGTGCTTTTTGAGGCTGACAAGTATCTTGATATACAACGCGTTCTTGCCTTACAAGCTGACTTTGGCTTTTCTGTGATTGTTGGCGATGTAAAAGAAGGCTGGGATGCCATTGATAAACTCAAGGCTGCAGGTGCTAAGGTGTTTTTAAGCCTTGAATTACCTGAGGAGAAAAAGGATAAAAAAGATGATAAAAACCCGCCGAAAAAGGAAGAGCCAAAGAAGGATGATAGCGCTAAAGCTGATCCTGAAAAAGAAGCGCTTGAGAAACGCAAGGCCGAGTCTATCAAGCAATATATAGGTCAGGCTGCAACATTTAAAAAGGCAGGAATACCGTTCGGGTTCTCAACACTCACGGTTAAAACATCCGATATACAATCTAACTTGCGTAAAATGATTGCATCAGGCTTAACAGAAGATGATGCACTTGCAGCGTTAACAACATCTCCTGCACAACTTCTCGGTCTTTCAGATCGCCTCGGAAGTGTTGATCAGGGAAAGATTGCAAACCTTGTTATCAGTGACAAGCCATATTTTAATGAAAAAGCAAAGGTGCGCTATGTTTTCGTGGATGGACTTATGTATAAATATGATCCTAAAGAACAACCCAAAACAGATGTGCCTGCGGGCATTAATATTACAGGAACATGGACTGTAACAACACAAACAGCAGCGCAGAAGCAGGAAGAGAAGGTAACATTTACCAAAGAAGGTAACACGTATTCAGGGTCAATAACCGGAGCAGGTATGTCACAGGCAGTTGCTCTTGAAGGTATAGAACTTACTGGTAATAAACTTAAATACAGCTACACCACACAGGCAGAAGGACAGTCACTGAAAGTAAATGTAGAGGCAACCATTGCGGGAAACACTTTTAAAGGTACATCAAGCGCTGGCAGTTCAACCTCATTTTCTATAGAAGGTAAAAAAGATCCAAAAAGGTAAGAAGCTGAATTATGAAGAAGATAATTTTAATGATATGCCTTTCCATTTTTATAAATGAGATAAAGGCACAAAGTCAGCAAGGCAACATGCTGATAAAAAACGGAACAGTACTTACAGTAACCAAAGGTACACTTGAGGCTACAGATGTGCTTGTACGAAATGGGAAGATTGCGCAGATAGGTAAAAACATAAGCGCACCATCAGGTTTTTCGGTGGTAGATGCCACAGGTATGTTTGTGATGCCTGGAATAATTGATGCTCATTCTCACGCAGGTATTGATGCCATTAATGAAGCTACAAGCCCTGTAACTTCCGAAGTATTTACAGGAGATGCCATCAATCCATTTCAAATGTCTTTATACAGAGCTCTTGCAGGAGGTGTAACAACAATTCACGCCATGCATGGCTCAGCCAATGCCATCGGTGGACAGTGTGAAACACTTAAGCTTCGCTATGGAGTTAAGGATCCTGAGCAGTTGAGAATGGAAGGGGCGCCACGCACAATTAAATTTGCATTGGGAGAAAATCCGACAAGGGTACATGGCGGAAGCGGTATTGTTCCCAGAACGAGAATGGGTGTTGAGTTTGTTATTCGTCAGGCTTTTTCACAGGCAAAGGAATATATGACGCAGTGGGATAACTACAACAAACAAAAACAGCAGAAGGGCTTTCGTGGTATGCCTCCTGCATACAATGCAAGATTGGAGACCCTTGCGGAAATTTTAAAAGGCAATATCTGGATCCATTGCCATAGCTATAGAGCTGATGAGCTTCAGATGTTGCTTAAAGTCTGCAAAGATTTTGGTATTAAGAAAATTGTATTTCAACATGTTAACGAAGGCTTTAAAGTTGCACCTGAGCTGGCAGCTTATGGAGCTATGGCATCTGTTTTCTCAGATTGGTGGGCATACAAGCTTGAGGTGTATTACTCTACTGCATATAATGCAGCTATTCTTACGAAGAACGGTGTAGTTACATCCATTAATTCTGATGATGCAGAACTAATGCGCCATCTTTATCATGAAGCTGCTAAGACACAGAAGTACGGTGCACTTACCGATGAAGAAGCACTTTCATTGATCACCATTAACCCTGCAAAACAGTTAGGTATCGACAACAGGGTTGGTTCTATTGAAGTAGGCAAGGAGGCAGATATAGCCATCTTCAACAATCATCCGCTCTCTATTTACACCGTTCCAATGATGACTATTGTTGATGGGGTTGTGAGATTTGACCGTGAAAAGGATCCTGCAGACATGAGGATTTACGTTGATCCTAAGCAAGATCTTGACGCTGTTTCTCTTCAAGAAGATTACCAGGTAGATCGTTGTATGGAAGGAGCAGAGTTTATGTTTGAAAATATTTTTGGTGCTAACTTAGAAGAATAATGAAGATCTTACAATATAGATTTCTTACAGTTTTACTTTTGCTTTGTGCAGGCACAACTTATCCGCAGAACCCAAAAGCAAAGTTTGGTACTTATGCATTAACCAATGCATCTATCGAAACGATTACAAAAGGTGTAATTAACAACGGCACAGTGGTTATCAGTAACGGCAAGATTGCCGCGGTAGGAACCAACGTGCAGATTCCGCAAGGTGCTGAAGTAATTGATTGTAAAGGAAAGTGGATCTACCCCGGAATGATTGATGGCGGAACAAAGGCTGGGTTATTTGAATTTGGCCAGGTGGCACAAGCAAATGATGTTACTGAGCTTGGAGATGTAATTCCACAGATGAAGGCACTTACCGCTATAAATCCTAACTCTGCAGGTATTCCGATAACAAGAATAAGTGGCGTTACCACAACACTTACCGTTCCAGGAGGCGAATTATTTGCTGGTACTGCTGCGTTGGTAAATCTTCATGGATACACACCAGATCAAATGGCAGTAGGCTTTCAGGCCGTTGTACTTAATTATCCCCGTACGGGAAGAAGAGGTTTCTTCGACAGAAGAACCGATGAGGAAATAAAGAAGGCAACAGATAAAGCAATACAACGGGTCAACGAAGTTTGGGACAAAGCCGTTGAATATCACAAGCTTGACTCCGCAACAAAGGGAAAAATGCAGTACTACCCCGAGATGCAAGCACTTTTACCAGTGGTGCGTGGCGAAATGACTTTGATTATTGATGTAGATGCAGCGAAAGATATTCAGGCTGCCATTAAATGGGTTGGTGAAAAGAAAATAAAGAAAGTCATTCTTTCTGGTGTAGCTGAGGGGTGGCGTGTAGCGGACGAGATAGCTAAGGCCAATATTCCTGTTATTGCAGGTCCTGTATTAAGTCTTCCTACCAGAGATTATGATAAGTATGACAGACCTTATTCAAATCCTGGTTCATTAAGAAAGGCAGGTGTAAAAGTGGCTATTAAGACAGAAGATGACAATGTTAATTATAGAAACCTGCCTTACCATGCAGGATTTGCTGCTGCTTATGGCATGGGACGCGAAGAAGCACTAAGAGCTGTAACTATTGTTCCTGCTGAAATATTTGGTGTAGCTGATAGACTCGGATCTATTGAACAGGGTAAGAGCGCAACATTATTCGTGTGTGATGGAGATCCTTTTGAAACAAAAACACAAGTATCAAATGTGTTTATCGATGGATGGAACATTCCAATGGTTAGCAGGCAAACGTTATTATATGACGAATTCCTGAATCGCGAGCCCGGACTGACAAAAGAGAAATGATAAAATTAAAGTGAATAAAAAAGCCACAGCGAAGTCTGTGGCTTTTTTATTATTTTACATACAATGTCTACTGTACAACGGTTTCAAAAGTTAAATGCGCTTCGTGTAAAAAGAATAAACATAGCACGGAGAATCAAGGACTTCTTCTTTATTTCAACAGGTATCATGTCTGCAGCTTTTGGATTAAAAAGCTTCTTGTTGCCCAACGAATTTTTAGATGGAGGCGCTGTAGGTATTTCGTTGTTGTTAAGTGTGCTAACCGATGTCAACCTTTCCTACCTTATTGTTATTGTCAACATTCCTTTTATTATAATCGGATACACACAGGTTTCGAAAATGTTTGCAGTGAAAACACTCACTGCGATTATTGTGCTGGCACTTGTCATCGCCTTGATTCAATTTCCGTTAGTAACAAAAGACACCCTTCTTATTTCCGTATTTGGTGGCTTCTTTTTAGGATTAGGAATTGGCCTCTCCATAAGAGGAGGCAGTGTACTCGATGGAACGGAAGTACTGGCGATCTACACCAGCAGGAAAACCACTCTTACTGTAGGCGATTTTATTTTAATACTGAATATCGGCATCTTCTCCATTGCTGCTTATTTTGTAAGTATCGAAACTGCTCTGTATGCCATTCTCACCTACCTGGTGGCATCTAAGACAGTGGATTTTGTAGTGCACGGAATAGAGGAGTACACGAGTGTAATTATAGTATCAGAAAAAAGCGATGAGATTAAGAAAGCCATTATCAATAGAATGGGTAGGGGAGTAACGGTTTTAAAAGGTAAAAGCGGTTATGGCAAACATGGCCTTCGCGAAACGGACACTGATGTGCTGTATACTGTAATTACCCGCCTCGAGCTTCAGAAACTGAAGACCGAAATAGCCAAAATAGATGAGGAAGCTTTTATGGTCGAAAACAGCGTAAATGACACGCGCGGAGGTATGATCAAAAAGAGACCGCTTCATGACTAGCTTCCTGTCACCTGTCTTTACGAAATGCCGCCGGCACACCTACCCAAACTTAAGGCTGACCATTCTTATGAAGTAAACACTTAATCTAGTAGTGGTGGCGGTGTAGTGGCGGTTTAGAGTAGATTCTATGGATAATTAGTGTAAAATCGGGGAAAATAGGCTGTAGATACGGTTTTTCTAGGCAAAAAGGGCCTTTTTCCCTACCTGCACCGAACCACCACCCTAGCTAGACCCTATCTCAATGAGAGCGACAAGGATGCCATATGGAAACCATCCTGGTTGCCGTTCTATCTATTTCATGGCCCGTTCTTGCCGGCAGCCTATTCTTTCTGGTGAAGGGGCATATCCCGTAAGGTTATGTTGTAGCTCTTGAACTCATGTTTTTTGCGTCTTTTTATAACTGGTTCTTTGCTTATATTTGGTCGTTGTGAAAGCTGATCAGATTTATATCTCAGAGTTTGGTGAAATACTCCTGTTTATTATTGGGGGCATTCTTTTTCTTGTGATCACATTGTTTGTCTCCCGGTTAATTCGTCCTAACCGCCCTAATGCCGAAAAGCTTTCTACTTACGAAAGTGGTGAGGAACCGATCAGCTCTGCGTGGACACAGTTTAACCTTCAGTTCTACATTGTAGCGCTTATCTTTCTTTTGTTCGAGGTGGAGATCATCTTTCTTTTTCCGTGGGCAACGATCTTTGCTAAAAAAGAATTTATGGAACAAACAGGGGGCCAGTGGGGTTGGTTTACTGTAGCAGAAGCAGTGATCTTTGTTCTTATACTCGCGCTTGGCCTTGCTTATGCGTGGGTAAATGGCCACTTGGATTGGATAAAACCAGTTCCGAAGCCTACGCCATTTAAATCACCTGTTCCTCCTCAGTTTTATAAAGATATTAATGAACGATATGCCAACGGCAAACAGTCGGAGGCAAAGGACTAATATGAAGGGATTACTCGACCAGCGTTTTGAAAACGGTGGATTTATTCTTACCAAATTGGAAGACCTGATTAATTGGGCCAGGTTATCATCAATGTTTCCCATGACTTTTGGTATCGCTTGTTGTGCTATTGAATTTATGAGTACCGGTACCACGGCTTATGATATGGAAAGATTTGGTATGGCGCCGCGTGCTTCACCTCGCCAAACGGATGTGATGATTGTTGCAGGAACTGTAACTTTTAAAATGGCTGAACGAATTAAGCGGCTCTACGAGCAAATGGCGGAGCCTCGCTATGTTGTGTCTATGGGTTCCTGCTCTAACTGCGGAGGGCCGTACTGGCAACATGGTTACCATGTTGTAAAGGGTGTTGATCGGATCATTCCTGTAGATGTTTATGTCCCTGGTTGTCCTCCAAGACCTGAAGCATTAATAGGAGGCTTCCTTAAGTTGCAGGAAAAGATCAGAAATGAAAGTTTAGTTGCTCCCAAGGCCGTAGAAAAACTATTAGCCAAAGAAGAAAATGTTGTCGTTTGATCAGGTATTTACGCTCGTTAAGGATACGTGCACGCATGGCGATGTAGTTGTTGATGAAAACGCTACACCAAAAAACATCAGGGTGCCTGCTGAAGATCTTAAAATTGTTTGTCAGGAGTTGTTTCAAAATTCTTCAACTTATTTTGATATGCTTTCGTGCATAACACCAATTGATAATGGGCCGCAAGTTGGCACATTAGAGATTGTCTATAATCTTTATTCGATACCGTTTAATTTTCAAGTAGGGCTTAAAGTTGTTTTACCTAGAGACAATGCCGAAGTTGATACATTAACCGATATCTGGAAGACAGCCAACTGGCATGAACGTGAAGCGTATGATATGTTTGGTATTAAAGTAAAGGGCCATCCTGATTTAAGAAGAATACTTCTTCCTGCCGACTGGGAAGGACATCCTCTCCGAAAGGATTATAAACAACAGGAATACTACCGCAGCATTAAGGTAGATTACTAAACTTCTTACTCCCAATGACTATTGACCAATGTCCAACTCCTAATCCCTAGCGAATATGTCATTTTCCGATATACAATTTAAGCCTAAGCCCAATGGACTAAAACTCTCTGAACCTAATAAGTTCAAAGCAGAAGATTTGCATTCGGAGGAGATGGTCATCAATCTGGGCCCTCAGCATCCGTCTACCCATGGTGTGCTAAGGCTTGAAGTGTTAATGGATGGTGAGATTATTAAAGAAGTAGTACCGCATATCGGATATCTGCACCGTTGCTTTGAAAAACATGCTGAGAACCTTCCGTATAACCAGGTAATTCCTTTTGTTGATCGCCTGGATTATGTAGCAGCCATGAATTGCGAACACATCTATGCAATGGGAGTAGAGCGCATGCTTGGTATAGCAGATCAGATTCCTAAACGTGTAGAGTATATCCGGGTGTTAATGGCAGAACTTAACAGGATAGTTTCTCACTTTATTGCTATTGGTACATATGGGATGGACATTGGAGCCTTCACGCCTTTCTTTTGGATCATGCGCGATCGGGAACACATCCTTCGTATGTTGGAATGGGCAAGTGGCTCAAGATTGCTTTACAACTACATGTGGATAGGTGGATTGTTTTATGATTTGCCTGTTGGTTTTGAAGAACGTTGTAGTGAGTTTGTAAACTATATAAAGCCGAAGCTCCAGGAACTTGAAGATATACTAATCAATAATAAAATCTTTGTAAACCGTACTGCCAACGTTGGTATCCTTCCTCTTGATCTTGCTATTAATTGCGGGGTTACGGGGCCTATACTTCGCGGATCAGGCTTGCGATTAGACCTGCGTAAAGTAGATGGCTACTCGGTATATCCGGAGCTCGATTTTAATATCCCGATAGGAGAAGGCAAGATGGGGGCATTAGGCGATTGCTGGGATAGAACCTGGGTGCGCATGCAGGAGATTTACGAATCTGTAAAGATTATAGAACAATGTCTTGATAAGCTCACCAAAGAACATAAACGGACCCGCGATTTCGATCCGCATGCACTGGTACCAAAGAAGATAAGACCTAAAGCACAGGACTTCTACATCAGGGGAGAGGGATCAAAAGGAGAATTGGGTTTTTATTTTCGTGCAGATGGTAAAAGCGATGTGCCCTTCCGTTGTAAGTGCCGCTCGTGCAGCTTTGTTAATCTTTCTGTTCTTCAGGAAATGGCCAAGGGCATTTTAATAGCCGATCTTATTGCTATTATTGGAACCATTGACGTGGTGATGGGAGAGGTAGATCGGTAGTTAGTCTTCCGAAAATAATTCATTAAGGTTAATGGCAAGTCCTGGTAAGATATCTTCACCCGTTAAGACTTCAGTAAACGGCTTTACTTCAACTTCGCCATTTTTTCTGTAGATAAAAGTTTCTTTCTTCTTCGGGTTGATCATCCATGCTTAATTGGCAACCGTTGTCTATCCATTCCTTCATTTTATCCTGAAGGGATTTAGCATCGTCACTTCCGGATAATATCTCAGCAATAAAATCAGGGCAGATATGTGCAAATCGCTTTGTGTCTTCTTTAGGAACACGAGCTCATTTTTCGTTGGTAATAACGGCAGCATCGGGAGATCGAACGGCATTGTTGGGCAAGGTAAAACCGGCATTAGAGTCAAAAACAATTCCCAGCTTTTTTTCTCTGTTCCAAGTTCCTATTTCCAGATTAAGATTGCTATTAAAAGAGGAGGTGTCTGATCCTGTTGGGGCCGTAATTAATATTTCACCATTTGCATTTCTTTCGAATTTGATAGAATCGTTTTCCTGGCAGAATTGAAAAAACTGCTCCTCAGTCATGTCGCCAATCGATTTTGTCTTGATTAAATATTCCATAAACCAGAAAGCATTTAAACAAATATACAATAATTTAAGGCCCAGTTGTTCTCGCCTATGCTTAAGATACTCGACACAAAACAGATTAAAACACTGGATCAGTTTACCATAGAAAAGGAGCCTATCGCTTCTATTGATCTGATGGAGCGGGCTTGTCGTGCTTTTGTAAATTGGTTTACTCCGCGTATAGATGCAACAAAGAAAATAGGTATCGTATGCGGCACCGGCAATAACGGTGGTGATGGACTGGGCATTGCAAGGCTGTTGAAAGATTGGGGTTACCCTGTGACGGTTTACATCGTAAAAGGTACAGGCAGTGAAACAGAAGATTTTAAAGTTAATCATGAGCGCATACAGGGAGAACTCAAGATCATAGAAATAAGCAATGAAGTTGAGTTAGCGTTGTTTGAGGAGTTCGATATTTTAATTGATGCTCTTTTCGGTTCGGGCCTATCAAGACCAGTGGAAGGTGTATATGCCAAAGTTATTGCTGCTGTTAATAATGCAGAGGCATTAACAATATCTGTCGATGTTCCTTCTGGCTTGATGGCCGATAAACCATCGACTGGTGAAATAGTAAAGGCCGACTTTACAATTACTTTTCAGTTTCCAAAGCTTGCTTTCCTTCTACCCGAAAATTATAAATACACAGGTGAATGGTCGGTTGTTGATATAGGTTTAAGTAAACAGGGATTGCGTGAATCTGCTACCAATAACTTTTACATCACCCAAAAAGCTGTTCGTAGAATTTTAAAACCGCGTTCAAAATTTAGTCACAAAGGTACCTTTGGTCACGCGTTGTTAATAGCAGGAAGTTATGGGAAGATGGGTGCATGTGTTTTGTCATCACGGGCCACACTACGAGCTGGTGTTGGACTGCTAACTGTTCATATTCCAAAATGTGGTTATCAGATTATACAGACAGCGGTGCCGGAGGCAATGGCTCTGGTAGATGATTCAGAAGAGATCTTTACCCGGCCCGGCGACTTATCAAAATACAATGTTATTGGCATTGGACCCGGGCTTGGAAAAGAAGAGCCTACCATCAAGGCCTTTGCCAAAGTGTTGGAGCAATTTAGGAAGCCGTTGGTTATTGATGCCGATGCATTAAATATCCTGTCCTCGCAACGCGAGCTTCTTCACCTTATACCTGAAAACAGTATTCTAACACCACACCCAAAGGAGTTCGAACGGCTGGTGGGTGAATGGAAAAATGATTTTGAGCGCCTTGAAAAGCAAAAACAGCTCGCTGCATCATTAAAATCAATAATTATTGTTAAAGGAGCGAATTCGTCCGTTGCTACTCCTGAGGGGCAGATTTACTTTAATTCATCAGGAAACCCGGGAATGGCTACAGGAGGAACAGGTGACGTACTTACGGGCGTATTAACTTCTTTGGTAGCACAATCCTACAACAGCGTTGAAGCAGCAATTATTGGGGTATATCTTCACGGACTTTCCGCTGATTTGGTGGCCCAGGAACGTGGAATGAGCGGTCTTATTGCTTCAGACGTCGTTGATTTCCTACCATTGGCCTACAAAAAGCTCTTAAGGGCATAAAATTACTTTAGCTATTTAAACTTTTTGCCGAGTTTAGGCATCTAAACAATATAAAACGGCTGATGAGGCTAACTTTGGTCTGAATTTTGTCGTATATTGTAATAATAAAGGTAAATATGCGTTTAGTAAAGTTCTTCGGTATTATAATAATAGGCTGTATGGCCCACTTGGGTCTGGCACAGTCACAGCCGGAGAATTCATATTCTCCTGAAGTAAGTGCAGCACAAAGCGTAGAGCTTTTTCCAAATCCAGCTGTCGAATACCTGGATGTAACCATTCAGCATCTACCAGTTGGTAAAGTAAGGGTTGCCGTACATAATATCTTAGGTAATCCTATGCCTATTGAGACTGAAATCATAGATGAGCATAGAATTCGTGTAAGAGTTAAAGACCTTGCAGCAGGCTATTATCTTTTAGCAGTAAAAGATGATGACTCCAAATTCAAAGGTGCCTTTAAATTCCTTAAACGTTAAACACGAGTTAATTGCCTCAGTTTTTCAATAAAACGATCAATATCATCCTTGGTAGTGTCAAAAGCACACATTAGCCTTACTTCAGAAGTTCTTTCATTCCAGATATAAAAGTGAGCTTCTTTTTGAAGCTCTTCAATTGTTCCTTCAGGCATTATAGCAAAAATGCCATTAGCATCTACTTTCTGTGTAAGCTTAACTCCTGGAATACCTTTTAATGCTGTTTCCAGATATTTAGCCATATTGTTAGCGTGAGAAGCACTTTTTCTCCAAAGATCATTGTCAAGTAGGGCATTAAACTGAGCGCTGATAAAACGCATCTTCGAATGGAGCTGCATGCCTTGTTTTCTTATAAAGCGAAAGTTCTCCGCAAGTTTGCTATTTAAGAATACTATTGCTTCGCCGAACATCATTCCGTTTTTTGTTCCTCCAAAAGAAAGAACATCAACACCTACGTCTCTTGTAAACGCAGCAAAGTTTGCATTGAGACTCACAGCGGCATTTGATATTCGCGAGCCATCCATATGAAAGTATAGATTATACTTCTTTGCTACAGAAGAAATTGCTTTTAGTTCTTCAATAGTGTAAACAGTTGCATACTCAGTTGATTGTGATATTGAAATAACCTTCGCCTGTGGGTGATGCTGATCATCAATACGTTGAATTCTAGCTTCAATCTGATCAGCATAGATTTTTCCGTCTTTGGTAGGAATGGTAACAAGTTTACATCCCAAAAATTTCTCCGGAGCTGTAGACTCATCAACGTTGATGTGAGCAAGATCTGAACAGATAATAGAATTAAAAGATTGCGTTGCGCTTTGAAGGCTCAGTACGTTTGCTCCTGTTCCATTGTAAACAAAGAAGACTTCAATGTTACTACCAAAGAAGCTTTTAAATTTGTTAATGGCCTCTTGTGTATATACATCAGCTCCGTAAGAGCCGGCGTGATTTTGATTCGCACGTATTAAAGCTTCCATCACTTCAGGATGAACGCCTGCATAATTATCACTGGCGAAAGTTTTCGTTGTCATTCTTGATTTAAAAACTGAAAATTAAAGGAAGATTATGAAAAAAAACTATTTTGAGGTTTGAACTTATAAACCTAAATGGTAAATATTCTTGTTCCTACTGATTTCTCTGAACTTTCTAGAATAGCAGCCCAATATGCTATTCGTATTGCAAATAAACTTGACGGTAACGTAACACTTTTGCATGCCATCGAAATGCAGGATACAGTTCGTTCTACCATTGCCAGAAAAAACAATTCTCGTCACATACTCCGTACGGCAAAAGAGAATTTTGAAACGTTTTTACAGGAAGTTGATAAACATGTTAAAGCTAAAACAGCTGTTAGATGTCGGATCTCGCGGGCCGGATCTTTTAACGAAATCGTCAAAAAGAATTCAAAACGGCTACGCACCGGTCTCATTGTAATGGGCACAAAAGGAGCGGGAGGTTTAAAAAAGGCGATTCTTGGAAGCAATACCACCACCGTTATTGATAACAGTCATGTACCTGTACTTGCTGTACCGGAAAAAGCACACTTCAAAGCCTTTAGAAATGTAATCTATGCAACTGACTTAAAACATATTGAAAGAGAGCTTGAAATACTTATTCCTTACGTTGAAAGGTTTGGTTCAATAGTTCATGTACTGCATGTAATGAAAAACGGAAGAGATATAACTTCGGTGGAAGAAAGAATTGAGAAGGCAGTTACAAATACCGGTTATAAAAACATCGTTACCATTGTAACGGTAGATACTGATATTGACGGAGCAATCCAACAATACATTGATGTTTCAAAGGCTGACCTTCTTGCTATGTTTACCCATCAAACTACTTTTTATGAAAAACTTTTTGACAGGAGCATAACAAGAAAGATGGCCTTTCATAGCACCATTCCTTTACTTGCGTTTAAGCAGTAAAAGAATGGTTGTTTTCTAAAATTCAGCATTACCTGGGAAACGTGGGTAAGGTATTACATCTCTGATGTTGGTCATTCCGGTAACAAATAAGATCAGACGCTCAAAACCAAGTCCAAATCCACTATGCGGGGCAGAGCCAAACCTGCGCAGGTCCATGTACCACCACAATTCTTTTTCAGGTAAGTTTAACTCCTGTACTCTTTTTAAAAGGCGCTCATAACGTTCTTCACGTTGTGAGCCACCAATAATTTCACCGATACCGGGGAACAATACATCCATTGCCGCAACTGTTTTGCCGTCTTCATTTTGTCTCATGTAGAAGGCTTTGATTTCTGCAGGGTAGTTGTATAGAATAACCGGTTTTTTAAAGTGCTTCTCAACAAGGAAACGCTCATGCTCAGACTGAAGATCTACACCCCATTGATCAATCAGGTATTGGAACTTCTTCTTTTTATTAGGGGTAGAGTTCTTTAATATTTCAATCGCTTCTGTATAGCTTAAGCGTTGGAAATCATTCTCCGATACAAATTTTAATCTGTCAAGCAGGCTAAGTTCACTCCGCTGGTCTTGTGGCTTGCTCTGCTCTTCTTCCTGGGCTCTCTTATTCAGGAACTCAAGATCTTCAGCACAGTGCTTTAGCGCATAACGTACCAAGTACTGCAAGAACTCCTGAGCCAGTTGCATGTTATCATTTATGTCATAAAAGGCCATCTCTGGTTCTATCATCCAGAACTCCGCGAGATGTCTGGTTGTGTTGGAGTTTTCCGCACGGAAGGTTGGCCCAAACGTGTAAATCTCACCTAGAGCCAACGCGTAAGTTTCTCCTTCAAGTTGTCCGGATACTGTAAGGTTTGTTTCTCTTCCAAAAAAGTCTTCCTTAAAGTCAACTTTTCCATCTTCCCCTTTAGGAGGGTTATTCGCATCAAGTGTTGTAACCCTAAACATGGCACCCGCGCCTTCAGCATCAGACCCTGTAATAATGGGGGTATGGATATAATAAAAACCGCGGTCGTTAAAGAACTTATGAATAGCATAAGCCATTGCATGACGAATGCGCATCACTGCACTGAACGTATTTGTCCTCGATCTTAAGTGCGCGATCTCACGTAATAACTCAAGAGAGTGCATCTTAGGCTGCAGCGGGAATTTTTCAGGATCACTATCCCCGAGAATCTCAACTTGTGCTGCCTTAATTTCAACAGTCTGCCCTTTGGCAGGAGAAGGTATTAATTCTCCTGTTACAGAAATACAAGCTCCCGTAGTAATCCTTTTCAGTAACGATTCTTCAGTATTATTAAAATCAACAACTGCCTGGATGTTTTGAATAGTAGAGCCATCATTTATGGCTATAAACTGATTGTTTCTGAATGTACGTACCCATCCCTGAACGGTAACTTGTTGTCCTTTTGGTTCTGTTACCAGCAATTGTTTGATTTTTATTCTTTTCATAACAGTTGTTCTGTTTACCTCTTTAAATAGTTAAGGAATACTGCTTAATTATTTAGGGATGGCAAAAAACGAAAAAACTTAATGATTTTCATAGTTTAATCCGTGATTGCTGGTAAAGAATCATTTCTAGCCCGGTATTTGTTTTAGGTAAGGAAAGCGTTTGAAAACCATTAGGATCCCCTCAAAATTGAACTTTGAGGCTGTTTATAGTGGTTTTATTAATGGAGTGATTTGATAACTTTGCGTTATCCTTTTATATTTTACCATAATAGAGAGATAAAATTTCGAGATGCAAAAACTGGGTTTAAGCCAATCATTACAACAAAAACTGTCGCCGCAACAGATACAGTTCATTAAGCTGTTGCAGGTTCCTACGGCAGAGCTGGAAACCCGGATCCAGGAGGAACTCGAAGTAAACCCAGCTCTTGAGCAGGGAGATGACCAGGAAGGACCTGAAGATGTTCAACCGCAGGAAGATTTTCAGGAACAGGAATCCTCAAAGGCAGATGAGGAAGTAGATATTAAAGATTATTTAGCCGACGACGATTACAGCGGCTATAAGATGCAAGGCGATGGAGACGATGACGAGGATAAGGAAATGCCCATCCCTATGTCTACCTCATTGCATGAGCAGCTAATGAGCCAACTTGATTTTCTCGGTCTTGAGGATAAACAGTACGTTATAGGAAAGCAATTGATAGGAAGCATAGAAAGCGATGGGTACATCAGGAGAGATCTTGATTCAATTGTAAATGATCTTGCCTTTTCTCAAGGCATTGATACTACACCTGAAGAAGTTGAAGCTGTTCTCAAAAAGATTCAGACTTTTGATCCACCAGGAATTGCAGCGCGGTCTTTGCAGGAGTGTCTTCTGCTTCAGCTCGACCGGATGGATAACGGTCACAATATCGATGTTGTAGTTGCCAAGAAGATCATTGAAGAATGTTTTGATGAATTCACTAAGAAACATTATCAGAAGATACAGAAGAAGCTAGATATAGAAGATGAGGAGTTTGTGAAAGATGCTCTTGAGCTGATAGTGAAGTTGAATCCGAAGCCAGGAGGAGGTAGCACAGTCACCATGGTTAAGAATCAATACCTTATTCCTGATTTTATTCTTTCCAATAATAATGGCAAACTTGAGTTAGCACTTAATAGTCGTAATGCACCTGAACTTCGCATTAGCCGTTCGTATTCAGAAATGTTTAAAGCTTACGATAAAAGTGATAAGCGCGATAAGAAACTAAAGGATGCTGTCTCTTTCGTTAAGCAAAAGCTTGATGCTGCAAAGTGGTTTATTGATGCAATAAAACAAAGACAACAAACCCTGCTTCGTACAATGAAAGCCATTGTTGACTTTCAGTACGACTTTTTCCTTGAGGGGGATGAGACAAAATTAAAACCAATGATCCTGAAAGATATAGCCAACATGATTAATATGGATATATCAACAGTTTCTCGGGTAGCAAGCAGTAAGAGTGTTCAGACTGATTTTGGTATCTATCCTTTGAAGTATTTCTTCTCCGAGGGCATTAGTACCGACTCAGGGGAAGAAGTAAGTAGCCGGGAAGTGAAGCAGATTATTAAAGATATTATCGATAAGGAAGATAAAGCAAAACCGCTGTCAGACGATAAGCTTGAGAAAATACTCAACGAAAAAGGTTACAACATAGCTCGCAGAACCGTTGCCAAATATCGTGAGCAGTTAAATATTCCCGTTGCACGTTTAAGAAAGGAGATCTAAGTTGAATACTTTGTCGCGCATTCTAGCATACGTTTTTCATCCTCTGCTCATAGCAACTTATTTGTTCTTTCTGCTTTCCAATTTACTTCCCACAGCGCTGGAGCCCATTCCTCCTGCATCGCATGATCTGTTTATAGGTCTTATTTTTATAGTTACTTTCCTGCTTCCGGTACTTAACATCGGCATACTTAAAGCATTTGGAACATTGAAGTCATTCGAAATGCAGGATAGAAAGGAGCGCATTATACCTTTCTTTTTAATTTCAATCATCTATGTCTGTATTACCTATCTTTTTTATACGAAAACCCGCATAAGTATTAACGACAATTTTTTGCGCCTCATGATCGTGATTGACCTGCTTGTTGTAGTATCAACCCTTGTCACATGTTTTGCAAAAATCAGTATTCATAGCGTTGCAGCCTGGGGGATTGTCGGTATTCTTATACTCTTAAATAAAATGACAGAAGTTAATACGTTGTTTTATCCTTCTATCATAGCAATTATTCTTACGGGATTTATTATGTCATCCCGTATACAGGTTGGTGCTCACTCTTTAAAAGAAGTATTATGGGGTAGTATCTTAGGGCTTGCAACCAGCATTACTTCAATGCTCGTGTTATTTCATTCTTAATCAGAAAAGACGTAAATGTATTATTCGCTCTTGCAGACCGCCATTGTACTTCTTCCCGAAGAAGCGTCAAGGGCTGCCTTTCCGATATTTCCTCCTGCAAGAATAATATCTTTATCAGGACCAGCTTCAGCAAGATGCACTTTAATGCAAGCATTCAGCTTTATTAATTGTTCATAGGTAATAGAAGTTTCGTCAGCAAGTTGTGTCAATAGTGTTTCACTTTTACCGGTTTTACCGGTTTTACCGGTTATCGGATTTAGTAATGCAGTGATATCAGCATCGGGAGCAGAAATGTTACCCAGGTGCAAGTGTACAGGATGCTTGGCATTTCCTTCTGTGCCTTGAAGATTCAGCACTATAAGAGTTGTACCGTCTTTCCTTTCTTTAAAGGTAACAGTTCCAGGGGTAGTGTATACGGAACCAGGACTTAATGCGTATACCACTTCATTTCCGGTTAAATCATTTGTTTCTGATTCGTTTTCCTGGCACGCAAGCATCGCAATTCCCAAAAAAATAGTACTTATTATTGTTCTCATCTTACATCCGTTTGTTTAAAGTTAAATAATATAGCCGAAAAGCAATAGTCAAAATCTTAAACCTGTTTTGTTTTCGTATTTTTGGCACAGATGTGGATTGTGAAACGCTAACCCCCAAACGTTTATTTTGTGAAGCGCATCTTTACCATTTTAATTTTCGTTGCAGCCTGCAGCCCTAAGGTACAACAACCAGATCCTGAGGCTTTGAAACCATCATGGCTTAAAACACAACCATTCCAAAGTGGCTATTATACTGGTATTGGTCATAGTGCTAAAGATGGCTCTAATAACTACATACAGTCTGCTAAGAAAAGTGCACTGGATGATCTTATTTCTCAAATAAAGGTAAATGTTTCAAGTACTTCCGTACTCAGCTTTATGGAGGCTGATAAGAAAGTTCAGGAGCAATACGAGCAGATTATCCAAACCACAGCTGCCGATGATATTGAAGAGTTCGAACTTGTTGATGCGTGGGAGGACGCGAGTAACTATTGGGTTTATTACCGACTTTCTATATCTAGGTACAAACAGATTAAGGAAGAGCAAAAGAGAAATGCAGTGACCTTGGCAACTGATTATTTCAGGAAAGCGCGACAATCAGAAGCACAAAACGAACATCTTCAAGCAGTAAGCTATTACTTTCAGGCATTCAGAAGTGTAGAAAAATATTTGGGAGAACCCATTCGTGTTAATATCGACGGGCAGGACATACTTCTTGTTAACGAAACCTATGCTTCAATACAACGTACATTAGACAAGATTAATGTAAAGGTAACACCCAGTGAGATAGTACTGAATCGTAGGGTTAAGCAGTCAGAACATGCAGTTATAGCAACTGCAATGTATAAAGATGGCCGGCCAGTAGCTAGCCTTCCATTAAAAGCAGAGTTTGAAAAGGGTGAAGGTGATATATTCCCTCAATTTAAAGCTGATGAAAAAGGATCTGCTAAGATTCTTATTAATAAAATAGGCTCAAAAGAAATAGAACAAATCATAGGGGTAAAAGTAGATGTTGATGCATTAAGCGGAACAAGCTCTTCACCTGTGTATGCCCTTATTGCCAAAACGTTAAATGTACCAAGGGCGCAGGTAATGCTGAAGGTACAAAGACCAGTAGTGTTTCTTTCTGCAGATGAAAAGATCTTTGGAAGTAATAAATCCAACTCTCAGATAACAAATAAGCTTAAGAATATACTTTCCAATAATGGATTTGAATTTACAGAGGATAAAAAGACAGCAGACCTATGGTTTGATGTAAAGGCTGATGCGGAAAAAGGCTCTGTGTCTGGAAGTATTCATATAACTTACCTTACCAGTGTTATTAAAGTAATGGCTCTTAAGGAAGAGAAAGAAATCTATAACACTACGTTGGATCGTGTGAAAGGCTACGGATTGGATTATGATAAGTCAAGTGTTGATGCATATAATAAAGCACTTGAAACACTCGAAAAGGAGAAGGTGAAAGAATTAATTGCTACCGTGCTCCAATAACGAATCACAATCAAAAAAAAAATTGGTACTTAAATTGTAACTAACTAATAAAACTTAATTGCTCACTAGATTATGAAAAATTTATCCTACTCATCTTTAATGTTAGCTGCACTAGCTGGTCTTTTTATGATTGGCTGTAAAAGCAAAGAGAAAGCTCCTAAAGGAGAAGTTGAAGTTGTAGTACCTTGCTCAGGACCAGATTATTTTACTACTTCTAAGTTTTTCCGTGCTAATTCAATTGGTGAAAGCCAGGACCAGGTAACATCAAAGAAAAAAGCTTTAACAAATGCACGTAACGAACTTGCACAAGCTATTCAAACAACTGTAAAAACAGTTACAGACAACTATGTTAACTCTCGTGAAATGAATAATAAAGAAGAAGTTGAGGAGCGCTTCGAGAGCCTTAATCGCGAAGTTGTAGATCAGACATTGTCTGGTATTGTAACTAAATGCGAGAAGTTAATGAGAACAGAACAAGGTACCTATAAGACATACGTAGCCATAGAACTTTCAGCTGATGACCTCGTGTCAAAATACAACGAGCGTTTATCAAAAGATGAGCGTTTGAAAATTGATTATGATTACGAAAAGTTCAAAGAGACTTTCGAGAAGGAAATGGAGAAGATGGGTAAGTAATTTATATTTCACCCCCGGCAAATAAAAGAGGAGGCTTGTTCTCCTCTTTTTATTTATAACTCCCTCCATAAAGGGAGTAATTCATATCGGATAGTTAGAATTTGAAGCCTCTTATGTAAAGCTAAATTTATCGCAGGCACTCATAATTTTAATTACCCAATAAAAAGATTTAGCGTCTTTGAAAGCTGCATATAAAATAAAAAGTCCTCGTATAGAGGACTTTCATCTGAAGTAAAATGTCAAATAATAAGTTGCTCGTGCTTAGAAGCTGATCAATGAAATGCCAATAGTATACGTTCCTGCTTCTGTAGCAAAAGGTCCTTTGTCTTTTTCGAACAATGGATTGAGATTATAATATCCAAAGAGATTAAAGTTACCAAAGTAAATTCTTAAGGAAGCACTATAGCGGATAGGTGAAAGGTTAAAATCTTGGTTATTCTTAAGTTTCTTCAACTCACCGTTTTCTTTGTATTTGATTTTCGTACCTGAACTTAAAAGATACCCTACACGACCTCCGATTCCTATTTTAAAGCTTCGGCTTGGATCTTCTGGCTTTAAACTAAATCTTAGTTCTAAAGGAATATCGAGGTAATTTAGGATCATCATCGATTTTTTGGTGGAGTAGCTGCTTGACCAATTAATCTGTCCCAGACTGTCAGCATCATAGATGACCGCAGCAGCGCTGGCAAACCTTGTATTTCCCTCAGCATCAAAAGCTAATGTCGGATTTTGAAGGCTTCCGGCTGAATTTAGTTTGAATCGCTCCATTCCAAGACCGATTCCTGGATGGAAGCTGAATTTAGACTTACCTATCCGCATGTCATATAGGTAATAAACGTTTATAGTACGTGATCCCCAGAAACCGTATTTCAGGTTCCCGATGCTCTCCGTTGTCCTGTTTATGCCGAGGTCAACGAGAAAAGTACCAGGGATGTCAGGACGGCCAGTCTTTTTAGGAGTTTCTGTAGTTTGGGCTTGAACCGTCAGTGACAAAACTGAAAGGAGCAATATGAACGGAAATTTTTGAATCATACCGTAATTTTTTCTTATAAACAGGCCCAAAAATAAGTTTTTTGTTGGCAGGGCCAAACCGTTTTATTTGGTTGAGTGAATTTATTCTTTACATTTGCAGTCCTAAAATTAATCGTACTCAACAACGATTAAACGCGCTCGTAGCTCAACTGAATAGAGCATCTGACTACGGATCAGAAGGTTTGGGGTTTGAATCCCTACGAGCGCACTAACAGGGTCCTGTTATTCTTGGATAACAGGACCTTTTGTTTTAGAGCAGTCCGGCTCATAGGGATCACGAGGGCCGTAGCGCATGGCTTAGCGTATGAGTAATCCCTACGAGCGCACTATCAAAATCCTGACAATAACGGCTGTCAGGATTTTTTATTTTATAGCATGGAAGATCATAAGGATCACGAGGGGTTGTGCGGCAAGGTTTGAGGGTATGAGCAATCCCTACGAGCGCACTATCAAAATCCTGACAATAACGGCTGTTAGGATTTTTTTTATTTCATAACATTGGAAGACCATAGGGATCACGAGTATTTTCTGCCGGTTTACCGTGAGTTACTTTACAATTACAGGATCATAAGCGAATAGTGACGGTTTAGCGAGAATACCTTTACCTTACTAACAATAAGAATTTTACTTAGGCCGCTTAAAAGAACTTAATCTTAAATTGCGCAGTTAACTCACTAATTTTGCCTTCTTATGAGTAATAACTTGCCTTCCAGTTCACCTATCGATCCAAAACAAATTCAAAAAGTCGAGGAAGCACATAGAGGCTTTCTTTATCAACATGTTTATGGTGTAGCTTGTCTTATCACGCTGAAGAGAAACGGAGCTAAAACGCTTGTTGTTAATAATGATGAGGATATAGATCTTATTTGGCCTGACAAAAGGCTCTACTTACATATAAAGACGTCCAGCAATCTGTTGCAATGGGATGATATAAAAGGATCAGTTGATAAATTTGAGAGTTTCCGAAAAGAACACGTTGAAGGAATCAGATCCGGGAATCCTCAATTTGTTATCATTACGAATGTCGAGTTAGACAACGGATTGACAACGAATGTGCAACATCCGTTTTGGCCGAAAGATATTGCAATACAAACTCCTAAGTCTAAAAAAGCTGATGACCACCTACCACCTGCCTGGCCAGATCTTATGCAAGGTCTCAAATGGTGTGCTGATAATGTCTCGGAAATGCCATTGGGTGCTACAGCTTCCGAAAAACTTGTATGGAAACTAACGTCAAGAATTCAGCATGCAGCCACTACTTCTAATAGACAGAATATTGAAGTCGAAGAAGTGTCTTCTCTTCTTGACCGGTTCGTCGTGCAATTGAAAAATCTTCCACAAGTACCGCAAAACTATAAGCTGCATCAAAATGAACCTTTGGTTCAATCAAATAATAAAATAAGGTTAATAAAAGGCGTTTCAGGTTCAGGAAAAACGGCATGGGCAGCACAAGCTTTTCTGCATATACCTGATGTGGGTGCATATTTTGATGTTAGCAACGTCCCAAAATCTGCCTTGGCAGGTTCTTTGGCGAGGGAACTTGCAGCTCAATTTTTAGGAAATAATGCCACAGGAACTGTTGCCTCAATCTTGAGTAATAAGTCTGGCATTGACATGTTAAGCGCTATAGACAATCATTTTGGTCAGGAAGAAATAAATGTAAATGTCTTTTTGGACAACGTTCATCTGCTAAAGGTAGATACCTTAAAAGCTTTAGTAGAAGTTACTCATAATATTAAGTTTACGCTTCTGGCACAGCCTTGGTCAGAGTTGAGCTTGCTTGAAACAACACTTGGTATTACATCTGAGGAACTGAAAGGTTGGACAACAGATATAATAGCTCAGGAATTTAAAAATGCCAAATGCTCTGTTAATACTGATGCGACTAAAGAAATTAAAGACCTTACACTTGGCTTACCGCTTTTTGTGAAAAATGCAGTACAGGTAATGGTAGGATCTTATAAGGGAAGCGCAAAATCATTCATCAACGAGATTACATCACGAAGCCAGATTCTGTCAAAAACTTTTAGGCAGCTTTCCCAGCAGGCTCAGCAGGTGATAGGTATCCTTAGTTTGGTGGACGTACCTCTTTCAGTTGCAGAAATTGATGAGATAAGCGAAGTGATAATAAAGGACAAAGGCCTCGTTTCTTCTTCGTTAAAAGAGTTGGATCGATATGGAATACTCGAACATTCCATAAGTGGCGAAATTAAACTACATGATATTTTCAGAGGGCTCGAACATGAGATCTTTCAAAAAACTCCTGGTTATGTTCGGATCCGTATAAAGCAAACTCTTGCAGAAGTGTTGCAGCGCTCCATGCCATCGAATTTGGGACGATTTGTCTTATGGATAAGATTGCTAGCTGAAACGGATCAGATTGATACCCTTGTTGACCTTGCTACCTTTGATTGGTTCCATGAAATGGGTGATCCTGGTACCCTGAAAAAT
>NZ_JAHESD010000044.1 GCF_018598585.1 Chryseosolibacter indicum
AGGATAACACCTGGGAGAGTAAGTCGTCGCCTATCTTTATTACATAAGCCTTGCAGATATCCTCTGCAAGGCTTTTTGTTTTGTAGCTGGTCCGGCTGGTCACAAAACAGGATTAACTGAATGAAGGAATAGGAATCAGTAAGTTCTACAGTTTAACATTAGATTATCGCTTCCCATATCGAATAAAGCAATTAATCCACCAGCACTGATAGGACCAGGATAATCCCGATCCCTATCGGGAGGAGAGTAAGTCGTCGCCTATCTTTATTACATAAGCCTTGCAGATATCCTCTGCAAGGCTTTTTTTGTTTTGGTAGCAGCTCTGGCTTGTCACAAAACAGAATTAACTGAATGAAGGAATAGGAATCAGTAGGTTCTACAGTTTAACATTAGATTATCGCTTCCCATATCGAATAAAGTAATTAATCCACCAGCGCTGATGGTACCAGGATAATCCCGATCCCTATCGGAGGAGGTAAGTCGTCGCCTATCTTTATTACATAAGCCTTGCAGATATCCTCTGCAAGGCTTTTTTGTTTTGTAGCTGGTCCAATCTGGTAGCTGGGTCAGAAAACAGGATTAACTTCAGTATGGAACATATCCTCGCATAGCTCTTTTGTTTTTAGTAATATTCCGATATCTCTGTCGTTCAGTTGTCAATTGATATCGTCACCTGTATCTTCACACGCAAAAATATTCTTTGAAGAAGCTCCCGTTACTCATCACTATTGGTATAGTGCTCCTAATGTTAGGTGGCTATTTTCTTTATACACATAATTTAAAGAATAGGGCTATTGGGGCATGGGATCTTGTTCCTTCTGATGCATTGGCAGTGTATGAAAGTGATAACTGCAAAAGCTGTATCGAGAAGACGAAAGAAACTGCCGTTTGGACCGTCTTCAATAAGGCTTCGCTATACAACAAAGCAATTGATTCTTTAAGAGACGACGTATTTACTTTGCTTTCCCCCGGAGCTAATTATCTTTTGTCAGTTCACGCTACTAAAAAGGATGACTTTGATTTTATTGTCTTCTATCCTCAGCTCCAAAAAGCTGTCAGTCTTTTTAGTGATATTAAAAATAAGTCCTCTAAATTTTCTACAAGAGAATTCAGTTCAATCACTATTAATGAAGTACATCTTGCAGGGCAAATCCTGTCCTGGTGTGTAATTGATAATATCTTGGTGGCTAGCTTCACCCCTTTTCTTATAGAAGATGTTATAAGAACGTATGATGCATCTAAGGACAACTTTAAGAAGACGCTTTCATCACTCCGGCAACTAACAAAGATTAGGGGCGACGCGGGTAATTTATACCTGCGACTAAATGCCTTAGAAGAAATCGTGTCAGTATTTTCGAGAGAGTATTCTACTTTGCTCAACTCGTTTGGAAAGGTGTCTGTTCTTGATATAAAAGCCGAGGACAATAATCTATCATTGAATGGCTTTAGCGCCGATACTTCGGCGCTGGTTGCGGGTACCCTTTCATTATTTCGAAGTCAAAGTCCTGTTTCATTTAAATTAGAGAATTTTATTCCCAATCGTACAATCGCCCTTAATAACTTAGGTATAAGTAATGGAAATGATTTTAATAAGGATTTAATCAATTACCGTAAAAGCAAGGCTGCTCATCTAAACGATACCCTGAAAAAAATCGGATCTTCTCTTAACGTAGATCTTAATGCACTATACAACAACATCGAAGATGAAATTGCCATTTGTTATGTAGAATCATTTAAAAGAAAAGGCTATAGTAAAATACTTTTTATTGAAACGGCTAAGTATTCCTCCTGGATAAAAGTTTTTTCAGACTTATCAGCTAAGCTTAGTGTCGACACTATTTTTTATGAGAAGTTTGGTAACTATCAAATCAAGGATGTTCCTGTTTTCAGATTCCCGGAGAAAATCCTGTGGCCTTTAGTAAATGGCTTTGATGACATGTACTACACCAACATAGGTAACACGATTATCATTGGTGATGATTTAGACGAGTTGAAGAAAGTACTTACCGACATTGATGAAGATGATACATGGGGCAAGTCGGTATCCGTGAACAAGTTCCTTGGTACCACACTTCTGGAGGCCAACATTAGCTTCTATGTAAATACCCCTAAAGTTTGGAGTGTTATATCATCCTCCCTCCATCCCAAATGGAATAAATTCATTAGAGATAATCAAAAATTAGTCAGCTCTTTACAGATGGGAGCGATACAGTTTAGCAATCTCAATCACAGCTATTATACCAACATCTCATGGAATTATAAAACCGTTGAAGCTGCAGGCCAAAGTCCGCCACGTGAAAGATATGTCACCCGATTAAATTCGAACATCACTCGGATTCACGCTGTTAAAAGCCATATCAGTAAAAGCGATGAACTGCTCGTACAGGATTCTTTGAATGATCTCGCGCTTCTATCTAATGAAGGTGAGGTGCTTTGGAAAAAATCAATTGGAGATCCTATAGTAGGTGAAATTTATCAAATTGATTTTCTTGCCAATGGTAAGCTGCAGTACTTCTTTGCAACAAAAGATGCCCTTCATGTTATAGACAGACTTGGTAACTATGTAAGTCCTTATCCATTGCGACTTTCAGTTTCTGATATTGAACACGTAAGTGTAATAGATTACGATCACAGTAAGAGATACCGCTTCATCGTTACTGAGTCGTCGGGTAAAATTTGGATGTACGATAAAGAAGGTAATGATCTTGATGGTTGGAATCCTAAAGATTTAGCAAGTAAATTATTGATGTCTCCTCAGCACTATCGAATAAAGGGAAGAGACTATATAATTGGAGTCTCGAACAACGGGGTAGTGCATTTAATGAATAGGAGGGGTGAAAGTATTAAAGGTTTTCCTCTTGATGTTAAAGCAAGGTTGCGCGGAGACTTCTTTTTAGAAACGGGAAGAGCTACAGCAGATACATATTTTGTAGTAGTAGATGAAGATGGTTTTAAAGTCAAGTTTAACATCGAAGGAAAAATAGTAGCAAGAGAAACGTTATTAAAATCATCTGTTACAAGTAAGTTCTACTTGCTTAACGAGAAGAATGCAAAGTCCTATTTGGTGGTACAGCAAGACGCACGACAGTTTAAAATATTAGATCAAACAGGAAAGCAAATCATATCAAATGATTTTACGGGATCAAATCCTGCTATCGTAAACTTTTATGACTTTGGTTCTGGTAAATCGTATATATCGGTCACAGACTTGACACAGGAACTTACATATATTTATGACATGGAAGGCAACCTGCTGACATCCCCACCAGTTGAGTCATCATTATTAACACTCAGGCCAAAGGAATCCGGTCAGATAAGGATATACTATATACAGAACAACGCAGTTGTTATAGAGAGTTTATAGCTATAATTCATTATTAATAAACTTTTCTATTTCATCGTAAATGAATTTTAATTCATCTTCCTTAATTACGTATGGAGGAAGTATGTAAATGATATTCCCTAAGGGCCTTAATAAAATACCACGTTCCAGGAAATAAGGATATATCTTTTTCCTAACCGGACTCGTATAAGAAGTTCCCGTATCTGTTCTCAATTCAACGGCTAGAACGGTACCCAGACTTCGAACATCTGCTAACTTATCAGACTGCTCAATTCTTTCCTTAAAACTTCTATGGAGAGACGAAATTTTTAAGATGTTTTGCCTGCATTCTGCTTTCATTAACAATTCAAAACTTGCATTTGAGGCAGCACAGGCAAGCGGATTTGCCGTAAAGGAATGACCATGAAAGAACGTCTTTCCAACTTCCGATGAATCAAATGCTCCAACTATTTTCTTTGAACAGGATGTAATACCGATAGGTAAAGTTCCTCCTGATAGCCCTTTTGAAATGGCCATAATATCTGGCTTGTATGTCATATGGTATGACGCAAATAGTTCGCCTGTTCTTCCAAATCCTGTAAATACTTCGTCAGCGATACAAATAACGTCGTGCTCTTGCGCAAAGCCGATCATCTTATCCAATAGTGTACTGCTATACATTCGCATACCTGCTGCGCCTTGTACCAACGGTTCGTAAATAAACGCTGCTACGTTATCCTCAACTACTAACTGCTGAAATCTCTGATAAACTATTTCTTCATTTTCTGCATTTGGAAAATCAATAAAAATCGTCTGAAAAAGATGGTCTTGAAAAGGTGCAGTAAAGATGCTTCGTTCACCAACAGACATTGCCCCAAAGGTGTCACCATGATAGGCACCATCTATAGCGATTATCTTTTTTCTTTCAATACCTTGATTGTGCCAGTATTGCAACGCCATTTTAATTCCTACTTCAACAGCGGTGCTCCCGTTGTCTGAAAAGAATATCTTGCTTTGATTATCGGGCAAAATAGTGAGTACATTTTCAGAGAGTTTTATTGCAGGCTCGTGGGTGAATCCAGCAAAAATTACATGTTCCAGTTTTAGTGCTTGCTCAGCAATTGCTTTTGCAATTGCAGGATGTGAGTGCCCATGAATATTTACCCACCAGGATGAAACCGCATCGATGATCTTTTTTCCATCGTGTGTTTTTAGGTAAACTCCTTCCCCAGATTCAATGAGTATTGGATCATCAGCTCCTTTTAAGGAAGTAAAGGGATGCCAGATGTTGTTCTTATCTTGCGTTAGTAGATTCATAAAATAATGGAGCTATTCTTTCTGCGTAATGCTTTACAATCTCAGGGGTGATAGTCTTTTCTTTTCTAATGTGCAATAACGTTGGCAGCTTTGAATAATGAGTAATAAAATTTTGGCTTTCTATGTTTTCTTCACCGTTAAAAATAATACCCTTAATTCTTAACTTCCTCTTCATTAAGGCTTCAATCGTTAATAAAGTATGATTGATGCTCCCCAGGTAAAGGTCTGCAACAAGAATGATTTCAGAATTAAGTTTAGCCATTAAATCGACTATAAGCGTGTTATCATTCAAAGGAACAAGGCATCCTCCTGCTCCCTCAATTACAATCCTGTTCTCTGTTTTAGGAATTATAAAGCGCTCTAAATTTATCTCGACTTCATCTATTTTAGCTGAGGCATGAGGAGATGCGGGAGTTTTTAATAAATAAGTTTCCGGATGTACTACCGTGACGCGATTAGTTATTAATGATTCGATAGTTTCCGAATCTCGTGGATAGCCTGATTGAATAGGTTTCCAGTAATCTGCCTTTAGTGCTTCACATAATATAGCTGAAGCAAGTGTTTTGCCACTATCGGTATCTATTCCCGTAACAAAATAGTTCATCTTAATTGTTGTAAAAAATTAACAAATCAGCAAGTTTAGAAACTTCCTCGTCTGTATTAAAAGCATGAAGACAAATTCTTATTCGCTCTTTGCCCTTTGGTACTGTAGGTGAAAGTATAGGTCGAATATCAAATCCATTATTTTGGAGATGAAGCGCTAATGACCTTGCTCTTTCACTACATTCAACTACTACTGTTTGAATGCTGGAATTACTATCAGTCCTGTTTGTAATTGATTTCGTCTTAGCAAGAAAGAAATCAATTCTTTTACGTAGTTGCTCTTTTAGTGAAGGTGTTCTGTCAATAAATTCAAACGCTGCGTCAATTGAACAAAGACTATGCGGAGTCATCGCTGTGGTATAGATAAATGGCCTGGCAAAATTAATAAGATAATTAATTAAGTGATCTGAGCCGGCAACGCAAGCTCCATGTACACCGATAGCTTTGCCAAAGGTATAGATTCTAATATCGATATTATGATGAAGATTTAATGAACAAGCGTAACCGTTTCCCCCCTCACCATAAACACCCGTACTGTGGGCCTCATCCAGTATTATTGTTATGTCGTATTTGCTTTTTAACGCAACTAAGCCTGCAAGGGGACAAGCATCACCATCCATTGAATAAATGGATTCAACGACAACCAATACCCTACCTGTTGATTTTTTTATCTTGTTCTCAAGATCGTTGAGATCATTGTGCTTAAAAGAATAACGATTCGCCAGACTTAATCTTGCTCCATCTTTTATGCATGCATGAGCAAGTTCATCATATAGAATAGTATCACCTTTTTGAGCAATAGAGGAGATCACACCTAAATTCGCAGTATACCCGGAATTAAATAAAAGAACCTTAGAGCTCTGAAAGATGGATGCTAATCGCTCTTCAACTTGCTCAGCATATAAAGAGTTTCCTGAAAGTAGACGAGAGCCAGTTGATCCATTATATCTTAGCGCAAGTGCCCTAAACTTTTGTTCAATAAAATCCCAAAGCTCTTGTGAGCGTGAGAGGCCCAAATAATCGTTAGAACAAAAGTCTATAAGCGTTTTCTCTACAGATAGTTTTCTTAGTGTACCTTCTTCCTGTCTCTTCCTAAGTTTTTCAAAGAAATACTGATCGAGATTCGACATCATCCTTGTTTACTTCCCGCGCGTTTTTTCAAGCATGTCCCACATTTCATCAGGAATCATTTCCAAATGGCTAAACTCGCCACCATTTCTTAACCATTCACCACCGTCAATAGTTATAACTTCACCATTCACGTAAGCAGAAAAGTCAGAGATTAAATATGCTGCAAGGTTCGCCAACTCCTGATGTTCGCCAACACGCTTCAACGGAACACGTTGTGCAGGATCGAATTTTTTAACGAGTTCACCTGGTAGTAGTCTGCTCCATGCGCCTTCCGTTGGAAATGGACCAGGAGCAATTGCATTACTTCTTATGTTGTATTTTGCCCACTCTACGGCTAAACTTCTTGTTAAAGCAAGTACACCAGCTTTTCCGCATGCAGAAGGAACAACGAAGCCTGAGCCCGTCCACGCATATGTTGTTACAATATTAAGGAAAGTGC
The DNA here is from genome assembly GCF_018598585.1 of Chryseosolibacter indicum. Taxonomy (GTDB): domain Bacteria; phylum Bacteroidota; class Bacteroidia; order Cytophagales; family Cyclobacteriaceae; genus Chryseosolibacter; species Chryseosolibacter indicus. The sequence goes on from NZ_JAHESD010000044.1 coordinate 6,813, forward strand.
CTGGTTGATTTTTAGCAATCCAATTTTTACCTGCAGCTAGTGTAGTGTAGTATGTCCCTTTCAATACAATATCAACAACAATATCGAAAGCTCTGTGCGAAAGCCGTTCGGTTGGACTAATAAAATTACCAGCCGCATTATTTACTACTCCATGTACCTGACCAAATTCTGCTTCCGCAGATTTAATCACGTTTTCAATTTCTTCATACTTCCTTACATCGCAGGCAACAGGTAGTACTTTTCCCTTTGTTTCATCAGACAGTTCTTTCGCAGCTTTCTCCAGAACTTCTTTTTTCCGGCTTGTAATTACTAGGTTGGCGCCTAGTTCAAGAAAGTACTTGCCCATAGAACGACCTAGCCCGGTACCTCCTCCTGTTATAATGATAGTTTTGCCACTAAGTGACCCTGGTTGAAGCATTCCTGTCATAGTTTTGTTTTTGGGTAAATATAAGAAAGAGAACAAATTAAGTTATAAATTCATTAGCATGAGTAAGAGCGTAAAAACGTTGTTTTACTTGTATATTATATTAGCTAATTTTCCATCCTAATTACGATCTATGAAGTATCTGTTTACAATTGTCTTAATGTCTTCCATTCTAACTTCCTGTATTGTTTCTAAAAAGAAGTATGACGAGTTATTGGCACAAAAGGTACTTATGGAAGCAGACCTGGCTGACAAAAATGCAAACCTTGATAGAGCCAATGCATTCGTCAAAGACCTGGAAGAGATGCTTCAGAAGTTAAAGGAAGATACAACCAATCTGGGGATTGACTTACGTAATAACAGTCAAAAATTAAGTTCGTTGGAAAAAGAGCATCAGCAGCTTAATACTTATTACAAAAACTTAATGACCAGTAGTGGTAAGCTCAACCGCGATCTGTCCCAGCAACAAGCGCAGCTACTTGCCATCCAGCAAAATCTTGAAGCTACCAGGAGAACAAACGACTCTCTAAGTAACAGCCTGGCAGAGCGTGAGAAGAAAGTACAGGAGCTAGAACAAATACTTGCCAATAAAGATAAGGCTGTTCAGGATTTGAAGAATAAAATCAGCAACGCTCTTCTTAACTTTAAAGAGAATGACATCTCCATTAAAGTTAAAAACGGGAAAGTGTATGTCTCGTTGGCAGAACAGTTACTTTTTCAGTCAGGAAGTATAGAAGTTGACAGCAAGGGAGTGAGTGCACTTCAGCAACTTGCAAAAGCAATCAAAGATCAAAAGGACATCAATATTATGGTTGAAGGACATACAGATAATGTTCCTATTTCCAAAAAGACAGCGTACATGAGTGATAATTGGGATCTAAGTGTGATGAGAGCTACATCAATCACGAGAATTCTCACCAGAGGTGGTGTAATGCCTAACCAAATCACAGCTTCAGGAAGAGGCGAATATTCTCCTATAGCTAATAATGATTCGCCTCAAAGCAAACAAAAGAACAGGCGGACTGAAATAATCATTACGCCCAACCTCGACGAGTTATTTAAAATACTGGCTACTAATTAACAATTACTATGGGAAGACTTATTTCACTCGCTATTCTTGTTATCGATATCCTTGTAATAATAGATATCGTAAAAAGTAATAAAGATACAGAACGAAAAGTGCTATGGATTATAGCCGTAGTTTTTCTTCCTATACTAGGTCCTATTCTTTGGTACTTTATTGGAAAGGACAAGTAAGGCGACTACTAACAATGGATTTGACATTTAAAAAATGGAGGGCGGGTTGCCCTCCTTTTTATTTTAATAGATTTCCTTGATATATTACGTGGCTGGGTTAAAGGGTAGCAGGGCTGGTAACATTTCATTATTTACTTTATTTTGGTAAAAATTTCTTTATGGAACAAAAGGATTACAAGCAACTCCTTAGCTTACCTGTTATCGTTGCTGCCTTAGGTTATTTTGTTGATATCTACGACTTATTATTATTCAGTATTGTTCGAAGGCCAAGCCTTATTTCATTAGGAGTACCCGAAGATGAACTTTTCAATAAGGGAGAGTTTCTTCTGCAATGGCAGATGACGGGTCTTTTGGTGGGAGGTTTAATATGGGGAATAATGGGAGACAAAAGAGGCCGCCTGTCTGTTCTTTTTGGATCGATACTTCTCTATTCACTAGCAAATATTGCAAATGGATTTGTAACCTCGGTAGACCAATATGTTGTTCTTCGCTTTATAGCAGGTATTGGTTTGGCTGGCGAGCTGGGTGCCGGGGTTACGCTTGTGTCAGAGACGTTACCTCCTCATATAAGGGGTTATGGAACAACAATAATCGCCACCGTAGGGCTAATGGGTGCTGTGCTTGCTAATTTTATATCAAAAGTATTCGATTGGCAGGTGTCTTATTTTATAGGTGGCGGTCTTGGTCTTTTACTCCTTATTACAAGAATTAGCGTATTTGAATCAGGAATTTTCTTAAGAACAAAAGAAAAGGAAATCTCACGTGGAAATTTCTTTAAACTGTTTCAGAATGGCAGAAGGTTTAAAAAATTTATTGGATCTATTTTCATTGGCTTACCAATATGGTATGCTATAGGCATTCTGGTAACATTCTCTCCTGAGTTTGCTAAAGCATTGTCAATAACAGGAAATGTTGTTGCTGGTGATGCTGTGATGTTCAGCTATCTGGGGCTTGCTGTGGGAGATATGTCAAGTGGAGTACTTAGTCAAATGCTTAAATCAAGAAAAAAGGTTGTAGCTATTTATATTTTACTTACACTTCTTTTTATTGTATTGTTTCTGTTCTTGCCAGTTCGTACTGCAGAATTCTTTTATACTGCTTGTTTTATTTTAGGTATTGGCATTGGTTACTGGGCCTTGTTTGTAACCATTGCAGCAGAACAATTTGGTACAAATCTTCGATCTACCGTAGCTACATCTGTTCCTAATTTTATAAGGGGAACAGTGGTGCCAATTACTCTACTTTTCAAGTTTTTAAGAGATACTATAAGCTCTTCCAATGCAACTTCAATGGATTTGACGCAAGCAAAGAATACCGGAATTCTTTATGGAGCTTTAATAGTGGGGCTTTTAACCGTTATAATAGCATTTATAGCGCTTACCGCAGTAGACGAGACCTATGGTCGTGATCTGAATTTTGAAGAAGAGGATCGCGCCTAAGCAACCATACGGTCGGTAAATTCGTTATGAGGCAACGGTAGTATCTTTTGAAATTGAGTATCTTTGATATAATATACCTAAGGAAGGACTGTCTTTTGTGAAGAGACTTATTTATCTACTTTTCCTGTGTGTTCTGTTGCTAAGCCATGTTTCCTTTGGGCAGAATAGCGAGCTCATAAAGAGCATAAAACGAAAGCTTTCAACTGCTGAGGGCCCCACCCGTTTTGATTTATTAAACGACCTGGCATGGGAGCATCGTTTTGCAAATCCTGATAGCACTATTTTCTACGGTGTACAGGCATACGACTTTGGGAAGCAATTGAATTTGAAAAACGGTTTGGCAAGGCCACTTAATCTTATTGGGCTTGGCAACAACTACAAGGGAGAACGCCTTCTTGCCTATGAGAACTATTCGAAAGCATTACAAATTGCAAATGCGCAGAATGACTCCGTACAGATAGCTCACTCAAATAATAACATCGGAAGGTTGTTTTATGAGCAGGGTTTATTAGGAAGATCATATGAACATTTCATAACAGCCAAAGGTATCTTTCAGATGCTAAACGATTCTTCAGGATTAGCTTATGCATTACAGAGTTTGGCGAACTTGTATAAAACACAACGCGACTACACTAAGGCAGAAGATAATTATTTGAAAGCGTACAAGATCAGACTTGCCTTAGGTAACACAAGAGATATTATGTCTGCCTATGTTTACTTAGGAAGATTCTACTTGGAGTTAAATCAGTTTAATAAGTCCGTTTTTTACTTCCAGCGTGCCGATTCAACAGGTCACGTTATTAAGGATGAAATAAACATTGCTGAAATAAAAACATACCTGGCAGAGAGCTACCTTAATATAGGTTTGCTTAACCAGGCGGAAGCAATCAGTAAGGAAGGCTTGGACGTAATCCTTCGGCATAATAACCTTAGGATGATGCCGCAAGCATATCGCATTATAGGCCAGATATACTTTAAGAAAAACAACCTCGCTGAAGCAAAGAAATATTTCTCGCTATCATTAGATGTGTCGATTAAGATTAAGGAATTAAACGCTCAGATGAATGCTTACTACTACCTCTGGAAAATTTCCGAGCATGTAGGCAATGAGCGCGATCGCCTGACTAACTTGAATCAATATCTATTGTTGAAAGATTCAGTTAAAGATTTGGATCTGGCAAGGCAGGTTGAGCGACTTCAATTTGAAATAGAGATTCAGAAAAAGGAGCAGGAGAATAAATTGCTGAAGTCAGAAGATGCCGTACACGAAGCAATTATTCAAAAGCAGAAGATGCAAAACAATGTTCTTTACATTGTTATTGTTTCTATAAGCATCGTAGGATTTTTGATATGGAGAAACAGTAAAAGAAGAACGGAAGTAAACAGGAAACTAATACAGCAAAACGCAGAGATAGAAGCACAACGCAAGGAAATTATTAAACAAAATAGTAGTCTTTCCTTAAGGAATCAGCAGCTTTCGGATTTGAATAATGAGAAGGATACATTGATGAGCATTGTTGCCCATGATTTAAAGTCTCCTTTACACAGAATTAACGGCATTGTTGATTTAATGGAATCAGAAACAGCTCTCTCCGAAGATCAAAAGATCTACATGAAAATGACAAGGGATGCAACAAGGCAGGGCCTTTCCTTGATTACGGACTTGCTCGACGTACACATGATTGAAGAGAACATAGAGCCTAATTATATTACTTTCGATATTAGTACTTTTCTTTTAGAGAAGACTCAAAATTTTACACCTGCTGCCGATGCAAAAAATATTCATCTATATATCAAAGAAGTAACGAGTGAAGAAGTAACGTCAGATATAGATTACTTAGATCGCATTGTCGATAACCTTCTTTCAAACGCCATTAAGTTTTCAGGAACAGATTCTACAATTGTTCTTGCTGCCGGAAAGAAGGGCAACGAATTCTGGATTTCCATAAAAGATCAGGGGCAGGGATTTACAGAGAGAGATAAACAACAGCTCTATCAAAAGTTTAAGAAGTTGAGCGCACGGCCTACACGTGGTGAATCATCCAACGGACTGGGGCTTGCTATTGTAAAGACCCTTGTTGATCGATTAAAGGGTAAAATAGAGCTTAACTCAGAACAAGGAAAAGGGAGTGAGTTTATTGTAAGAATTCCTTCGCAGGAGACTCCCGCTATAAAAATTTAAGATGTTGCTAGGTGTTATGTTTAGGGTTAAAGGCAAAACAATAAGAAAAGCTTTAACCCTAAACATATATACTAGACTTTACTAAGAGCCTGGTCAAGATCTGCAATTAAATCTTCAGCGTCTTCTACTCCTATACTTAACCGGATAAGAGAGTCTACAAGCCCCCCTTTTAAACGTTCTTCTTTAGGAATGCTTGCATGTGTCATTGAAGCAGGATGATTGATCAGCGACTCAACACCACCCAATGATTCCGCGAGCGAAAACAGTTCAACACTAACCATAAGGTTTGATGCTTTCTCCATGCTGTCGTCTTTTAATGTAAAGGATAACATTCCTCCGAAGTCGCGCATCTGCTTTTTCGCAATTTCGTGATTGGGATGGTCAGGGAAGCCCGGCCAGTAAACTTTTCCTACTTTAGGATGTCCTTTCAGATATTCTGCTATTTTCCTTCCATTGAGGCAATGGCGCTCCATGCGGAGATGAAGGGTTTTAATTCCTCGCATTACCAGGAAAGAATCCTGAGGGCCAGGAACAGCACCACATGAATTATGGATAAAGGCAAGGTCCTGATACAATTTGTCATCATTCATCACCAAAGCACCCATAATCACATCAGAGTGACCTCCGAGATATTTGGTCACAGAATGCATTACTATATCAGCACCAAGATCGAGTGGGTTTTGCAGATACGGAGAAGCAAAAGTGTTATCTACCGCCACAATTATATTTCTCTTTTTAGCCAGCGCAACACATGCCTGAATGTCAACGATATTCATGAGTGGATTTGTTGGTGTCTCCAGCCAGAATAACCGCGTCTTATCATTTATTAAAGGCTCAATGTTAGCTGCCTTAGTAAGATCTATAAAATGAAACTTAATACCATATTTCTCAAATACTCTTTTAAACATTCGGTATGAACCGCCGTACAAGTCATTACTTGTAATTACTTCATCACCTGGGTTAAGCAATTTAATAACCGCATCTGTGGCACCCATACCGGATGAAAAGCAGAGGGCATACTTACCATTTTCCAGCGCAGCAATGCTTTTTTGCAAGCTATTTCTCGTGGGGTTCGCCCCGCGGGCATAAGCATAACCTTTATGTTTAGCAGGAGCTTCCTGTACGTAAGTTGAGGTTTGAAATATTGGCGTCATTATGGCGCCTGTAGATGGGTCAGGTTCTACACCTGCATGTACGGCTTTCGTTCCGAATCTCATATTACATTGTTTAGAAGAGCAATATTACACTTCTTCACAACAATTAATAACGCTTCGAAAATAAACGATGGAAAAGCCTATGCTGCTTTACGAATACTTATTACTACTCCGGCAGCCTTGGAAGATTAGGGTTGTCATTCTTTGAATAACACCTGGTTTAAGGATGGTTCTGTTTAGGTACAAATCAAAAGTACTTTAGGTAATCACTTCTTATCCTTCCAATAGCCGCGGATAGCCTCTTTCCAGTTGCTTCCGTGCTTCAGGTAAAGAGCGGTGTTAATAAGCATGCGATCTTCAGGGGTAAGATTGTTTTGCGTTCCTAATGAGGTAAGTATAACCCTGTAAAGTGTTTCCTGTAGACTTATACTGTTTTGTTCTGCAAAAGCTTTTATCGTATCTGTTAAAGAGTTAATGGTAATGGTATCTTGTGTATCTACAATAGTAAGTGGCTCTTTTACGGCCACAGGTTCTTCTGTTTTTACACTAAGTTTTTCAGGAGCTACTAAAGTGGCAGCTTGTTGCTTTAAAAAATCATTAAGATCTTTTAATGTATTCTTCTTTTTGCTCATGCAATATGTTTTAAAATCTCCTGGGCAACAGGGTGGTACTCTTTTTCGGCACTCATGGTGCTGAAGTTTACAAAAAGGTTTTTCTGTGGAACGATAACCGGAAGAATAATAGCATCAAGGTTTTTAAGGTTCTCGCGCACGGTGTAAAGATTCGTTCCGCTGTGAATACGGTTCGGAAGAATCAGGATCTTCAGTTTGGTATTTATTTCACGGGCAGGCGCAAGGTCGGTAACAGTTTGGTATGTTACCAGCAAATCATTTTGTGTTAAACTTGTAGGAACAATGACAACATCACTTACAAGGCAAAGCTTTTTAATTCCTTCGTCTGTGGTCTTACCTGCGCTATCTACAACCACCACGTCCGTACCTCTCTTCTGCTTCATCAAAGTAAGTTCTTCCGCTACTTCATGGTCCTGCGATCCTACGATGTTAAATCCCTCTTGCTCTTCTTTGGATTTGAACTGCTCCATTTTGCGGAGGGTATTAAGCGTGTAATTAGTGTCTGTTTCCACTAAAACAACTTTTTTGCCTAGCTGATGCAGGGTTGTGGCTAGGTTTATAGCATTCGTAGTTTTACCAGTACCGCCTTTGCGGCTGATAAATGAGATAACCTTCGGCATGATTTAAAATTATGAAAAGCCGGATGGTTTTAAAAATGCAGCTGGGGTTTAATTAAACTGATGTAAGGTAAAATGCATTTTGCTTGATAATTCATAAAGAGAGAGCGCGCAAGAATGGTCTTGCCCAGCTTTCACGACGAATGAATTACTATCCATGAAGTTGAATGAAACATCAATTCATTAATCCATGGATAATAATTCAGGAGTATAATCAGTAATTATTATCTGTCTAAAAGGGAGCAAAATGAATATTGATATTAAAAAGTTCTGTTAATATCAAACTTCTCCAAGTAGTCTGCTATCCTTCTTACCACGCTGCCTCCTAAAGCACCATCTACAACACGGTGGTCGTATGAATGCGAGAGGAACATTTTATGACGGATGGCTATGGCATCACCGTAAGGTGTTTCTATAACTGCCGGTTTCTTTTGTACGGCACCAAGCGCAATAATAGCTACCTGCGGTTGCATGATGATAGGCGTACCCATCACATTGCCAAAGGAGCCAACATTAGAAACCGTGAAGGTTCCGCCGGCAAGTTCATCGGGTTTGAGTTTGTTATCACGGGCACGTTTTGCCAGGTCATTTACAATTTTGGTAAGCCCTGTAATATTATACTGATCGGCATTTTTGATAACCGGAACAATCAGATTTCCTGATGGTAATGCTACCGCCATGCCAATATTAATATCACGCTTTTTAATAATCTTATCGCCATCAACCTGCACGTTAATCATCGGGTAATCTTTAATAGCCATGGCTACGGCTTCAATAAAGATTGGTGTGAGGGTTAAAGTATCACCTTCACGTTTTTGGAACTCATTCTTTACCTTGTTTCTCCAAAAAACAATATTGGTAACATCGGCTTCAACAAAAGAAGTAACGTGTGGTGAAATTCTTTTTGAGTCTACCATGCGCTCAGCAATCATTTTGCGCATACGGTCCATCTGAATAATCTCATCACCACCGCTGATGGATACCGGCACTTTAGGTGAAGAAGAAGTAACCGTCGCACTTTGGGCTGCCTGTTCCTTAATGCTGGTGCCAAGCTTACGATTCTGAACATACGCCAGAATGTCTTTTTTTGTCACCCTGCCTTCGCTACCCGACCCGGGTATTGTTTCAAGCTCTGCTACCAGAATGTTCTCTTCTTTCGCAATATTTTTCACCAGAGGTGAGTAAAAGCGTGTAGTGTTCTTAAAGTCCGCAGCGCCATGGTGTGTGCCGTTAGCGCCGTTAGTTGGGGTTGCCATCAGGTCCTCAACACTGCTTTTTTCCTGCCCATCAATTTTTTCAGGAGATGCAGATGATGGTGTTGGCGAAGTGCCTGCTTCCGCCGTAGCTTCTGTCGAAATAATAGCAATAGGTTTACCTACCTTTACAACTTCACCTTCTTTAGCAAGAATTTCCTTCAATACACCAGCGTGGGTTGATGGTACTTCAGTGTCAACCTTATCAGTAGCTACTTCTAATACAGATTCATCCTGATCAATCTTGTCACCAGGTTTTTTAAGCCAGTGAAGGATTGTAGCTTCCATGATACTTTCGCCCATTTTAGGCATTACCAATTCTACTTGCGCCATGGTTGGTGTTTTACTGTTATAGCAAAGTTAAATAGTTTTTCTATGATCTCCCGACCACTATTTTGGGGCGCAAATTAAGAATTCCATTATTTCTTTCTAGTAGTAACGAAATCGTATGCAGTATTATTTATACATCAAGCGACATTAATATCCTTCCCAGAAATTTTAATTTCCTTATACGTAGCCGACAGACAATTAAATTCTGCCCTTATTGCAATATCCTTGACATTCATCTTCACTTATTTTTTTAAAATTTCTCAAGCCAAAAAACAGTTATCAGCACGATTAATAACAGCTAAAGAAAATTTTGGTGATGATTGTACATTACTGAACAGCCACCTGTGCAGTTTTGGATTACTAGCTAGGGCGAAAGACTTAAAAAAAGCTGTTAAACACAGTTCTAAAAAATGGCAAGTGGTTTGAAAGGCTCTATGAAATACAATTTGCGAAGATGAGAACTTTTATAGCCTTAATTCTTTGGTGTCTTTTGTTTGTTATCTGTTGGCCTGTTGCTTTAGCGGCATTATTCCTGTTTCCTTTAATATGGCTTGTCCTTCTGCCATTTAAAATTGTTGGTCTTTCTATAGAACTGGTATTCAAGCTGATAACCGCCATCTTCATGTTGCCTTTTAAATTGATAAAGGCTATATAAGTACTAACGAATTCCGGAACGCCCCGCAAAGTATTCCACTGCTTCGTCTACAATAATATCGCGCGGAGTAATCTTTGTCTTAAGCGTTATTCCCTCAAGTGTTTTGCATCGGCTTAAAGCCACATAGAGCTGGCCATGTGCAAATGCGCCTTTGCCCATGTCAATGATAATGTTGTCAAAGGTTAAACCCTGACTTTTGTGAATGGTTATAGCCCACGCAAGCTTAATGGGAAATTGTGTGAACGTGCCATGCACTACAAAGTTGATTGTATTCTCAATCTTATCCCACGTATATGTTTTATTTTCCCAGAGGGCTGGTTCTACAGGATAAATGTTGCCATCTGCAAAGCGCACCATAATTCTTTCTCCTGCCAGGTCTTCAATTTTTCCTATGCTTCCATTTACCCATCTGCCTTGCAAATCGTTTTTCACCATCATAACCTGTGCACCTCTTTTTAATTTTAAAACCGCTGGGGCGGGATATAATCTTTCATGAAAGGTGCCTTCTATCTCAGCTTTATAGGTATATAGGGGAGTTTTTAAGTTCATTAATTCGCGAAGGTTCTCAGTATCGGCAATGGCGTTAACTGAGCTAAGCGTAATTGCAAAATCTTTACTGAATTTACTATCGGGGTTATAGCGTTGATTGATATCATTCAGATCATCTTGAGTAGCTATTCCCATTCTTATCCTGTTTAACAGGTAGATGAAATTTTCATCCTGCTGGCGATAAATCTTTTTCAGCTCAATGATCCTTGGTTTTGAGTTTCTGAAAACATCCGCACTAAAGAAATACGGCGTTTCGTAGATATCCTCTTCCAGTACGGCGTAGTCCTTAGCGTTTACAACCGGTGCAAGCTGAAATATATCTCCAACCAGTATAAGTTGTTTCCCTCCGAAAGGAATGTCATTTCCTGTGTTTAATCGCAGTGCCTGGTCAATGGCATCCATCAGATCAGCGCGTACCATAGATACTTCGTCGATGATGAGTGTTTCCATCTTTTTCAAAATCCTGTATCTCGGGTGACTCCGACTCCAGATCCTGATGTCAGGATCATTTTTCACCATTGGCCTTAACGGGAATCCAAAAAAAGAATGAATAGTACTGCCTCCAACCTGCAAAGCTGCAAGGCCTGTGGGAGCAAGCACCACGTGTTTCTTGGTGGTTGTTTTTCTGAAGTAGTTTAAGAGTGTTGATTTCCCTGTGCCGGCGCGGCCTGTGAGAAATACGGTTTCGCCCGAATGCTGCATAAGGTCATATGCAGAAGCAAGGTCATCTTCAAGACGAAAATCATGCGGAATTATAATCGATTCTCTAATCGAACTATTTGAAGAAGCCTTACCCATTATTGATTTGTAAAATTAGTGAACGTACTTGTATTTCTTCAAATCAACAGGAGAGAGAGGGATAATAAAAAAAACACCGACTGAAGTAGCCGGTGTTTTATTCAGAGCTTAGTGTTTAAACCTATCGCGGTAGCCATAATAACTTGCGAAGCTATTGTAAACTACAGTTGATTTTTTAGGCTTGGCTTCATTTACTTTTAGTCGTTTATTAGCAAAAGGTTTTGCATCCAATTCCTGAATGGCCTTTGTTGCTAATTGATCATCAGTCATTTCTACGAAGGCAAAACCTCTTGGTTCACCTGATTCATGATCTTTTACAATTCTTACAGATTTTACTTCACCGAATTGATTGAAGAGGCTTCTCAATTCTTTCTCGGTCGCCTGGCGATCGAGATTTCCGACATAAATATTCATTCTCAAATAAGACTTAAGGTTGATAATGTGGTAATTCTGTCTCGAGATGTGCTAACAGGACGATAGGGAAATTACCAGTTGTTAAAGAAGATGGGAATCCACTTCTTTGATTTCTGTATGTATAACTATCTGAACCATGTGTTTGGTTCCATTTTTCTGCTAAGAAATATCAGATCTTACGCGGTAAAATTTCTTTAATGTGACCCCAAGTTTATGCAACCGGATTTTACCAAAGTAGTATCCGGGATGAGCACTTCTTCATCCCCAAAAACATACCCTGGAAGAACAAATCTAATAGTATCCCTGGCAATAAACTGTAGGGTTTCTTAGCTACTGGTCTGTACAGCCAACACCAGAAAGTAAATTGCGGTGCGAATAGGATTTCCACAATTGAGCCGCAACTTACTTTAGCCGTATTTGAGACCGGGTTAAGCCGTACTTGAGCCGTATATGAGCCGTATCAGGCCTCAAATTTCGCTAAAAACAGGGTTTATACGGCTCATATACGGCTTATATACGGCTCAACTATGACTAATCTACCGGTACCATCCGAAATACCCCTGCCAATTCAAACATTTTAACCTCCTATGTAGGAACATTAAAAATCGGGAGGTTTTCAGTTTACGACATGAAGATTTAGATCAAAGCCTTCTATTGAGGCAGGTTTTGTCTAATAAGATTTAAGGTTGCAATTGCAGTCATCCGGATATTAATCATTCGGTCTTTAGAGAGCTGGAGTTTGCGGGTTTGCGTTTTGCCCTTATCGGCGTAAGCGATCCATACAGTGCCTACGGGCTTTTCAGGCGTACCTCCGCCGGGCCCTGCTATTCCGCTTGTAGCTACTCCAATATCGGTATTGAATTTTGTTCTTATCAGGTTCGCCATTTCTATAACGGTTTCTTCGCTTACCGCACCGAATTGGTTCAGGGTTTCCGGGTTAACGCCAAGCTGCGCCATTTTAATGTCGTAGGCGTAGGGTACCAAACCGCCAAGAAAGTATTCAGAACTGCCAGGAGCGCTTGTAATGAGGTGAGAGAGGTATCCTCCGGTACAGCTTTCTGCTACCGCCAACGTAAGCTTCTTCTGGCATAGGGCGTTACCTAGAACTACCTCAAGGGGGTCTTCGCCTATTCCGAATATGTACTCGCCTGCCAGTGGCCTTAATTGCTCAACCAATCTGTTTGATTCTGCTGCCAGCTGATCTTTATTTTCCCCCATGGCCGTAAGTCTTAGCCTTACTTCACCGAGACTTGGCAGATACGCTAGCTTAAAATGCGGAGGTAATGATTGCTCCCAAGGTTGGATCTTATCAGCCAGGAAAGACTCTCCGATACCTACGGTTCTTATGACTGTATGCTGGATAGTAGGTGTCTGGAATGTCTTCTGTAGTTTAGGCACCACTATATCGGTCATCATCAATTTCATTTCGTGTGGCACACCAGGCATGGATACGAATACTTTGCCCTTTCTTTCGAACCACATACCTGGAGCGGTGCCCATTTTATTGGTAACCTTTTCGCAGCATATGGGTAACGCGGCCTGCTGACGGTTTATTTCAGTAAGCTCACGGCCTCTGCTCTTGAAGAATTCTGTTACTTCGGCTAGTGCCTCCTCATGAATGCGTACCTCACAATTGAAGTATTTTGCGAGACAAGGTTTGGTGATGTCATCGCTGGTAGGGCCGAGGCCACCAGTAATTAATATAATGTCAGCTCGTGTTTCTGCTTCCGCGAAAGCGTTAAGAATTTCTTCTTCCAGATCCCCTACTGTTGTTTTCCTGATCACCTTTATACCTACGTTTGACAGTGCTACGCTCATCCATTGTGAGTTGGTATCTACAATCTGTCCATATAAAATCTCATCGCCTATGGTAAGAAGTTCTGCTGTTATTGTTCTCATTAATGTTAATTCTGTGTGCTCAAATACAGTAAATTTTAAAACCTATGCAATTGTTCTTCTGATTGATTAAAAAATTAAATAATCTTTCCAGCGTTTGGATAATCATGGCGGTCTTACCATTAAGACCAACATTAACTGAAAAGTTTATGCATTTAAAAAAAGAAAAAAGCCTACCGGCTACCCTCGTTCAACTTGTTTTGATTATTTGTATTACCACCTTTATTGGTTGTGATGTGCTGGAACCTGATGAAATAGATGAAGAATCAGCGGTACAGTTAAATGCTGAACCTATTTATATCTCACCTTCAGGTTCTGGAATTATCGATCTTAAAGCTCTGATAACATCTTCATCCAATGTTAAACTATCAATTGCTTATCAACCAAAGCTTGGAACATTAAAATCATTAGGAGAATACCTGTTGGAGTACACCCCTAATAAAGGAGTGCGAAATGCAAGAGATCGATTTGGTATTTCCATTTTTGGAAAAAACAATGCAGTGATATTGCAAGACTCAATTCCAATTATAATAGGAGATTCAACAGATATTCCTTGCGGGATGTTTGCCAATAACGATTACATCTATAATGTTCTTGGCCCTGTTGAGATTAACGTTCTCAGAAATGATACACTTTGCAATGGCAATAAGGCTGATCTCCAAGTCTCCATTCCTGCTATTGGGAGTGATACAATACCGATGCCATCTCATGGAACAGTGCAGGTGTTATCAAACGGTAATATTCGTTATACACCAGGTGCGGGATTTAATGGAAACGACTCATTTGTTTATCGTATTGCGCTTGCGCAGGCAGGGGGTAGTGAGTTGATACGCCACGCCTTTGTATACATCAGTAAGACAAATAACTGTAGCGATAGCCTTACAGTTGTTGACGACTTGTATACTTTCGATATGGATACGGTTAACCTGTCTAAGCCTTTCCACATGGATGTGTTACGCAATGATGAATATTGTTATAATGCAAGACTGAAAATAACTGTGGTTGACCTTCCGCAAGGAAAGCTTGTATCGGATTCCACAAGGGGGTATTACTATACTTTTCCAGCAAATACTGTAACAGGTTTTACAGATCGATTTAAATACCGGGTTTGTTTAAATGATAGTATCTGTGAAGAAGCTGAAGTAACGATCGAAACCCGGTAACCAACATCATAGTATCTTATCATCCGCATGCATTATGCGGATGATTTTACTGTTTTATGACTGATCGAGAATTAGTATACCAATGTGGGAAGGGGGATGCGGAAGCACAACGTATCCTGTATGATCTCTACAAATACCGTTTAATGGGTATCTGCCGAAGGTATACATCTGGCCGTGAGGAGGCGCAGGATGTGTTACAGGAAGTATTTATAAAAATTTTTACTAAGATTAATCAACTGGATAACGTTGAGAAGCTGGAGAACTGGCTAATCAAAATTACAGTGAATACGGCTGTTAACTATTATCATCATGCTAAACGACTTCGTTTTGATAGCCTGGAAGAAATACAAGCTGAAAGTGGCGACTACGAGTTAATACTTTCAAATGTATCTGATGAGTTTTTGTTGGGTTTAATTAATGCTTTACCTGATGGTTGTCGCGTGGTTTTCAACCTTTACATTGTTGAAGGTTATAGTCATGCTGAAATTGCAGAGATGTTGAATATTTCGGAGTCTACGTCACGTTCACAACTGGTTTATGCGAAGAATATTTTGAAGGATAAATTAAGTAAAGCAGGTGTTTTACGATATGAAAAGTATGCATGACGATTTACCAGAAGATGAACTGAAAAAAAGACTGGGGAATTTTAAGGAGTCGCCAGACGAAGGACTTTGGAAGAGAATCCAGGCGGGTAAACCTTCTGGAGATATAAACATTGCTGATAAACTAAAAGCATATGAGGAAAAGCCTGATAATATTGTTTGGAATAATATTCGCACTGAAATTTATCGCCAACGCTTTGTAGATAGGCTTGACGTTGTACAGCACGTATTGGCAGTGGCGACAATGCTACTACTAATTCATCCAGGTTTATTCCAATCATTTGAAAAAATGGAAAAGCAAAAGGAGGCGCTACATATTGATACATTATCGCTTAGGCTTTATACTTTAAAAGGTGCTGATACTTCCGCTAATGAGAACATTAAAAAAGGAATATATGACAATGCAGAGCGTGTTGAGCGGAAAAATAGTAAAGCAGTTAATAGTAACAATAGAAATGATAATTCGAGTGCCTATAATGATAGCAGAAAGCCTGGTGTAATTGACAGAAGTAGGAAGGCTATTGATCTAACAAAGGAGTCAGCCGTTAAGAGAAAGTATAGTAACGGGAAGTCTGAAAAAATCTCTGATTCCACTAATGTTTTTACAATAAGTGAAGATGTTTCCATTGTAAAAAAGGAATATCGAGCTAATGGTGTCGTTACTGCCGATAATACAGCATTGTCTTCTGGTGAAAAACTTTCTACCTCAGGCACAACAGCTCACAAAGAACGCTTTGAACATAAGCTCCAAATGCAATCTAAAGAGAAGGCCAATATTAATCATAACATGTATTTAAAGGATACCGTTATTAACAAAAGTGATTTTGAAGAACGCCTTGGTGCCCATATTCTCAACAACATACATTTTACTTCAGAACAGGATAATAAGTTTAAAGATGGCGTAATTCAGGATTCGGTACAGAAGAATGATTCAGTTTCCCGTGAAGTAGCTCACCTCTCAACAAACAAGGCAGATACTTTGGTTGCCAGAAAAAT
This sequence comes from Chryseosolibacter indicum, assembly GCF_018598585.1. Classification (GTDB taxonomy): domain Bacteria; phylum Bacteroidota; class Bacteroidia; order Cytophagales; family Cyclobacteriaceae; genus Chryseosolibacter; species Chryseosolibacter indicus. The sequence goes on from NZ_JAHESD010000044.1 coordinate 23,174, forward strand.
TATAATTCAAGATGATAAGGAAGAAAGAAACCAACACTTCTCTTTGTATGTGCTGGTGATGCCTACGCTCGGGTACCAACAGATAAAGCCTGTAAAAGATGATGGAATACTTGTTGAGAGCATAGATAAATTGTCAGCATTTTCACCGAAAAGACTTGGTATTAGAGCAGAGTTTGGAGTAGAGAAGAAGTTGTCAGATAAGGTGGCTCTTGACCTGGGGCTGGTTTATTTTCAACGCAAGCAAACGTTGCAATATCGATTTAGAAGTACAGCAGAGGTAGAGGTGACCCCCATTAACCCGGGCTCCTTAGAGTATGATATTTCTATGGGTAACACGCATGATACTTATGAATATGAGCTTAAAAATTTAGGGATGCTAGCCGGCTTGAATTATACAATTAAAGCAAGGTCATGGATGCAAATGGTTGGTTTGGCAGCTGAGCTCCATCGTAACCTTTCAAAGTCCAATGGCCAGGTATATCTTTTTGGCAATGTGTATTACAGAGTTTCTCGTCAAATAAGTAGACAGTTTCATTTAATAATTCAACCTACGGTTAATTACTCCTTAAATATGGGTAAACAAGTAGGTACTCCTTTTTACGTGAAGCCATACGGTTTAGGCTTAAACTTTGGTGTATACTACCGGTTTGAATAGTTCTATTGCCGTTCAACTAGTGAAACTCTAAGTTGTTGAAATGCTTTACTTCGGCCTGTTTACTTTGTGTATCTTGCGATTGAATTTTAAAAATATGAAGAGAATTGTTTTGTGTGCTTCCCTCATTCTGGGAGCTTGTACATCCGCGCAAATAAATCAGACTATTGGTGAAGTAAATAAGTCTTTGGGAAAGGGCACTTCAACAAAGGCATTAACAACAGCTGAAGTAGCTGAAGGTTTAAAAGAGGCTTTGATCAAAGGTATCTCTACAGGGTCTGATCTTGTTTCACAAATGGATGGGTATTTTAAAAATCCTGAAATAAAAATTCCTTTTCCTCCTGATGTTCAGAAAGTAGAAGACAGGTTAAGACAGATTGGTTTTGGAAATGAAGTAGACAAATTTATTATGACATTGAATCGTGGAGCTGAAGATGCTGCAAAGGAAGCAAAGCCTATCTTTATTACAGCCATTAAATCAATGACCATAGAAGATGCGTGGGCTATTCTTAAAGGGCAGGATGATGCTGCAACACAATACCTGAAACGTACAACTTCATCACAGCTGAAGGAAAAATTTAAGCCTGTTATTCAAAATTCGTTAAACAAAGTAAACGCTACAAAGTACTATGGCGATATTGTTACGCGCTATAACCAGATACCATTGGTTCAAAAAGTAAATCCGGATCTGGATGATTATGCTACTGATAAAGCGATAGAGGGATTGTTTTTGATGATATCAAAAGAAGAAAAGAATATTCGCGAGAACCCTGTTGCAAGAACTACCGAGCTGCTGAAACGTGTTTTTGGTGCACAACAGTAGTGCCGCGATATATTAATCATAGCTGTGGCTGTGAGGTTATCTTACAGCCACATTTCTTATCACCCGGGAGAAGAGTTTGGGAAAGAACCTTTTGATGTAAACTCCAAATACTTCTCTGCCTCCTATGTAAACTTCTTCTTTATCTTTCTCTACAGCTGCAACTATTTTTCTGGCGCACCATTCGGCGGGTTTTCCTTTGTACTGTGCATCGTCCATCTTTTGGAGCGGAGATCCATCTGCTGTTAATGCAGAAAGTGTAATGGGGGTATGAATAAATCCGGGACAGATCATCGTTACCTTAATGTTGTCTTTGTAGTGTTCTGCACGAACAGCATCAAAGAAACCATGCAAGGCATGTTTGGATGCTGCATAACCGGAGCGGTATGGTGTACCAAATTTACCGGTAACACTGCTAACAGTAACAAAATGTCCTTGTTTTCTCTTGATAAAATGCGCGAGTAAATATTTAGTTAAAGTAATAGCGCCGAAATAGTTGACCTCCATAATTCTTCTGTCAACCTCGATGGATGTTTCGGCCACCAGGCTCCGCTGACTGATACCTCCATTGTTGATTAAGATATCAACATGACCAAAGATTTGAATGGCAGCATCTGTTGAAAGCTTAAGTGTAGATTGATTTTCGAGATCCAAGGGAAGAATTCTTATATCAGGTTGGGCGGAGGCAGCACAATTTCCTTTTACTCTCTCCAATTCTTCTTTGCGTCTAGCCGATAAAATTAGTTTGGCTTTGCCCTTTGCGAGTTCGTAGGCCAGGGCTTCACCAATGCCAGATGATGCTCCCGTTATCCATATTACTTTATTTGCTATGCCCGGCATATGTTATATTTTATCATAGATTACAAAGTCAAACGCAAAGGCATGTCTCTCATCACTGGCGTGATGTTGTCTTGATGTCTCTTTCCATTCTTCTTTTTTTACTTGAGGAAAGTAAGTGTCACCATCTATGGTAGCTTTAATTTCAGTAAGGTATAAACGGTTGGTGAAAGGCATAGCGAGTTTATAGATATCAGCGCCTCCTATAATGAAACATTCCGGTTCGCCATTATTTTTAGCGATCTGAATTCCTTCTTCAAGATTATTAAGTACAATGCAACCGGGGGCAACAAAATTTTTCTGACGGGTAATAACAATATTGGTTCTGTTGGGAAGCGGTTTAAACTTTCCCTTTAAGGAATCATAATTCTTCCTTCCCATAATAACATAATGCCCTTTCGTGGTTTCCATAAAAAACTTCATGTCGTCAGGAAGTTTCCATGGAAGGTCATTGTTCTTACCGATTACCCGATTCTCTGAAAGTGCTGCTATAGCTGATATGATCATAGTTAGTAGTTCGAAGTTGCTGCTCTTGAGTTGACCGTGTTTTTTTAACTTCTTAAATTTTATTGCCTCTGAAAAACTCTTGGATGGACATACGTTTCTTTCCTTCAGGTTGAAGTTCTTCAACAGAAACCCATCCGTCGTTAGTCTTTATGTAAAGATAATTTTTATTGTCAGTATCTATTGTGCCCGGCGTAGGTGACGGATCTTTTTTATCTGCAATGGACAGCTTGTAAATTTTGAAATGTTTACTATTGAGGTGCACCCACGCAGCAGGGTAGGGGCTTAATCCTCTTACAAAGTTTCTGATGTAATAGGTGGTATTATCCCATTTTATTTCACAAGTTTCTTTGAAAATCTTTGGTGCGTGTTTTATTTCAATATTTTCTGGTTGAGGCATTGAGGGATAACTGCCTTTTTCAATAGCTTTAACAGTGCGTAATACAAGTTCTGATCCCTTCTTCATAAGGCGTTCATACAGCTCGCCTACATTGTCACTATCGCGGATGGTTTCCTTTTCCTGAAAAATGATACTGCCTGTGTCAATCTCATGTTTGAGAAAAAAAGTAGTGACTCCGGTTTCTTTTTCGCCATTAATGATAGCCCAGTTTATGGGCGCAGCACCTCTGTATTGAGGTAGAAGAGAAGCGTGCAGGTTAAATGTTCCCAATGCAGGCATAGACCATACAACTTCAGGCAGCATTCTGAAAGCAACAACAATTTGCAGGTTTGCATCGAAGCTTTTTAGCTCGTCGAGAAACTGAGGTGATTTTAAGTTAGCAGGTTGTAGTACGGGTATGTTATATTTTAAGGCACATTCTTTAACAGGAGAGCCTACCAGCTTTTGACCGCGACCCTGTGGTTTATCCGGTGCCGTAATTACTGCTACTACATTAAACTTATTTTGCACTAATATCTCAAGACTGGGTACTGCAAATTCGGGAGTACCCATAAAAATAATTCGTAAAGGATTCATTTGACTCATTAGCTCGGCAAAGCTAACATATTAAAATAAAAGGATGAGTTTGTTTAGTCCCTGAGTTCTTTTCTCATGTATTTCGAGCAGATGGGGCATGTCGTCCAGATGTGACCTCTGGCCGGGCAATACTTTCTTCCAAAGTAAATGATTTGAAGATGAGCTTTATCCCACTTCTCCTGAGGTATCAGACGTTTAAGGTCTTTTTCAGTTTGCTCAACACTTTTGCCACTGGATAATCCCCATCGATAAGCTAAGCGATGGATGTGAGTATCAACAGGAAAAGCGGGCATACCAAAAATTTGAGTCATTACTACAGAAGCTGTTTTATGGCCAACCCCAGGTAACTCTTCCAGTTCTTCAAACGTGCTTGGTACTTCTCCGTTATGTTTTTCTATTAATATCTGTGAGAGTTGACTTATGGCCTTCGACTTTGCGGGAGACAGACCACATGGTTTTATGATCTCCCTGATTTCGTCAACAGGAATTTTTGCCATATCAAATGGATTATCAGCCATGCGAAAGAGTGTAGGTGTTGTTTTGTTTACTCTTTCATCCGTGCACTGCGCTGATAATAAAACAGCAATTAATAAAGTGTAAGCATCTTTATGATCCAGCGGAATGTCAGGATCAGGAAAGTGCTTTTCTAGTATCTTAAGAATATCTTTTACTTTTTCTGCTTTGGTCATGCGCTACATTCTGGATGCTTGATCTGGATTCTCGTTTAGCGGATTCTGAAAGCTAGAGACCAGTACCAGCACCTAGCATCCAGAATCGAGTATCAAGGATACAACAAATATTTTGCTCTCATTTGTTTATAAGTGTCCAGGTCTTTTTGCCAGGTTTGTCTTATGGCTTCTTCTGTTAGCCCAGCCTTAATTTGTTCTCTGAGCTTTGATGTTCCCAGATGCGTATCAAAATTCCTGTCGTTAAAGAATTTATTTTTATCAGGGAAAGCATTATACATCTCAAGCAGGTATTTAAGCGTAAGGGATGGAGGCATTTGAATGGTTCGGAGATCAAGTCCATAACAAGCTTTGTTTTCATAGGGAGGATTTTTCGCCATTCCTACAATACTTACCGGTGTAAACTCAAATGGCATTATTCCCTTTAAATCAGGGTGCCCCACAACCTGAAAAGGCATTTGTGTGCCACGCCCAACGCTAAGGTTAGTGCCTTCAAATAATCCCAGCGAAGGGTACAGCCTTATTGCCTGATCATTAGGCAGGTTAGGAGAGGGCTTTTCCGGCAACGAGTAGAAGTCAGTATGCTTCCAGTTTTTCATAGTAATAACTTCCAGTTCACACTTCCTGCCTTCCGGCAACCAGCCCTCGCCATTGATCATCTGCGCCAGTTCACCAATAGTAAGACCGTGAACCAATGGTATGGTGTGCATGCCAAGAAACGATTTAAATGAAGGCTCGAGAACGGGGCCGTCTACATAGCTTCCATTCGGGTTAGGTCGATCGAGCACAATCACTTTTTTGTTTAGCGCAGAACAAGCTTCCATAACAAGATGCAACGTGCTAATGTATGTATAGAACCTCACCCCTACGTCCTGTATATCAAAGATTATGACATCAACATCAGCGAGCTGCTCGGGAGTAGGTTTCCTGTTACTGCCATAAAGTGATACAAGTGAGAGACCTGTTTTAATATCGACACCATCTTTTACATGTTCCCCAGCATCTGCTGTGCCCCTGAATCCATGCTCTGGTGCAAATATTTTTCTAATGTTAACTCCTCGTGATTTTAAGGTATCGGCAAGATGGGTTTTCCCGATGAGCGAAGTGTTGTTTACAACCAGGGCAACAGACTTAGAGGCAACTTTGGTAATCAGTAGATCTATTTGTTCTGCTCCTAATACCAGTTTAGGTTGAATAAATTTTTCAGCATTTGGAGTTTCAGTTGCTGGCTCGGGTACTGATGAAGTAGCCTTCTTACTGCATAAAGAGAGCAAGGGGAGAATAACCAGTGCTACAATTATTATTTTATACTTGGCCATCATAGGGAATGCGTTGAATATGGATGTTTATTTATATTTTGCAATTGCCATTAAGGGCAAAAGATAATAATAAATTGAACCTTTCGTACTTCATATCAAAAAAGTTAGCAAGCGGACAAAAGGAGGGATTCTCATCCACCATTCACACCATCGCTATTATTAGTATTGCTATCGGCCTTGCCGCTTCCATAGTTGCATTCCTTATCATGAAAGGTTTTCAGGAGACTGTAAAAAATAAGATATATGGTTTTAGTGGTCACCTGGTGATCACAAAATTTACGATGAGCAACTCCCAGGAAGAGCAGCCCATGAACTATCAGATAGACCTTTACAAAAATCAGGTTCAGTATCCTTTTATAGACCATATACAGGAGTATGCACACAAAACAGGGTTGATAAAAACAGAAAATGATGTAGTAGGTGTTGTGATTAAAGGTGTAGGCAAGAGCTTTGACTACAATGCCTTTAAGGAGAATATGGTAGAGGGTGAGTTTATTACTTTTCCTGATTCGGGTTATGCAAGTCAGGTGGTGCTTAGCAGAACCATCGCAGATAAATGCGAAGTAAAGGTAGGAGATAACATACTCATACATTTCTTTCAGAATCCACCGCGTTTCAGAAAATTGAAAGTTGTAGGTGTCTATGAAACCAACCTATCAGAATACTACGACAGTAAGGTGATCCTTGCGGACTTAAGAATGTTACAGCGCTTAAATGACTGGTCCGATAGCCTCGCAGGTGGTTTGGAGGTATTTGTTAAAGATCCTGAAAAGGTAGATGACGCGGGGGTAGCAATAGGAGAGATGATGGACTTTGATTTGAATATTGAACGCGTAAGTGACAGGTATCTCCAGGTATTTGAGTGGCTTCATCTGCTGAGTAGACAGGTAAATATTTTACTTGGTATTATCCTTACTGTAGTTTGTGTTAATATGATCTCTATTATCCTGATATTGGTGATGGAGCGAACGCAGATGATTGGTCTGTTGAAGGCGTTAGGAGCAAGAGATCGTTTTATACGATCTGTATTTGTATACAACGGGATAAATCTGGTAATTAAGGGACTTCTGCTGGGCAATGCTATAGGATTAGGATTGTGTTTTTTACAATACCAGTTTAAAATATTCAAGCTTAATCCAAAAGATTACTATATGAGCTTTGTGCCAATAAGCTGGCACTGGGAAATTGTTCTGCTGTTAAATGTTTTGATGCTTCTTATTGTAAGCCTTGTATTGCTTTTGCCTACCATGGTTATCTCACGGATAAATCCAATTAAAGCAATTCGATTTGATTAGTAAAAGTTAAGAGGTAGCAATATATTTTTTAAACCAACTTTGAATAGTCATTTGTAAGACGCCAAAGAATGCTTCCTTAAAAATACCCGCAGACATCTTCGATTCTCCTTTGGTGCGATCTGTAAATATGATCGGCACTTCTTTCAGTTCAAAGCCGTACTTCCATGCGAGGAATTTCATTTCGATCTGGAAAGCGTAGCCGACGAATTTAACATGGTCTAAAGGAATGGTTTCAAGTACCTTACGTCTATAGCATACAAAGCCCGCAGTAGTATCGTGAATAGGCATACTGGTAATGATCCTGACATAACTACTCGCGAAGTAAGAAAGCAGTACTCTGCCAATAGGCCAGTTCACAACGTTAACACCAGTTGCATATCTTGAACCAATAGAGAGGTCTGCGCCCTGATCAGCACATTTAATATAAAGATTGACAAGGTCTTTAGGGTCATGAGAAAAGTCTGCATCCATTTCCAGAACATAGTCATAACCATGTTCAATAGCGAAGCGAAAGCCTGTGATGTATGCAGTGCCCAGCCCTAGTTTACCTGGCCTTTTTAACAAGTGTAGTTTAGTAACCTCTGGTGTATTATAGTATTGCTGTAGCTGTTCAACAATTTCGGCAGTACCATCAGGAGAATTATCATCAACGATGAGGATGTGAAACTCTTTTGGCAACGCGAACACCGACTCTATAATAGGACGAATATTCTCCCGTTCCTTATACGTAGGAATGATAACAATGGCGTTACTCACGGACTTAATACATTAGTGGTTTATAACAAATCTAAAAAAATAAAGATTCTGTACAATCGTTTTCTATTCTAACTAATGGTATTTCTGCTCAATTATATTTTTAGCGGTGGAACATCGTTACAAAACTTGTAAAGGATGTTGTGAAGGGTTCAGAAAAATAAATGAAGAAGAGCTAAAGGAACAACAGATCGTTCCAACTGGATTGCAATGGAATGATGGCAAATAAAAAGAAAGGAAAAAAGCTAATCCTGTTTTATTCAACAGGATTAGATGCTACTGGTTTTTTCTTGGTAGCAGGCTCATAGCCCAACACTTTTAACATACTTTCGCTCGTCTGTTCTCCTGCAAATAACTGCGTTGTTATTTCACCGTCTTCATTTCTATCAATGAGAACATGTTTAGGAGCAGGAATAAGGCAATGTTGAATGCCTCCGTAGCCTCCTAAAGATTCCTGATAAGCGCCTGTATGAAAGAAACCAATATACAGTGGCTCTTCATCATTAATCATGGGAAGGAATACTTCCCCAGTATGGGCCTCGGAGTTGTAATAGTCCATACTATCACAGGTAAGGCCACCCATGTTTATTTTATGATATGGATCGTCCCACTTATTGCATGCGAGAAGTACATACTTTTGATTTAATCCCCATGCATCAGGCAAATGAGTGATGAATGATCCATCAATCATATACCACAATTCTTTATCGTTCTGAAGCTTCTGGTCGATAACCTGATACAGTACTGCACCACTTTCCCCTACGGTGTAACTTCCGAATTCAGTGAAGATATTTGGTACAGGCACGTTGTTCTTATCGCAAATCCACTTAATGTTTTCGACAATCTGCTCAATCATGTACTTGTAATCGTAATGAAAGGTGAGCGAGGTCTTAATAGGGAACCCACCACCGATATCAATAGAATCAAGCGTAGGGCAAATCTTTTTCAATTCGCAGTACTTGAAAATAAAGCGGCTTAATTCACTCCAGTAATAAGCAGTATCTTTAATACCGGTATTAATGAAAAAGTGAAGCATCTTTAAAGAGGCTTTGTCGCTCTTTTCAATTTTCTCTTTATAAAAATTTGTAATGTCGCTATAGCGGATGCCTAAACGCGAAGTATAGAATTCAAACTTGGGTTCTTCATCAGCGGCTACACGAATTCCTACCTGATAAGGATTTTGAACATTCTTTTCGTAATGTTCAATTTCTCCCATCTTGTCGAGAATAGGGACACAGTTTTTAAAACCGTCATTTAGCAGTTCTGTAATGTACTGCGTATAGAGCGGCATTTTAAAGCCGTTGCATATGATGTACGTATCCTTTGTTACTTTTCCTCTTTCATAGAGGGATCTCACGATAGGAATATCAAAGGAAGACGAGGTTTCAATATGAACATCTTTATTCTTAAGGACTTCTTCTAAAACAAAAGAGAAATGAGAAGACTTAGTACAGTAGCAATACGTGTATTTGCCGTTGTACTTAAATCGTTCCATGGCATTGTTAAAAGTTGCCTGTACATACCGGATGTTTTCACTAATTCTCGGTAAGTAGGTTAGTTTTAAAGGAGTGCCATACTCCTTTATGATATCCATAACAGGGACGTCGTTAAACAGCAACTCATGATCCCTGACTTTAAATTCTTTTTGCGGAAATTCGAAGGTTTGCTCAATCAGCTCACGGTAACTCTTCATTTATCTTGAAAAACCTGCCTTAGCCGGCAGGCGGGCGATAATTGTGTGTTTGTTTAAAATTATTAATTCAAAACTAACCTGTTAAACTCACCGGGCCGTATTTTAGTTTGGGTTAACTGTAAATTTTAATGCCATTAAAATCAATTAACTTACCTAATGACGCTACCGAAAGGAGTGCAATATTGGTATAAATTTGCCATCTTTGCAATACACAACAGAATGCATGAGTAACCGTTTCTTCTGTATGACTTTTGTCCCATTACCCAATTGGACATATTCAGTGCCCGACTTCTAAAGGGGTAGCAGGGGAAGGAATTTCTATACGGTTAACAAATCAAAAAAATATTCAATAAAACCGTGTTTTGGTAACCCACAAACGATTTAGTCGTGGTTTCTAGTAACAGGTAAGCAAAATAAAAGTATTATGAAAGAAATAAAGATAATAGAGGTGAAGTCTGAGATAGGTGCAGGAACGCGGGGGGCCAGTCTTGGTGTAGAGGCAATGAAAATTGCAAGTCTCGATCTGAACTCTGACTTTTTCAAACAGTATGACTCTATTGAAGTTGAGAACGTAAACGAACTTCTTTTTGATGGTGCAAAGCATGCTTACGCCAAATTTATTGATGGCGTTTTGATAATGGAAGAACGTGTTTGCCTTGAAGTCTACGAGACCCTTTTTGATGATTTTGTACCTTTCATCATGGCAGGTGACCATAGCACTGCCTATGGTACTATTGCTGGTATTAAAAAGGCATATCCAAAAATAAGACTAGGTGTTATTTGGATAGATGCGCATGCTGATTTTCATACTCCTTTTACAACGCCTTCTGGTAATATGCATGGCATGGCGCTCGCTATGGCATGCGGAATAGATAACTTGGAATGTAAAGTGAATGACCCCAGAGGAGAAACGCTTGATTATTGGGAGCAAATAAAGAACGTAGGGATACCAGGTGCAAAGATTTATCCTGAAGATATCGTATTTATTGGTGTTCGTGATTTAGAGAAACCGGAGAATTACCTGATTAATAAGTACAATATCAATTTCCTGGAAATTGAGGATGTGAAAAAACTAGGTGCCGCAAAGATTGCTGAAAAGGCACTTGAGATGGTAGATCATTGTGATATGATCTATGTTTCTTTTGATGTTGACAGCATGGATTCAAGAATATCTACAGGTACAGGAACTCCAGTGCCAAATGGGTTAACTGTTGATGAGGCAAAAACATTGAACGCAGAATTGGCAAAAAGTCCTAAGGTATGTGTCTGGGAAATAGTGGAGGTAAACCCTACCCTTGATACGGAGAACAGGATGGCCGAAAGTGCTTTTGAAATTGTAGAAGCAACTGCTAAATCATTAGTTAGTCGCCCTGTATTGGCGGAGTAAGAAAATTATTTTAGAGAAGCTTTCTTTTGAGGCTCCTCCAAAATTTTAATATAGCTTTTAATTGTACTGAGAAGATTGCTTCGGATAACCGGGTCTGTAAAGATCCGGGGTATATTCCCAGGCATTGACAATATTCTATAAGCAATTTTAATCTTATTGTCTTCAACTTCTTCAAAAAGCCAGCTTCCTGCCAAAACCATTCTGGTTGCATCATCATCTACCGGAGCATGTGTATCATTAGTTGCTGTTTCAAAGACTACAAAGAGCCGGTTGGAAGTTGAACCTTCCTGAATTCTGTATTCCAGATAATGGTCCTGATCACTTACCGGCCATGGTAAATCATGATAAGAGTATTCATACCATACAGAAGTATCTTTTTGAAGATAAACTTTGAATTTTGATACGTGTTTTTGCCATTCATATATTTTGGATTCATTCTGTACCAGGGCCAGTGCTTCTTTTATTGTTGCTCTAACCGTAAATTCTCCTTTTACTTCGCGCGCGCGAACCGGAGGATTTGATTTAGGGAATGTAATCCATCGTTCGTAAACAGAGATGTTTCCATCCTCCTTTACTAATTGAAAACCTTCATCTTGTTTTTCCTGGGAACAGGCATGGAATGCGCCCAGCAGAATGAACGAAAAGAATATAAAATGTGTCTTGTGAGAAAAAATCATCAATTAAACAAAACCTAAAATACGATAACAGGAGCGAAAAGCCAACTTAGAATTAGCCTTGACCTTTCAATCAGCAATTTTTGTGTATTTTCGCCCGAATTTGATTTACAAAACATGAGCCAGAACAGACCAATCTCTTCTTTCATTGAAAAACACTACCTACACTTTAATGCAGCGGCATTGGTAGATGCAGCTAAAGGTTATAAAAAGCATTTAGCGGAAGGAAAAAAAATGATGGTAACACTTGCCGGCGCAATGAGTACCGGTGAGCTTGGAATCAGCTTTGCAGAGATGATCCGTCAGGACAAAGTGCATATCATTTCATGTACAGGTGCAAATCTTGAAGAAGATATCATGAACCTTGTAGCACATTCTCACTACAAGCGTATCCCTAATTACAGGGACTTAACACCTCAGCAGGAGTGGGATCTTTTAGAGAATCATCTTAACCGCGTAACAGATACTTGTATTCCTGAAGAGGAAGCTTTTAGAAGATTGCAGAAACATCTTTATAAAGTATGGAAAGATGCAGAAGACAAGGGTGAGCGCTTATTTCCTCATGAATTCATGTTCCGCTTATTAAATAGCGGTGACCTGAAACAATACTATGAAATCGATCCTAAGAACTCGTGGATGATCGCTGCTGCCGAGAAGGGCTTACCAATGGTTGTTCCAGGATGGGAAGATTCTACCATGGGTAATATCTTTGCTTCATACTGTGTTACAGGTGAGTTAAAGGCATCAACAATGAAGTCTGGTATAGAATACATGATATGGCTTGCAGACTGGTATACACAGAATTCAGGAACCGAGGGCATTGGCTTCTTCCAGATTGGAGGAGGTATAGCTGGAGATTTCCCGATTTGCGTAGTGCCTATGCTTCACCAGGACCTTGAGCGTGACAACGTTCCTTTCTGGAGTTATTTCTGCCAGATCAGTGATTCTACAACGAGTTATGGGTCTTATTCAGGAGCCGTACCAAATGAAAAAATCACTTGGGGAAAACTGAGTATAGATACACCTAAATTTATCGTAGAAAGTGATGCAACAATTGTTGCTCCATTGATCTTTGCATACGTGTTAGAGTGGTAATTGAAAAACTCTGAAAATGATACAACAGGCCCATAGGAAACTATGGGTTTTGTTTTTTTATAACCATGTATTCCAGTTTATCTTATTTTTTTAAAAGTCTAATAATCTGCACATTTGCACACCAGAAATTACAGTATCCATGAATATTGATTCAGTTCTTCGTTCTTCCATTCAAAAGGCAATACAGGATTTATTTAATCAACAGGTTGATAACTTTCAATTACAACCTACCAATCAGGAATTTGAAGGATCTCATACTCTTGTTTGTTTTCCTCTAACAAAGCTTAGCAGAAAGAGTCCTGAAGAAACAGGAAAAATCATGGGAGAATACCTAGTGCAGCATGCGGGAATAGTTGAGCGGTTCAATGTTGTTAAAGGTTTTCTGAATCTTGTGCTGAATGATAAAGTGTGGATTGAAACGCTTCAATCCATTGTAGAAAACTCTTCTTACGGCCAATTGCCAGAAAGAGGTGAGGAGATAATGATTGAATATTCTTCTCCCAATACAAATAAGCCACTTCATCTTGGTCACCTTAGAAATAACTTCCTGGGATATAGTGTTGCAGAGATCTATAAGGCCAATGGTTACAAGGTGCACAAAGTGCAGATAATTAACGATAGGGGTATACACATTTGTAAGTCGATGGCTGCATGGACCCTGTATGGTGAAGGCGAAACACCTGAGAGCAGTGGAATAAAAGGCGATCACCTTGTTGGAAAATATTATGTGGAATTTGATAAGGCATATAAAGCCCAGGTAAAGGCACTTGTAGAAAAGGGAATGACACAAGACCAGGCTGAGAAGGAGGCTCCCATGATGAAGCTCGCGGCAGATATGCTTCGTAAGTGGGAACAGAAGGATTCTGATATAGTTGAACTATGGAAGATGATGAATGGCTGGGTATACAAGGGATTTGATGAGACCTATAAGTTAATGGGTGTCGAATTTGACAAGCTTTACTACGAATCAGATACTTACTTGTTAGGAAAAGCAGAGGTTCTAAAAGGTCTTGAAAAAGGCGTATTCTTTAAAAAGGATGATGGGTCTGTTTGGGTTGATTTAACAGTTGATGGACTTGATCAAAAAGTTTTGCTGAGGTCGGATGGAACATCAGTTTACATGACGCAGGACATAGGAACTGCTATTCTGCGCTTCAGCGATTTTCCTAAGATCGTTGGTCAAATATATACAGTTGGTAATGAACAGGAATATCACTTCAAGGTTCTGTTTCTTATTTTAAATAAACTCGGATACGAGTGGGCGAGGCGCTGTTATCATTTGTCGTATGGTATGGTCGATCTCCCTACAGGTAAAATGAAATCGCGTGAGGGTACTGTGGTTGATGCTGATGACCTGATCGCAGAAATGATCGAAGAAGCAGAAAAACAGACAAGAGCGCTGGGAAAGATTGAAGATATGAATGGAGAAGAAGCAAGAGATCTTTTTAAAATGATTGGTCTGGGAGCACTAAAATTCTTTTTGCTTAAAGTAGACCCTAAGAAGAGAATGTTATTTGATCCAAATGAATCAATTCAACTACAAGGTTTTACCGGACCATTTATTCAATATACACACGCACGTATAAGGGCTATTATAAGAAAGGCAGAGAGTATCGGAGTTTTTCAGAGTAAATCCAATTTTAACGAGATAGCGTCACTGGAGCCGGCGGAGCGGGAGGTGATAAAATCCTTAAGTATGTTTGAAAATAAACTTAGGGAGGCAGCTAGAGATTATTCGCCAGCAGTAATAGCAAATTTTGCGTATGAACTTGCAAAAGAATACAACCAGTTTTACCAAACCATCCCTATATTTAATGAAGCTGATCAAAACAAGCTTAGGTTAAGAATAGCATTGTCTAAATCAGTAGCTGATGTTATTAACAGGAGCATGGGTCTTCTTGGAATTCACGTTCCTGAGAAGATGTAATTGAATTGCGGAATATTGTTAGACTCATTGGTTGATTATGGAAGTACCAGAATTCGAAACAACAAATAACTTTATTAGGATACCAAAAACTTTTCGGAATTCTGAAACTGGTAAACTGTTTTCAAATTGCCTTGTATGCGAAAAGTACCTATTAAATGAGGGTACTCCTTACGTGATTGAGAAGGCCGTAAAGCAACATCATGAAGTTAAAGTAAAGGAGGTAATCTTTGAATATGCGATGTGTATGGAATGTGTTGTTGTAATGAACAACGCGTTAAGTAATGAGTCAAGGGAACGAATTCAAAATTATTTTGCAGAAAATACCAACCTCGAATATCGAAGTGAAGAATTGCTAAAGCATAAATCTCTAAGAACTAACAGATGGGTTAGCCATTGTTTAATAAAGAAGACTCCTATTTCAAAAAGCCCTGAGTATCAGTTGGTGGCTCAATGCGATGGAAAGTACATGGTGTTTACCGCAATGCCTTTTGCTTTGTCAATGGAAGCAATGGGTGAAATTTCTTCATTGTTATCAGCGAAAAGCTTAGGAGAGATGGATGATTTTATAGGTAGGTATTTTACGGGGCCCCCAGAGGTTTCTGAAATACTAAAGAAGCGATTGATTTTGGTCTGATGTGTCTTTGTAGTCGTCACCCTTTTCTATTGCCTTCGTAATTGAGTTAACAACGGCGTCCAGCTTGTCTGCACTAAGTTGCAGATGACTAACCATGTTTCTGGTATCTTCATCAAGATTTCCTTTCTTTATTAAATTGATTAATCCCAATATGCTTGCCACCGGTGCTCTTAATTTATGTGCATTTATAAAGGCATATTCCTCAAGTGCTTGATTCTTCTTTTTTAATTCCAGTGTACGTACATGAATTAAATTTTCGAGGTTCTCATTAATGCCTCTTATTATTTCTTCCTGTGCCTGAAGTTCTTCATTCTGAAGTTGCACTTCTTCATTGCTTATTTGTAATGCAATTCTTGTTTTTATTTCTTTAACAGTAAGATTATAACGTGTTTGTATAAGTACAAGCATAAATATTGTTACAACACAAAGGAGTAAACCTCCGTTGGGAAAGAATTCATTTAGAGAAAGATAGGGATTGTTGTATATGAAATAGGCTGTTGTAAAAACTGATATAACGATTACAATGGCAGAGTATAACCAATGCCATAGAACAAACATCGCCGCACCTATTATTAAGGCCATGTAGTTAAAGTTATGTCCAACCAGATGAGTATTATCGTTGTCCAGAAAATTATAAGTGTATGCATTCTGGAGCGAGATTAAAAGCAGGGGAACTCCAGCGATATAACTTGAAGGAAGGCTAAGCTTTCTGCATACCCAAAGATTAGCCAAAGTAATCAGCGAAACGCTTACTCTAAGAATAAAGATGTGAAACCAGTTCTCGTGAATATTAATGTAATCCGTGACCGCGAAGAGAGGATCTAACAAAATAGCAAACCATGCTGCAGCATGATGATACTTTCCGGAGGCTACCTCTAGTTCATTTCTCCAGGATCCTTCAGAAACTTGTGCGATTGATTCCTGGGGAGAAATCTTAAATAGGGGGTTGAAGAATAATCGCATTTAAATGCAAAATACTAATGTAAGAAAGTAAAAAAGCGCGCTTGACTAAAAATAAAATATAGAGGTAAGAAAATTGCTGAGGTTAAAAAAAATCCGCATGGGCGGATTTTAAATACTTTAATTAATCTATGATGTGAGATTTATAATTCTTCGTCTGCTCCTTTGCTTTTTTTTCTATCACGCTCCCATTGTAGGATACTTGCATCTTCAAGTGTTAACTTATTTCCCTGATCTTCAACCAATGCAGTACTATTTCCGTTTTTCTTAATACTCGTTTTTCCTGTAGGGGCTGATGTACTACTTTTTGATCGGCCCTTCTTAATTTTTGAAATCTTATTTTTGCTTGCTTTCATACCTTCTTCTTTTCAAGTGGATGTAACATACTGACAAATTTTAAGCCCGCAAGGCGGCAATCAATAAATATTATTGTTTCTGATGTTACTCCGGCGCTCGTTACTTTCTATCTGTGTTGTGGGGATTTTTTTACATGGCTGATTGCTTCTCTTCATTAATTGTTAAAATAACATTTGATTATTGTCCTTTGGCCTTAGGAACAGGTTTTTCGCAACTGCTCTGATGAATGAAGAAGATTTATTAAAAAAGATTGAACGATTTGCAGATGCGGCTCATGGTGCTCAAACCAGAAAGTATACAAATGATCGCTATATAGTCCATCCTATTCGCGTAATGAACTTATGCGAGCACTATAACAATGATATTGCCGTATTGGCAGCCGCTTTATTGCATGATGTTCTTGAAGATACCGCTGTAACAAGAGATGAATTATTTACTTTCCTCAAGATGCAAATGGATACAAAAACAGCCAACAGCACCATAAAACTAGTAGAGGAATTAACTGACATTTATACAAAAAATAATTTTCCTTCTTTGAATAGAAAGGTAAGAAAGGCTCTCGAGGCACAGCGACTATCTCTTGTTAGCTCAGACGCTCAGACAATTAAATATGCCGATATTATTGATAATTCTGACCTTGTTACCGCAGATCCTGATTTTGCAACTGTATATCTGCGGGAAGCTTCGATACTTTTAGAGATAATGCAAAAGGGGAACAATGATTTACGAGATAAAGCAATTCAGCGAATAACAGAATGTAAGCGCATTCTAAAAAGGATAAAATTTTCTCAATAGGTTTCATATTCTGAAAATCCTATTTTGCATGTAAAAATGATTATTCCCTGATCCTGGAAGTAATCCGATCATTAATAGTAAACACTAATGAAGCAATTTGGCATTAAAGAAGCGCTTGAAGTCCTAGGAGTTAAAAAGAAGAACAATGGTGTATCTACTGGAAGTAAGTGGTTAAAGACTACGGGTGCGCAAATTGATTCTCTCTCTCCTGTTGATGGAAAGCTCATTGGGGCCGTTCTTTCTGCTGATGAAAGGTCATATAATGAGGTAGTACAGCAAGCTTCCCAGGCTTTTAAGGAATGGAGAAGATGGCCTGCTCCGAAACGTGGTGAAATTGTAAGACAAATAGGCGAAGCGCTAAGAAATTATAAAGAATCTTTAGGCAAACTTGTTTCTTATGAAATGGGGAAGTCATACCAGGAAGGTTTGGGAGAAGTACAGGAGATGATCGACATCTGCGATTTTGCTGTAGGTCTGTCGCGTCAGCTTCACGGGCTTACCATGCATAGCGAAAGACCCAACCATAGAATGTATGAGCAATGGCATCCAATTGGGCCTGTGGGAATAATCACAGCATTTAATTTTCCGGTTGCCGTCTGGTCGTGGAATGCTATGATAGCATGGGTTTGCGGGGATACATGTATATGGAAACCTTCAGAAAAAACTCCTTTATGTAGTATTGCATGCCAAAACATTGTACAGGAAGTATTTGAAAAGAATGCAGTGCCAGAAGGGGTTTCATGTTTAATAAATGGTGATTACACCGTTGGTCAAATGCTTGCTGAAGATGAGAATATACCGCTTATATCTGCGACTGGCTCAATCAGAATGGGTAAAGCCGTAGCCAGAACTGCAAGTGAAAGGTTAGGAAGAACACTCCTGGAGTTAGGAGGAAATAATGCCATTATCATTACAGAAAATGCAAATCTTGATATAGCAGTACGGGGAGCGTTGTTCGGGGCAGTAGGCACCGCAGGCCAACGGTGTACAACAACAAGAAGATTAATTGTTCAGGAGAGGGTTTATGACGAAGTTAAAAATCGTCTGGTGAACGCATACGCCCAACTGAAAATAGGTAATCCATTGGATCCTGTCAATCATGTGGGGCCTCTTATTGACGAGAATGCTGTAAAACTTTACACGAGTGCACTTAAACAGGTTAGAAAGGAAGGAGGCAAAATTCTGGTAGAGGGCGGAGTGCTTGAAGGGAAGGGGTATGAGTCCGGTTGCTATGTAAAACCTTGCATTGTTGAGGCTGAAAATCATTACGCTATCGTGCAACAAGAAACCTTTGCTCCTATTTTGTACCTGATAAAATATAAAAAACTAGAGGAGGCAATAGAATACCAAAATGGTGTTAAGCAGGGACTTTCATCCGCTATTATGACTACCAGTATTCACGACATGGAAAAATATTTATCACACGAGGGGTCGGATTGTGGAATTGCAAATGTTAATATAGGAACTTCTGGTGCAGAGATTGGTGGCGCTTTTGGGGGAGAAAAGGAAACAGGTGGGGGCAGAGAGTCAGGGTCAGATGCATGGAAGAATTACATGAGAAGGCAAACAAACACCATTAATTATGGTGATACCTTGCCATTGGCACAGGGAATAAAATTTGCCATTTAGTCTTTTTTGGAAATAATCTTCAAACACTTATTTTTATAAACTATTCAAAATCTGCTCTATGCCAGAAAAGAAATACCGTACGGTCATGCTTATAGATGATAATGAGATTGATAATCTTATCAATCAAAAAATGATCGAAGCGGCTTCCATCACCGATAATATTTATACACACACAGGAGCTAAAAGTGCCATCGAGTTTTTAAAGAACATGGAAAAGCTTGATGTCGCAGAGAAAGTTCTGCCCGATGTTATTTTCCTGGATATTGATATGCCTCTTATGGATGGCTTTCAATTTCTGGATGAATTTGAAAAATTGAGTAATGTGGCTAAACGTAAGTGCAAGATAGTTATGCTTACGTCATCTATAAATCCGCAGGACTTCAATAGATCGAAGAAATACGAGAACGTTAAGTTATACCTTAACAAACCGCTTTCTCACGAAAGTATTATAAAACTGGAAGTTTAACATCTTGTGTTAAACTTCCGTTAATAACCTTACGAATTTATCGTCCAGCTTAATTAGTCGGGTAGGAGCGAAGTAAGATACCGTCGTGGAACCTAATCTAGGTATTAAGGCGCTTATCTTTTTAGCTTTTTCCTTTTTAGCTTCGCTTGTTGCTATTTTTAGTATTTTAAGGAATAGCATGATATTTTCACAGCTGTCCTTTCCAAACAACCGTATCTGACGCTGGATACTATTAGAAAGCTGGTTAAACAGTTCATAATCGCGCATGAGCACGTATTGAAGCGCCAGCAACGATTTGATTTCAAGCTGGGCAAATGGATACTTCTTTAGACTCACTTCATTTAGCAGGTTGTTAATCATTTTTGCCGCCTCATCAAACTTTTCAACATAGTAGCATGACAAAGCCCGGTAAACAACATATATGATGTGTTTAGGAATATCCTGCTGGTCTATTTCATAGTCTTCAAATATGTTTTCGTTTTCCTGGTAAAGCTCACTCTCTGTTCCGTTTCTTAAGTGTCGTTCAATCTTCGATATTAGGAACTGAGCAGGGAATGTATATGTAGAGTAGTTAACCATAAGGTTAGCACAAGCGTCATTTACTTCTTCAAAGTATTTTTCTGCCTGTCTGTACACTTTGTAGTGGTTGTAGTACTCCAGCTTCAGGAATTCAAAAACAAGATTTAAATGGTAATAAATGGCATCTAAATGGTAGCTCTCAAATACCTTTTGAACCTTTACGAAGATATCTTCAATAGACTCGCCTTCCTGTTGCATGCTGTCATCCACCTCTACAAACAACCGATGGAAGATGTACATGCAGCTTTGGTATACATACAAACGGTGCGATTCATATAATTTGCCCACGTTATGCATTTCCTTCATAACCAGGTTTAATCCAAGTCGCTCAATTTCGCCGCCGTTCAAAAGATAATCACCAAATTTCTTGAAGTAGTCGGCCAACAGATCCTCGGCTTTGTCAACTGCAAGCATATACGCAACATGCCGGTTATAAAGCTGAGAGTATTGAAAATGATCCTGAGAATTTATATTCAGCCTTTTCAATGACTTGTATATTACGGTCAGCTCGTTCGCTAAATCATAATCAAGTAGCTCTTTTTCCAGCTTTTTAAGGGTTGCAATTGATATTGCTTTTTTCTTGGTGAACATCACTTCGTTAATATTAGCTACTTTACGAAGCACATCCGTGCGTGGGCTATCCAGCTGCTCCATCAGGTACTCCTCAATCTTAAGATTAAGACGAGAGCGAAGTGTATAGTAAGCGTTGGCGTTTACTTCCAGCTCTGTCATAATCTTGCTGTCGGATAGCGAGCGTTCCCGAAGTGATTTCAGCAAGTAGGCTGACTTTTCAGCGTTACTTTCAATAAGTGAAGTATAAATAGCGGTAAAATCTTTCTCTGATAATTGCTTGATAATATTTTTTAGCTTGGCCATGAAGTCTGTTTTACAACGTGAAAAGTTACAAAATTTATTTTTTCATGCAATAATTGAAGTGATTGGCTGCTCAAAAAGTTACAGAAGTAAAAAGTTTCTTATAAGAGCAGGTTACTTTATGTTTGTGGTTTTGGTTAATCCCAGGATTATTACGTGATCAGAAAACTTGCTATAAGCTTACTTTTGTTCCTGATAGCAGGCATAGGCCTGGCGCAAACTAAAGCTATTTTAAAATCGGTACAAAAAAACATAAAAAAAGAAGAGTGGGCCAAATCTTTAGAGCTTCTTAATCAAGGGACAGCAAAAGATAGTGTTAATCCGGCTTTAAGTTTTGCCTATTGCCTGTTCTACATTCAACCTGCAAATCCCAGCTATAGCTTAGATTCTGCTTACCATTACGTTAACAAAGCCTTAATACAATACACCGGGTCATCTAAGAAGGAACAACACCGTTTAAAAAAGGATAAAATAGATTCCATAACCCTTACTCATTTCAGAAGCAGGATTGACAGTGCTGCTTTTGAAAGGGCAAAACAAATTAATACAGAAGGGGCCTTCCTTCATTTTCTTACTTATTACAACTCAGCGAGCCAGCACGACGAAGCGGTTATTCTCAGAGATGAGGCTGCATATCGAAATGCCTTGAACGTTAATACCTATCAAAGCTTTTTAACCTTTCTGGAAAAATATCCTACAGCCACAAAAGCTGCGGATGCAAAAAAAAGGTACGAACGGCTTCTTTTCGAATCAAGAACGAAAGAAAGAACCCTTAAAAGCTATCAGCAGTTTCTTAAGGACTACCCTGCCAGTCAATATAAAAAGGAGGTTGAGAAGCACATATTTGAAATATGGACGGCGTCAGGAGAAGCATCAGCATTTCTTTCTTATCTGGAGCAGTACCCCCGCAGCTCCTTTGCATTAAAAGCAAAGAATATTCTTTTTTACCTGTTATCTGAATTTGATGACGTTGGCCTGGCAAATACTTTCCTCAACGACTCACTTACTAAGATCAATATCCTTAATGAAAGTTATCTTATTCCTGTTCTTGATAAGGGACTGTTTGGTTTTATGAATAATAAAGGAGAAATGATCATTTCTCCCTCCTGGGCAGAGGTTCAGGATGATTATAAATGTGGCAACCTTATGGAGGACGTTTTGGTAATCGAGAACAAACTAGTTGCCAGAGACGGTTCGGTCATCTACGGAGATTCAGTTGATGCCATTACCAATATCGAAGACATAGGACTTGGCTATCTTATGGTATCTACAAACAATTGTACAAAACTGATCCATAAATCTGGGTTTGTTTTTGACGATTGTATTGATGACGCCAAAATTGTCTTAGGTCGGTTTATCGCTTTAAAGAAAAATGACCAGTGGGCTTTAAGTACATTAACTGGAAAGAGTTTAACCGCATATGCTTACGCGGGTATTGATGTTCTAAAAAGCGTTATTCTGTTAAAAACAATAGAAGGAACTGTGTTGGCCCATGCAGATAAATTAGCGCTTCTTGCAGACCAGCAAAAGTTGCAGTACATCGGTCCCTATGACGAAGTTAGAGCATGGAATGCAGATAAGTTCTGGGTTAGAAAAGGTGGTCAGACTGGTATTGTTGATACAAAATTAAATGACGTGATCTGTGAGCAGGAGCACGATTTGAAGCAAGCCTTCTTCGGCACCTTGGCAAGCTCAAAGAATAATTCTTTTTTATATAATCAGAGGGGCGAGTTAATCGATTCTGCAACAAGTGTAATGGTAAATGAGCCTTGGGTGGCAGTAAAGAAAAATGATTATTGGCAGTATGTAAATTATAAGCTAAACCAGTCTTACAAGAGATGCGATAGTTTGTGGTTTGTTGGTCCTTTTGTTGTTGAAACCTCAAAAGATACAATAACGGTTGTTTTCAACGCCAATGTTCGTCATTCATTTACACAAAAGATCACCACCTCATTTATACCCGGTAAAGATTCAAGCTCGTATCTTATAATTTCTCAAGATAAAAAGAAGACACTTTATAATCAGCGGGGGAACCGTCTTTTCTCTATTGAATGTGACAATATTCAAGCCGCCGCTAAGGATCATTTTATAGTTTGGAAGAAGGAAAAGAAGGGGCTAATTAATGGTGAAGGTAAATTAGTATTGCCGATAGAGTTTGATGCAATAGGAAGTGCTTCTAATAACGAATATGCGACACTTCTTAAAAGTTCAAGATTTGGTATTTATAACTTCAATACGAAAAAGTTTATAAAACCTCAGTATGATAAGAATCTGGTAGTTTATAACGATCATTTTCTCACTGCCTTTCAAAAAGGTTCTTATGGCTTTATTGATTGGGAGAATAAACCAGCAAGTCCTTTTACTTTTAATGAGGTCAAATATTGGGGCGATACCCTTGCCTTTGTGAGGCAAAACGATATATGGAAATTCTACAACCTGTATAGAAGAAAGACAACTGGTGATAATTTCAGGGAGATAAAATTCGTTTCAGAATTACCGGATGAGCGCGTAGCAATTGTGTATCCGGATTATGGTGCCGGTATACTAAGTAGTAAACGAGGTGAAATTATCAGGCCTTCGTTTAATTTTATTTCAAATGTCGGATCTCAGGAAGAACCCTGCTATCTTACCGAAAAGCATGTCGAAGAAGCATCGGTTTATATCATCATGTATTACGATAAGGATGGAAAAATGATCATGCGTAAGGTGTACGATGATGATGATTATGAGAAGGTTTTATGCCAGTAACAATTGAGTTTTTACATTAAGTTAATGATTGCCACATCTTTAATTACTAATATTGTTTTTTAGATATTTCAATGAATAAAATATTATTTCTCCTTTTAGCTGTAACTGCTTTGCAGGTGCAAAGTCAGGTTCCTGAATCAAAAAAACCAAAGCTTGTTATAGGAATTGTGGTGGATCAGATGAGACAGGAATATCTCTACAGGTTCTCCAATAAATTTGGCAACAACGGGTTTAAACGATTGATGCGCGACGGTTTCTATCTAAAAAACGCGCATTATAACTACGCACCAACAGTAACGGGTCCAGGCCATGCTTCTGTTTTCACAGGCTCTACCCCCGCCATACATGGTATAATCAGTAACGATTGGTACGATAAGAATCAGAAGAAAGAGGTGAATTGCGTGAACGACCCAAATCAAAAAGCTGTAGGCAATCCTGAAGGCCGGGGTGGGGTGTCACCTGCAAGACTTCTCAGTTCTACCATCACAGACGAATTAAAATTGTTTACACAGAAGAAGGCAAAGGTTATCGGTATCTCTTTAAAAGATCGTGGTGCTGTGCTGCCAGCAGGGCATATGGCTAATGGAGCTTATTGGTATGATAGCAAAACCGGTAAGTTTATAAGTAGTACTTATTACATGACTAGCCTGCCTGCCTGGGTTGAGAAGTTTAATCAGTTGAATCTGCCTGATAAGTATTTGTCGCAAGAGTTAAATACGCTTTTACCAATCAACCAATATGTAGAAAGCGGACCAGATGATACACCTTACGAAAATAAAATAGGCGGAAAAGAAAGACCTACATATCCTTACAACCTTAAAGAACTAAGAAAGAAGAATGGCGATTATGATCTATTGGCAATGACTCCCTTTGCTGATGATTACCTCACTGAAATGGCGAAGGCAGCGATTGCCGGAGAAGAGCTTGGAGCAGATGAATGGACAGACTTCCTTACGCTCTCATACTCAAGCACTGATATAATTGGCCATGCTATGGGCCCTAATTCTGTTGAAGTACAGGATGTATACTTAAGGCTCGACAAAAATATTGAAGATCTTTTAAACACGTTGGACCAAAAAGTAGGAAAGGATAACTATATCTTATTTTTAACTGCAGACCACGCAGTTGCTGATGTTGCCCAATACCTGAAGGATAATAGAGTGCCTGCCGGATATTTTAATCAAGCCAATGTAAAAGCAACACTTAATGAGTACTTACAACGCTATTTTCCGGGAAGAGATATAATAGAAGCTATAGATGGAGAGCAAGTGTTTTTCAACCAGGAAGCTTTTCAACGCGATCCTAAATCTTCAGGAATTGAGTTAATGGTGGCAACCGAACTGGTTATGAACTTTCTGATGGCTCAGGATGGCGTTGCCAATGTTTATTCTGAAAGTTTAATAAGGCAAAGTGCTTATGATGAGGGTGGCATAAAGGGCATGGTAGTACGCGGGTATCATCCAAAACGGTCTGGCGATCTCATCATCGTACTTGAACCAGGTTGGTACAGCTCATCCCGTATTCAGGGCACTACGCATGGATCTCCTTATCGATACGATACAAATGTTCCTGTTATGTTCTATGGTGCAGGAATAAAAAAAGGTTTTTCAGTAAAGTATCATCCTATTACTGATATAGCACCTACTGTCTCAGTACTGCTCAATATTAAATTCCCTAATGGCTCTACAGGTCAACCCATTGAAGAGCTGTTTGAAGAATAATCAGATAAACTATTCCTTAAGCAACAGTCAATTATTGTATCTTCAAAAAAAAATTAACCTGAACTAATACCCCTTACGTAATGAGTGAAACTAAGTTTAAACCTGTATTAGGTTTATGGGATGCAACTATGATTGTTGCGGGCTCCATGATAGGCTCCGGTATTTTTATAGTAAGTGCTGATATCGTAAGAAATGTAGGAAGCGCCGGATGGTTGATTGCAGTATGGCTTATTACAGGTTTTATGACAATTACCGCTGCGGTTAGTTATGGCGAACTCAGCGGAATGTTTCCCAAGGCAGGAGGACAATATGTGTATTTAAAAGAAGCTTATAATCCCCTTGTTGGCTTCTTATACGGGTGGAGTTTTTTTGCGGTAATTCAAACCGGAACAATTGCAGCAGTAGGAGTAGCATTCTCAAAATTTACTGCTTACCTGGTTCCTGGAGTTAGTGAAGATATTGTTCTTCTGAATCTTGGCTTCATAACAATTTCTCCGGCTCAGCTTCTTAGTATTGCTACCATTATCCTGCTCACCTATATTAATACACGTGGTGTTGAAGGAGGTAAGCTAATTCAAACAACGCTTACCGCTACAAAACTCCTGAGTCTTTTTGGATTGATAATTTTTGGACTGGTTATGATGAGAAGCGATGTTTGGAATGCTAACTGGGCCGATGCATGGAAATTGCAAAGTTTATCAAGAGAAGGTTCAATTGGCGATTATACAACCATCGCCGCATTTGGTGCCATAGCTGCGGCAATGGTGGGTTCTATATTCAGCAGTGATGCTTGGAATAACGTAACTTTTATTGCAGGCGAAATTAAAAATCCGCAAAAAAACATCGGACTTAGTCTTTTCCTTGGAACATTAATCGTTACGATTGTCTATGTAACTGCCAATATCATGTACACTTCAGTGTTGCCGTTACAGGAGATTGCAAGTGCTGAAAAGGATAGGGTAGCAGTTTCTGCTTCGCATGCGATCTTTGGCAACATTGGTACCTATATCATTGCCATCATGATTATGATCTCAACCTTTGGATGTAACAATGGATTGATATTGTCTGGCGCACGAGTGTATTATACCATGGCAAAAGATGGTTTATTCTTTAAGAGAGCCGGCCACCTGAATAAATTTGCTGTACCTCAACAGGCACTTTGGGTACAATGTATCCTGGCGTCCCTTTGGTGTTTAAGTGGCAAGTACGGCGACCTGCTTGACATGGTATCTTTTGTTGTTGTGCTTTTCTACATGCTTACCATCGTTGCCATTTTCATTCTGCGCAAGCAAAGGCCTGATGCAGTAAGACCATACAAAGCATTTGGATATCCTTTTCTTCCGCTGATATATATTACTATGGGTTTATCATTCTGTACGTTACTGATTATCTATAAGCCTCAGTACACCTGGCCCGGATTGATCATTACGCTGATAGGTATACCGATCTATTATTTCGCTCTTCAGCAGAAGAAAGCCCCGAATGCCTAGGTAAGCATTTGTGTTTAGTCTTTTCTTTTGTTGATCGTAGTTCGTCTTTGATGATTGAGTTCCGTCTAAATTTCGCATGAGTATTGTGTTTTAGTACAAAAGTAGGCGCGCGCACCGCAATCCATACGCGGTTAAAAAAATAGCTTAAAATATTTTCAAGGTCTTTGAATGGCACCCGTTTGTTTGGCGAGAAGCTGATAATAAGCTTGGGAGTGTCCGATGCGAGCACCATGCCAGCACCGTGCGTACAGCATGTCTGCGAGCAATTTGGGTATTTTAAAGCCGAACCGCTGCTGGCATTGTGAGCCACCCGTTGAGGCAGCATCATATTGTGAGGCAGTTAT
>NZ_JAHESD010000045.1 GCF_018598585.1 Chryseosolibacter indicum
GTATTAACTGTAACATCAGGTTGGCTGTTCCAAATATTTTTCAATTCATCAAATGCTTCCATGGTGAACACATTGTGTTAGATTTTTTTTAATTCTGTGAATCCGCACACGAAGGGCTTCTTCGGTTATTCCGAGAACCTCAGAAATTTCCTGATAGCCAATTCCTTCCAGCATCATTAGTGTAGTCATTTTGTCTTGCTCTCCCAGCTTCTGGATGCACCTATACATTTTCTGAAGTTTCTCTTCTTCTTCAAAAGAGTATTGCTCCGCGGCAATAGGAGGGAAGATAGTAGTTGCTCTTTCTATTCGGGTGGACTGCTTGCGCAAATAGAGCAAGCAAGTGTTCGCTGAAATCCGATATATCCAGGTACTGATGCTCGATTCACCACGAAACGTATCCAGTGATTCCCATATTTTTATAAATACTTCCTGAGCTGAATCAGAAGCGAGAGCTTCATTTCCATTAAAGTATCCTTTACAAAGCCTGAATACTTTTGAATAGTGCTGCACAAACAATTCGTTGAAACGCAGTTTTTTATTTACCAGGCTCAATCGTATTATTTTATGTTGTTTAGTAACTTCTCTATAAACCAATCGGGTTGGTCGTACATTAAAAAGTGGCTGGAATTTTCTGCGTAATGTATGACTACGGAAGGTAATTTTTCATACTGCGTTTTATATGTTTTTTCAACCGTTGTTCTGTCGGGATTCGCTGCCCCTAAAATTACTACAGGTATTTTGATTTTGGCAATTGCTTCACGTAAATCCAGATTAAGCATATCAATGTATCCATATACATAAGTTTTTCTATCAGCCTTGTTCATCCAATCGATCAGCGTTTTTTGTTTCTCCGTATTCTTGCACATATAAAGAACAGTGCGGGCATTCATTGCTGCAAAAGAAGCACTGTCCATCTTTAAGATCATGTTACTTTGAGGATTGTCATATGGAATGGGATCTCCTTTGTAATTGGGAATCATTAATGCAGCAGAAGAAGGCAGCGCATCCACCGCAATTATTTTACTGAACATATCTGGCTCAATCGTGGCCAACCACAAGCTCAAGGTGCCACCCAAGCTATGCCCAAGCAATATCGGCTTTTTTAATTTTCTCTCTTTTACGTAAGCAATCACACCATCCTTTATTTTTAATAGCCATGGCCCTTCAATAGGAGTCACGTTGCCAAACCCGGCAAACGTAAAGACATGACACTGATGTGTTTTCGAAAGTTCAGCAACTGCATCGTCCCATACTGCACCTGTGCAACCAAATCCCGGAAACATCAAGATTGGTTGCCCCTTTCCTTTTATAACAACCTGAAAGGCCGATTGTGATTTGGCAGCGAGAACAGAGATTAATAGGAAAAAAAAGATGAATGCTTTTGTTTTCATCGCTTTTGGATTTAAAATTTTCTTTTTGATACATCTCGCCTGAAATTGTTACAGTTTTTTCTGATTATTATTATACGGATTGACAAAAGCAATAAAAACAATGGCGCTTAAATCAACTTCCATCCCTGTAAATTCTATCGCAGCTCAAGTTGGCGCTGGCATTTTCGTTGGTAGAATCTCGAGCGAAGATGTTCATTTATATGAGCAATTCGAGGAGTTTGACATCATTAAACGATCGCATAGAGACGCATACCATTTGTTTTTCTTGCAGGAAAAAGGAACGACAACTCTTGAAATTGATTTTCAAAAACATGCGGTAAGACCTTCATCGGTTATGTTTATTCATCAAAATCAGGTGCATAGAACATTATCGTTTAAAAATGCAACAGTGAGTGTTTGGGCGGTGACGAATGAAAACATAAGTGCTGAATACTTGAAACTACTGGAAGACATTGCACCGGCAAAACCTTTAGCATTAACACAAGAAGCGTTTTCTATTATTTGCGACGCTGTGTCACTTTGCGCGAAATTATCAGCGCGAAAAAACGAAAAGTTGCATCATTTATTATTAAGCGGGAGTTGCAATACTTTGGTCGGATTGGTGATTTCGCAGTATTTAATCCGTTCTAAACCAGCCGGCAAGCTTTCCAGATTCGAGATTATTACCAAAGCGTTTAAAGCAATTTTAGAGCGCAACTTTGCTACAGCTAAACGCCCCAGGGAATATGCTCAACGGTTAAATGTTTCTACTGCATATTTAAACGAATGCATTAAGAATGCAACAGGACATTCTATTTCACATCACATACAACAACGCATAATTCTGGAAGCAAAACGTTTACTTTATCATTCCGACAAGTCAATCAAAGAAATTGCAACTGAACTTGGTTATGACGACTATCCCTATTTTTCGAGACTATTTACGAAAGTTACTGGCATAACACCTATGACTTTCCGAAACAAAAACCACGATTAGTCCAATACTTACCTTTGTTCTTCATTATTTGATATTGCTGTGTAATGTTCCTTTGCATTAAATTCTAAACAGTCAATGATGATTTCGAGCATACCAAAGTGGGTTAGTAATGTATTTGGACATGCATTAAGACCAAACGCAAAAGTTGTAGATACAGTTTATCTAAGTCCGCAAATCAAGAGGATACGTTTTCAAGGTGTCATTTCTAATTGGAGTTTTCAAATTGGGTACGCAAATGTGATTCGTGTGAGTGAGACAGAATTCAGAAATTATACTGTTGCTTATTACGATAAACAAAATAATCTCTTTGATATTTTATTTCATATTCATGGAGATGGAGTTGGAAGCCGTCTTATTCATTCATTAAAGATTAATGATGAACTATTTGTTAGTCCGCCGAGGGGAAAAAAATTATACGATCCAAGTATAAAATACCAATTCTTTTTTGGTGATGAAACTTCACTGGGAGTTGCTAGTGCGTTACTGCCATTATTGAAAGGGAATAATCATCAATTTCAATTTTATTTTGAGTTAGATGAAGTGAATAAAAATATTCCCGAACTCTTAGAATTTCAAAATTGTGTTGTGTACCCTAAAAATGAGTCCTTCAGAAACGAACAATGGATAAGAAATTTACCGGTGTTCAAAACAGATGAATGGAACGCAGCGAATTTTGTGCTGGTTGGAAACGCCAGATCCGTTCAGATGTTCAGAAAAGTTTTGAGAGAGAGAATACAGGGGAATACTTATTCTCAGGGTTATTGGCTTGAAGATAAGAAGGGATTGTAACGATTAATTCAGTTTTTATGATTCATGTATTTAAAACATCAGTAAGACTGAAAAAGGAGGTCATGCAATTGGCACCGTATTTAAATGAGTTGTTAAGGCAAGCCAGGTGGAATTTTGATCTTGAAGATTGCGACAGGATTTTACGTATTGAAACTCCCAGAGAAACAACAGAAACTGTAATCAAATTGTTGCAAAATAAAGGTTTTGACTGCGAAGAATTACCAGATTAAGCTGGTTAATAGGAGGCAGGCACACTGGGCTTGATTCTAGAGCACAGCATAAGCCTTACAAAACATAATGCCCCTTAGCCAACAGCAACATCTGGTTTTAGGGGCATCTTATTTATCTAACTATCAGAGCTGGAAGTGCTGATAAACCTGCAATGTTTTAACACAGAAAGCAGAACACCGAAAGTATGTGATGCACAACTAATGTTGACTAGCCTTTCACTGCAATAGGTGCACTTAACAAAACATCAGGAATCTTAAACGCATTTACTAATGGAACTGCGTCTTGTCGTATATCCCAGCAGAGTTGGTTTAATGTTTTACGGATAGCCTTCGTTTTTGCGCCTGTCATGTAATCATTTTCGAGATACCAACCTTTATTGCGATCAATTTGCGATAATGCAAAGAGTTGACAGAGCTTTTTCAGGATTCTTTTGCAGCCTTCATCTTCCGTTTTCTCTACCTGCAACTGGAATTGCTCAAGTATAATGCGCTCGATGTAGGCGAATCCAACAGCTATCAGGTGATGTTGAGTGACGTTAAAGGCATCAAAGGAATCCATACCACTATCGATATGGCGCTTTAACCGTTTGGCGGCAGAAGTTAATATATGACGTTCCCTGTATTTGAAGGCGTTGAGGTGAAATTCAGGATCAAGTAAATGCTCTTCGTCTGTTTTACGAACTATTAGCGGATTCATTTCGCTGAATGATGTTTTGGCTTGTCCTGCCAGGTAGTTGAGCATGCCAAACAGATCCATGTTGCTGAACTCTTGTTTGAATTCGCTCAATCTGCTCTTAGCCACAAGTTGCATCAACACGGTATTGTCGCCTTCAAAGGTGGTGTAGATTTCCGTATCGTTCTTGAGCCTGTCAATACGGTTTTCAGAAAGATACCCTTTACCACCACAGGCTTCACGGCACTCCTGTAAGCTCTGCGTGGTATTCCAGGTAGCAAATGATTTTAACCCTGCAGCAAGTGCTTCTATTTCCTGGATATCGTCATCGGTTCTGGTTAAAAATCGATTGGTAAGATACTGTAATGCAAAGTGAAGTGCATAGGCATTGGCAAGTAGCGGCATAAGTCTTCGCTGATGCGACCTGTAATTTAAGATAGGTACTTCTGCACCACCTTCCGGTCCGAATTGTTTGCGTTGATCGCCGTAGCGGATAGCTATGGTTAATCCTGATTTAGTAGCGCTTAATCCGGAGCGCGGTATTCCTATTCTTCCGCCTACCAGTGTTCCCAGCATGGTGAAGAACCTCCGGTTGTCACTGGTAATGGGGCTATGGAACTTTCCATCTTCCGTAACGGATGCAAATCGATCGAGCATGTTCTCATGCGGTATTTCAACTTCGTTAAAAATAATCTTACCATTATCCACACCGTTAAGGCCCATCTTTCTGCCACAGTCTTCTATGGTTACTCCTGGTAATGTCTTTTCGTTTGCATCCCGTAAGGGAACAAGAAATGCATTAACACCATAATCTTTGCCATCAATAACCAGTTTTGCAAACACCGTTGCCATCTTTCCATGGAGCGCTGCATTACCAATATATTCTTTCTGCGCCTGGCTGTTTGGTGTATGGATAATAAATGATCGCTTTGAATGATTGTAAGTTGCCGTAGTTTCAATTCCCTTTACGTTAGAGCCGTGTCCTGTCTCTGTCATGGCGAAGCATCCGGGCAATTGAAGTGTGCCTACATCGTGCAGGTATTTTTTGTGATGTTTCTCCGTGCCCAGGAAGTAAATACTCATCCCGAAAAGACCAAATTGAACACCGAACTTTATGACCAAGCTAAGGTCGTGATAGCTTAACGTTTCCATTACGGTGAAGTAACGCGCCATATCGTCTTTACCACCATAGGCAGTAGGATAGCCCATGGCACCGAAGCCCTGTTTGGCGAGTTGTTGACACCATTGGAGAACCTTCTCGCGATATTCAGAAAGACTGTCTGTTTCAATGTATTTAAACGATGGATCTGACAGTACTGATTTTACCTGGTTAATGATGTCAGTATGTTCACCGTCAAGAATTTTGGCAAGCGTATCAATGTTAAAGTTCTGCTGTGTCTTCCTTTGCTGCATGATAGTCTTACGACTTTCAGGCATGAATTGATAAAGCGACTCTTTACTGATTAAGCCCAGGCGTTCTTCTATAGCATGAATATTGTCGCGAACCTGTATAACGTTATTTGCAGTATGATTATCCTGGTGCAGGTTTACCAGCCTGATGCCTATATCAGCCAGTGTTTCTGATGTAGCTTGGTCTTTATTTAATACTTTTCTAATCTCTTCTAACCAAAGTTTAAGATCGTCCGTTGAAGGAGGGTTTGAAGGATCTAAATGATCAAGCAAAAAGGTTTTCTCATTTTCTTTCAGCCAGCTTTGCTTGCTCAGCAAATCCTTTAATAAGTCGACTTCTTCGTTTGTAAGAAGTGTATCTGACCATACCAGGTAATAGATGGGCAGAAATACAAAGAGATTCGGATTTTCCTTTAATGGTTTCGAGTTTATCATCTTGTAAATTAAAGCTTTATAAATTCAACACGTCATGTTCATAGTTTTAACTGCGAACATGAGTTTTACCTCAGCAATTTATCCCTTATTTCTTTCCATGTAATAAGCTGAATCTTTTGTTCTACAATTATTTTTTTACATGCCTCACTTGTGAAGAAGTTATAATCGGCTTGTCTCCAGGCCGAACCATAATCGGGATGGCCAATAGTTACAGCCTGCATTTCGGCTTCGTCATAGGCAGTATGAATTATAATTTCATTTAAACCTGGCTGGATGGATTTTAATACACCCGTGTAAAAACTGGTCATGCTTTTTTTGTAGTCAGAAGGAGATGCAATATATACCTGATCGACAAGTACATCTTTATCTGTAAGAGGTGGCAGGGACATTCTATTATTTAATAACACAGGTACCTTATACTCTCTTCCAAGGTTGATATAAAGCTGTATTAATTCGGGGCTTTGAAAGAGCATGCCCATGTGGCTGTCAAAGTGTGTTGGTTGAATGCCTACCCGTATGGCTTGCTCTATCTGGGACCTGAGTTCACGTTCAACATCTTCTATTTTAGCTTCACTACCGAGGTTAACAGATCCATCTGTAAAATACCCTTCTTTGGTAACCAGACTTTCAACCTGCCTGTTTACGGGACCCCACTTATAGTTCTTCCATTCGCTTGTTAAGGTAAGGTGTAGACCAAGATCTGCATTAGGATGTGCTTTTGCATAAGCAGCAACTTCCAGCAACCAGGGGCATGGCACCATTATACTGGCGGAGTTAACCATTCCTTTTTCAAGCGCTTTAAAGCTTGCTGCATTTTCTGAATGAGATACGCCAAGGTCATCGGCGTGTATGATAAGCAGCTTTGTATCCTTCTCATAACCTAATTTCTCCTGAATGGTTTTCTGTTGTGCCTGAACTTGAATAACAATAAATAATACAATAAAGGGGATAAGTAGTTTCATTGATGTATGATTAAATGTTGGCGTGTATTAATGACACTTACTAATGTATAAATATTTTTCGATAGGATTTTCGGGATATATTTGCCGCAAAATGTTCGTATGGATCTTAGGGGTAAGCAACGGTTTTTTTTGAGTGTATTCTACTTTCTTTCAGGGTTTTGTTTTTCAAGCTGGGCTTCGCGGATTCCTACAATAAAAGCAGAATTTGAGTTTAATGAAGCTGAGCTTGGTACCATTCTGTTATTCATGCCTTTCAGCTCATTATGCGGTATTCCAATTTCCGGATGGCTGGTATCACGCTACGATAGCAGGGTGCCTTTAACTTTTGCCTTTGTTTTTCTTGCTGTTGCTATTTTTGGTATTGGTATGGCAACCTCTACTGTTGCCCTTATTGCGTCTATCTGCCTTTTTGCTTTTAGTATGCGGATATTGAACATCTCCATGAATACGCAGGCTGTAGGTTTACAAAAGTTGTATGAAAAGCGTATAAACGGATCGTTTCATGGGCTTTGGAGTACAGGAGGTATTGTTGGCGTTGGATTTTCGACGCTGCTTGTTGGAATGAAGACGGATATTAGCGTTCATTTAACGGTTGTTGCATTGATAACCTTGGCAGTTACGTTTATATCTTTCAGCAATCTTATTAAAAATGATCGGACCACCTCCGGGAATAAGCTTAACTTAAGGAAGCCGGACCCTTACATTATGTACCTGGGGCTTCTTGTGCTCTTTGCGTCCATTTGTGAAGGAGGTATGTTTGATTGGGGAGGCGTTTATTTCCGGGAGGTTGTTAAGGTTGAACTGTTCACATTGGGTTACCTGCTATTTATGGTATGCATGGCTATATCAAGGTTTGCCTCTGATCGCGTTATTGAAAGCATTGGGTTAGCCAGAACTTATATCTTGAGTTCTTCTTTAATAATTATAGGTATCACCTTGTCCGTTTTATTTGCAACGTTTTGGACATCGTTAATAGGATTTTGTTTTGTCGGATTTGGTACTGCATCCATCTTCCCAATGACTCTACTATTAGCGGGGTCGTCAAAGAAATATTCTCCGGGAATGGGTATATCTATAGTTGCAACTTATGGGATAGTGGGAATGTTTGTTGGTCCTGCGTTAATAGGATACCTGGCTCATGCATTCAATCTGCGCCTTGCTTTTATTGCTTTTGGAATTGCAGGCCTTATGCTTATACCTATTTCTCAGCTTTTTTTTAAGCATCAGAAAAGAGAGCCTGAAGAAAAGATGGTGTAGCGTCATAGTTATCCATCTTCAAAATATTAATTCCAGAATTAGAAAAAGTACGTCCCAGATTGGGCTAACAAGCGTTTATTTATTCTTTGTTCGAATTCCGTTTTCTTTTAATTGGTCCTTTTAACCGCATAAATTCTGTTTTTTTCTATAATCTTTTTATTTGAAAGCCATGTGAGGTACAAGTTGTCACATGTTTTGCGTATAGGGCTGGAGTAAAATTAAAATCATGAAAAAGCCAATTTTCCTAATTGCGGTCCTCTATGCATTTAGTACCGGTGTTAGCTGGGCGCAAAAAGATTCTGTCGACTATTTCAGTTTAAGTCTGGAGGAATTGATGAACATTCAAATCGTTTCAGCTTCAAAAAAAGCTGAAAGCTTATTTGATGCTCCTCTTTCTGCGTCAGTTCTTACAAGAGAAGAAATAAGAAACGCAGGATCTACTTCTATTATGGAAGCGCTGCGATTAATACCAGGTGTAATTGTACGAGAGCAAACAAATGGTAATTACGATATCCACGTTCGTGGTTTGGATAACGTACCTCCTAATTCTTTAATTCTATCGTCAACAAATACCACAACATTGGTGATGATTAATAACCGGCCTGTTTATAATTACCTGCAGGGTGGCACTTTTTGGGAATCATTACCAATAGATTTAAATGATGTTGAGAAGATTGAAGTTGTACGAGGACCATCATCAACTTTGTACGGTCCTAATGCAGTATCGGGTGTTATTAATATCATAACACGTCACACTGATAAGCAGGGATGGAGCGTAAATGGAAGTACCCAATACGGCACACAAAACACGTCAATCCTTAATGGAAGGGCTGCGTATCAATTTAACGATAAATGGAGCGTGGCAGTTTCTGGTAACTATCAAGACAGAGGAAGAGATGTAGTGTATATAAATAACAGAACAGGGGAGAAGGTTACTTCAATCGACGATCTTGGTGCTAGCGATGTAAATGCACGTTATCCGCATCCTGATAAATCGATGATAAAGTATGGTGTAAACAGCACAATAAGTTATTCTCCAAAAGAGAAAGCCCAGTTTAACTTGAATGCAGGGCTACAGGATTCAGAAGTACAGAATATCATGTTTGATAATACAGGATCTTCAACAAACATAAATACTATTACTACAGACTCAAGGTACGTCGATTTCCAATCTTCTACGTATGGGTTAAATACACAAATATCTTATACTGATGCCACGCAATACCCAGTTAAAGGAATGAAAGGATCACAGTATGATTATAATGTAACAGACGCATCCCTTGAATATGAAATTCCCATAAAAGGACTTTCATTAAAACCAGGCGTAACGTATCGTAGTGCAACTTACGATGATTCACGCTATGCAAATGTAGCAGAAAAGGGAGGCATTCTAAATGGTGAAAAAACAATGGAAACCTTGGGTGGTAGCTTACGTGCAGACT
The DNA here is from genome assembly GCF_018598585.1 of Chryseosolibacter indicum. Classification (GTDB taxonomy): domain Bacteria; phylum Bacteroidota; class Bacteroidia; order Cytophagales; family Cyclobacteriaceae; genus Chryseosolibacter; species Chryseosolibacter indicus. The sequence goes on from NZ_JAHESD010000045.1 coordinate 9,566, forward strand.
ACAGCTTGTTGAATGAGAAACTGAGGTTTACAGGCGGCTTGAGAATGGATAAGTTCACTCATCCTGGAGATTGGCTCCTTTCATATCAGGCAGCAGTAAACTATAAGTTAAATACGTCTAATTTATTTAGAGTAGTTTACTCTAAGGCATACCGTTCGCCTTTCATCTTCGATACCTATGTTGATTATCATTCATTACAACCCTTGGCTAACAATATGTTTATGGAAGCATCTTCAACAGGTAATAAAAATCTTGATCTGTTGAATTCGAAGATGTTTGAGCTTGGCTACAGAACCATGCTAAGAAGTAACCTCTCATTGGATATTGAAGGGTATCATACAATAACTGAAAACTATACTGCCCTTATTCTTGGAGCAACTACAATAACACCACAAACAGCTCCTGTAATTGGTCATACTTCTTTGACTATTGAAAATATACCGTTAAAGGTGAGGCAACAGGGTGTGACTGTTTCAGTAAACTACGTTGTTAATAAATTACAGATTAAACCTTTTGTATCATTCCAGAAGACAAAATTGGAAGATTATTCACCTTACTTCTCGTCTACTGCAGCAACGCCGTCAGCAAGTAATAACATGGATCCTGCTACTTATAATTTCAATAACGTGTCAGATGTAGATCATAAGTTCACTCCTTCAGCTTACGGTGGTGCGTACATTAACTATGCATTAAGCAGCAAATTCAATTTTAATCTTAATGCTTATTGGTTCTCTAAGCAGACGTTTTATCACAAAGACAATTTCACATATAAAGACGGTGTGAGAGGTGTTGAAAATATTGATTCTAAGGTATTGTTAAATGCTACCGTGTCGTATGCACCTATTAAACAACTGAGAATATTTGTGAACGGAAGAAATCTGTTGAACAGAAAGTCTATTGAATACTACAATAGCGACGCAACGCCTGCGATGATATTTGGTGGAATTAATTTCGATTTCTAATATTCTATACAACCTGTTAATTTTAAAAACTCCTGACTTTGTTAGGAGTTTTTTTATTTTTTATCCTACTCCTAAAACTTGTTGACATAGGGTTGTCACCCCACCTCCTTTTCTTTGCATCATAAACATAAGGTCAATCACAAATTAAAACTCAAACACCATGGAAAAAGACATCTTAGAACCAGCAACAACCAACAAGGCGGTAGTATTAACAGCTGATGTGCTTCTAAAGCAATGGCAAGGACACAGAGGACTTACAAGAAGGACCATTGAGGCATTTCCTGAGGATAAATTGTTTAATTACTCTATAGGTGGCATGCGTCCTTTTGCTCAATTGGCAATTGAAATGCTAACCATGGGCGCGCCAGGAATTCGTGGTATTGTAACCCGCAAATGGCCTTCTTATGAGCAAGTGGATAGTGAATTTAAGAACATAAAAACGAAGGCGCAGCTTCTTGAAGCCTGGGATAAAGCAACCGAAGAAATTAATGAGCTTTGGCCGCAAATACCAGCTGGACGTTTTCAAGAAATTGAAAAGGTATTTGGTCAGTGGGAAGGCCCGGTTTATTGGTCACTTTTTTACTTTATCGATAATGAAATTCACCACCGTGGCCAGGGTTATGTATACCTTAGATCGTTAGGAATTGAACCCCCTCCATTCTGGGACAGAAACTAATAAATTGAATTGTAAAATTGGCGGTCTCAAAGTCTTATAAGTTAAGTACCGTTATCATTACGAAGTGTGATCCTCATCAAGTTTTGGTATCTATTTAGAGTATTGCTTCACTGCGTTCGCAAAGAAGATTGACTTTTGAGACTGCCTCTTTATTTTGATTTCCCTTCAGCGAAGCACTACTTGTAGTAATAATTTGAATATCGCTTCAGGTTTTCGTTGTTGTACGCAGTAACAGATTGTGTGGGGTATCCCTCTGCGTCGTATTCGTAGGTATAAGACAACGGAATAACTTCAGGAAAGGCACAGCCTACGTAGTTTACATTGTTTGTGATTCGATTACTAATGGAATAATTCCGGAATGAGTAATCCACGTATCCCAAATGCCTGAATGGATTTATTTTCTTATCGTAAATATAAGTCCCATCACTGCAATGTTGACCCCAGCGGCTTGTGTTGTCTTTCACAATGTTCTTTGATTTATACTCAAAGTGATAATTAAAACTTTGATCATTTGAAAAGGTATACGTAGCATCTATAACTCTATCAGTGTAACTATAACTTATGTTTACTTCAGAATCTACGCCAGCAGTGATGTCCTTTCTAATTATTTTCGAAACATTGTTATTCGAGGTATACTCGTAAAACGTTTCTGTATTTAATCGGTTTTGCTCAAAACTGCGATCGGTAATCTTAGATACAAGACCGTTTTCGTAAATTAAAGTTGAATAGCTTTCCGGAATGAATTCGTTGGAAGAATATTTATAGGACGTAATGGTGAGTAACTTTCCGTCAGCATTATAATCGTAAGTTATTTTACTCTCAGGTATAAGCGGCCCGTTCTTTTGCTTCTCTGCATAAGTAATATAATGAGATAATTTTTTTCCAGCAGCGCTGCCTCCGAAAACATAGGTTACCGGATAGGGACCATCAGAACGGTTTTGCCACAGGTAGTTACCTTTTATTGTTTGTTCGTCTGTTATACCAAGTGATATGGTTTGAATTGTATATCGGTATAGTCCTGCTTTGATTGAAATTTCTTTTTCAATACCTGTGTAGTGGAAGTCTTCGTGAGATTTTAGATTTCCTTCTTCGTCATATCCTTTAACTGTTACAATGGCGTCAACATCCTGATAAATAATGTTTCCGATAAGCAATTCAACTTTGAGTTTTATATTCATTAATGATGGTGCTTCAGGTAATTGATGTCCAAACGTTACATAACCGAAACTTTCAGGTGTATCGTTGCTGGTAAGTGCGAGTACAGGCGCTACTACATCTGTAAGTTTGGGTGAACCACTTTTGAATACAATTGGTAAAGATCCTGGTACTACATAAGCCATGTCAGAACCTTTTACAGGAGAGGCGTAAATTGCTTTATTTTCATGATCCAGAACAAGGAAAGAGACAAGCTGATAGTTACCCGGAATTAAGTCAAGACCTTCGCTCGTAAACCCATTACTCGATCTGCTAAATGTTAGATGTTTGTTTTCGTGAACAAGATTTCCTGCCTCGTCTGCAACAGTGACAACAACTGTGGATGGTGTTGTACTATTGGATTGGCCTTCAGCATTTCTTGCAATGTTGTAGGAAAACGAAATGGAATTATTCTGTGTCGAAGAAAATTCTTCATTGTCACATCCCATTAGTGTTAAGAATAACGTTAACACAGGTAATGAGCTTCTAAGGTTCTTCATTGAATAACCTGGAATTAATTAAGTTAAAGATTGAACGGGAAGGTTTATGGTCGGTAGTGCCTTTTAACTGATTAAAGCAGCAAAAGGTTTTGGTTTTCCGTAAGAAATTTCATTTAATTTATGGGTTCAATTAAAGCAAAGCATCAGTCGATGCTTAAAATGAATATATAAGAAACAATGCCAGTGAAAGTACTTATCGTTGATGATGAATCACTAGATCTATTTATAAGTAAAAAGATATTAAGTTTTCAATATGAAGTTTCCGGGTTCACCTCAGTTGATGAAGCTATAGGGTGGGCAAAGGAGAACACCTTTGAAGCTGTATTGGTAGATTATTATCTTACCGCAGGCGTTACTGCTGGTCAGGTGTTAAAGCAGCTTACTTCTGTAAAGCCGAAAAGTTATAAGGCTTTTGTGCTTTCCAGTTTTGTTGGAGATGAGCAGATTAAAGAGCTTAAGAAGCTTGGTTTTGATGATGTAATTTTAAAGCCACTTACCATTGAACGTTTTCAGGAAGCAATTGCTAAATGATAACTTGGATTAGCTAATAATTACTTCGGCTAAGGTATTTACCTGGCTTTTCGGGACAGAGAAAGAGAAGATGGAGCCCTTACCCACTTCGCTTTCCACCCATATTCTGCCTCCATTCTTTTCGACAAATTCTTTACAAAGAATCAGTCCCAGGCCTGTTCCTTTTTCGTCTGCTGTGCCTTTGGTAGAATGTTTTGTGTCTATTCTAAAAAGTTTGTTTAGAATGTCTTTACTCATTCCTACGCCTGTATCAGTAACAGAGATAATAAATTCATTTGTGTTTTCCCTGGCGGATAAGGTAATTGTCCCTCCCTCAGGAGTAAATTTAATGGCATTCGAGGTAAGGTTTCTGATAACCGTGTTTATAGAATGTTTGTGGAGGTCTACATTCAACGGATTCAGATTTGAATTTACAAGTGTTATTTTTTTGTTCTGCGCCTGGGCCGCCAGAAGTTGCCTGTTACCTTCGAGCAGTTGATTAAGGTCAAATGGTTCTGGTTTAAACTCAATGTTACCTGTTTGTGATCTTGACCACTCAAGAAGATTCTCAAGCAGATCAAATAAGTTCTTTAATGATTTATCAAGGTCTTTTGCCAGCATCCTGATCTCATCTTTGCTGAGGCTGTCTGTATGGTTGATAAGCAAACCTGAGAAAGATGTAAAGGAGTTTAACGGGCCTTTCAGGTCGTGACTAATAATAGAGAAGAATTTGTCTTTTGTTGCGTTTAGTTCCTGTAGCTGAAGGTTCTGCTCCTGTACAGTTTTATTGGCAGCTTGCAGCTTTTTGTTAGACCTGCGTTGTAATATATAACTTACCAATATCAATACTACAATTATGGTACCTAATCCAAGAATGGTAAAGAGTAGTTTTTGGAGTTCTTTCTGCGCCGCTATTTTACGTTCACTTTGAGTACGGATATTTTCGAGCCTGGCTATAACAGATTCTTTTTGATTGAGGGTGTGCTTATTCTGGGTCTCATCTACTTGTTTGGCATCTTTTTCAAGGGAAATCAGCTCATTGAGAAGCACATATTCTTCCTTATACTTCAGTGCGTTGCTATAGTCTTTCAGTGCTTTATAACACTCACTCAGGTGTTCATAAGTTTTGAGTAATACAAGTTGATCTTTTAAAACCTGACCTTCTTCCATTGCTTTTAAAAAAGCAGTTACCGCTTTTTCTATGTTATTCTGACTTTGATAAAGAATACCGAGGTTGTTATAGGTCTCTGCAAGTCCCTTTTTGTCTTTGAGTTTTTGTCTGATTTCAACCGCTACTTCAAAATTTGCCAGTGCTTTTCCCTCGTTCTTCATGAGCCAGTAAAGCTCGCCAATATCATTTAGCGACTGGGCTTCTCCCTTCTTATCACCAAAATTTCTTCTTAACGATAAGGCTTTTTTATGTGTGACAAGGGCTTCATCATAATTATCCTGAAGTGTAAGCAGGTGAGCAATATTGAATAATGCTTCAGCTTCTACACCAGCATCTTCAATTTGCTCTGCATACCTCAGCACATTCTGATAGTAATCATAAGCGCCTTCCCGGTTTTTAAGCACCGCGTTAATTTTTCCTAGTTTGTTCAGGATGTGGACCTGGGTGTAATAATTCTCGGTGGGGTAGTTTATTTCACGGGCTTGTTCCAGGTATTGAACACTCTTCTGATTATCATTTACTTCTTCAAATACCTGTGCAATGGCGATGTAACTTATTACTTTTTCGTCAATAAGCTTAAGTGAATCCTCAATAGATAAACCTTTAATGAAATGGTTCATCGCAGAATCATAATTGAACCCTACCAGGTAAAGGAGACCAAGCTCGTTATGAAGTTTTGCTGCAGTAATAAGGTCTTGAGCTTCTTCGGCATCCACTACTTTTTGCTCATTCTGCTTAATAACTGTTTCAATTTGTTTATTGTTGGAGCTGAAAAAGCTTTTATACCAGTCCAAAAGTGGTTCACTGCTCTGTGCTGATAATGTAGTATTTAAAACTATCAGAACGAGAAGTGTAAAGCCAAATTTGATCTTTGATAACATCCGAAAAAAATTTCTCAAAATTGAATAAAAAGCGGGAGGATATTAAATGGAAGTTATGCCGAAACTTACATTTTAAATTACGAGGGAAAGCACCTTTCTGATTTAATCTGTATTTTTTCGGCAAGAAAGTTCCTAAGTGATTATGAAATAGCTCCGCCTTCCAATCGCCGCTGCGAATTTACCAACGTCAATTGCTTAGGTTTGCCTTGATGACAATCTACTATAGGGTAGTGTTTGTCATTTATACCTGCCATTCGTGCTCCTTCCCGGTTCATTAAACGATTTAACGGCTTTGATATTACTTTACCATAAGCCGCTTGATTGTTGCTGGCTACTGTCAGATAAATCTCTGCAACGTAAATACCGGGGAAACTCTTGAGCAGGAGGAAAGAAACCCTCAGCAAAACTTCCGGCAATGAAAGGATATCATGACCCACTCTCTTACATAAATTCTCCTCGGCGTCAACGTTGTTGGAAGCAAGGCTATGCCTGCTTATTGTAACAAATTAGACAAAATGGTACGGTACCTTAAAGATCAGGCTGTCAAAGACAGCCCTCGGTTATCGACAGTTGCATGAAGTTTAAACAACAAACCAATTTAATAGGTTAACAAGACGCCACTTCAATCGGCTAGTGACACCGGCTTTTTAGCGTGTAATGGCATAACCTTTTTATTATTCAACGCCGACTTCAATGATTGGAAATGAATAGGAAGATATCTAAAAAGCAAAAAATATTTCGCGTATTGCTGATTTTGGTGGTGTTGGTTGTGGCTGTGAGGCTGGCACTTCCTTATGTTATTTTGAAATATGCTAATAATACCTTGGACAGGAAGCTTCCAGGATACAGAGGTCATATCAATGATATAGATCTCTCCATAATCAGGGGCGCTTATAAAATAGACAGTATCTACATTAATAAAGTCGATACCGTTACAAAAAAGGAAACTCCTTTTTTTGCAGCTTCTCTTATTGACCTTTCGGTAGAATGGAAAGCCCTTTTAAAGGGAGAGGTTGTTGGCGAGGTCATCTTCGATAAGCCTCTGCTTCGGTTTACCAAAGATAAAGTAGAGCCTAAAGATGTAAAGGAAGATTCAACGGGATTTAAGCAAGTACTTGATAACCTTATGCCGCTTAGTATTAACCGTTTTGAAGTGAAGGACGGGAACATACAATACATTGATGAACACTCGACCCCAAAAGTCGACATTAACATGACGAATACCGACATCATAGCTCTGAATTTGAGAAATAGTTATGATTCTGCTGAAATGCTTCCTGCAAGCATTTACGCCAAAGCAAATATTTACGACGGTACACTTACATTAAATGTAAAATTGAATCCCCTTGCGGAAGTACCAACTTTTGATATGAACGCTGAGATAAGAGATACGAAACTTGTAAAAGTTAATGATTTCTTTAAGGCTTATGCAAAGATTGATGTGAACGCAGGTACTTTTGGACTTTACACGGAGCTCGCCGCAAAGGATGGAAGATTTGACGGTTATGTAAAACCAATTCTTAAAGACCTTGATATTCTAGGACATGAAGATAGAAAAGATAACCTTTTCAGAAAAGCGTGGGAAGCGGTTGCGGGAGGTGTGGCAGAGGTTTTTGAGAATCAACCCAAAGATAGAGTTGCAACTAAAATTCCATTACAGGGATCAATAAAACAACTGGATACTAATGTTTGGTATGCAATAGGCATTGTCTTGCAAAATGCATTTATCCAGGCGTTGCAACCTTCCATCGATCAGGAGATCAACATTGCTTCTGTAGGTAATGTTAGAGATCAGAAAAAGAATCTACTTGAAAAGGTGTTTGGAGGTAAGGACAAGAAAGACGACAAAAAAGATAAAGACAAAAACGATAAAAAGGATTAATTGAAAGAGTGGTTTTTTGAAAAATGTTCGACAATGAGCCTTTTTTGCCTTAGACGATCATTTTCTGATACAATACTTTTATGTTCCATCCGTCTCATAAGGCAGAACATCAATAATGGAACTTGATATCGCCATAAACCTGATTAGAAGCGGTGTAGAAGATTTGGGAGGGCCGCAAGTTTGGAGTGACCTGGGAGCAGGAAGGGGTTTGTTTACCCAGGCACTTTCAACACTGCTACCAGTGCAAAGTAGCATTTATGCTATTGATAAAGAGGAGACTGCCCTTGCTCATATTCATGTTAAGGCCGGAATTACATTGCATAAACTAAGGTTAAATTTTATTCATGACGATCTCCCGGATTTAAAGTTAGATGGTGCGATTCTCGCAAACTCCCTTCATTACGTTAAGGACAAACATTCATTTCTCGCAAAGCTTGGTAATTCATTAAAAGCAGATGCACGTATTATCTTGGTAGAATACGATACGGATGTTCCCAACCAATGGGTCCCCTATCCTTTAAGTTTTACTTCTGCAACAAAGCTCTTTTCTCAAAAGGGATATAAATCAATACAAAAAATAGGAGAGACAATTTCCGTATATCAACGTGCTAATATTTACGCTTCTCTAGTTCGTTAGAGTGATCCTGTCTTAACGACTTTTTCTATTAATACTTAAATAAGTCCGCTTTCTGGTCGCTAGCGGATTTTATTAATCCTCTCGGTAGAAATGCCTGTCTGGTGGCATTAGATTTTTCAGGCTAGCCTTTAAAGCACTGCCTATGAATCAAGTCTACATCAACAAAACTAAATCAATTCTCATGTCTCAAATTTTACCAGATTATTATGAAAAGTGTAGGCTCTCTTATCTTTCTATTGGCAGTTTGTAGCGTTGTAAACGCACAGCAAAGTACATTACTTAGCTCAATAGCTGGGGTTGATCGCATGTCTGTGGTAAAAACCAGTATTGCAGTCCCATCATGGAATGAGAAATCATTCTGGCCATTATACGAACAGTACCGCGAAAACATCAATGATAAGTCGTTGATCATGTACCGCGCTTTGGATCAATTTGCACACATCGGCAGAAATACTTCCGACGAAGAAGCGTTAGCACAGGCACAACAGATGCTTGCGTCTCGTACTGCCGACCTGGCAGTAAAACGCGAGTACTACGAGAAGATTACCCAAGAGTTTAACGGTGTGGTAAGCTTTCAGTTTTTGCAAACAGAGATGTTACTTGATATGATGGAAAGTGCTGGCTTATATGAGCAAACGCGCTGGAAGAACTTTCGCTTTCATCCAACCGCGTTGTCTTCACCTGATTTTAGAAGAGTGAAGTATAGCCTTATAGCAAATGCTGTAGAACTTCCGGAAGAGAAGGCTGAAGATTTCTACTGGATTTATTCGAGGTATGAAGAAGATTGTAATGATTTGCTTGGTGAGAACTATGACATTGTAGGCTTATATGCTGGTGAACCTTCCGATTATACTCCTGCAATAGCAAAACAACTTGGATCAAATCTTTTAACCATTTTAGAGCGTGAGAATAAGTTAAAGGAAAAATACTTCAAAAAAATGAGTGAGGAGGTCGGCGCTTCCCTTGCGTCACGCTTTCTGGCTTGGGAAGATTACTACTCCCTTATCAGTAAAATGAGCGCATGGGCCGATACACCATAATTGCATTTTAAGTTTACACTTCTGGTTTTTACCTTGCTGTTAAAAAATACTTATGGCGGCAACTCCTTCTGTAATGATTCCGCTCGGCACTGTCGCAGCGGATTTTAACCTTTACGATATCGTCTCTGAACAGGACCTGTCATTACAAACCTTGAGGGGTGAACGGGCTACGGTAATCCTGTTTATTTGCAACCACTGCCCATATGTAAAGCTTCTTAACAATGAAATTGTAAAGGTGGCAAATGAGTATAAATCAAAGGGTGTGAATTTTATTGCGATCAGTTCAAATGATGCTTCTCAATATCCTGACGATGGACCTGAAGAAATGAAGAAAGTTGCTAAGGCTCTTTCCTATCCTTTTCCTTATTTGTATGATGAAACGCAGGAGGTAGCCCGACTTTATGATGCAGCTTGTACACCGGATTTTTTTGTTTACGATAAAAATTTAAAACTTGCTTACCGCGGACAGTTTGATGATGCAAGGCCTAAAAACGAAGTTAAGCCTACCGGAAGAGACCTTCGCAAGGCTCTTGATTTGATGATAAAGGGAGAAACGGTTCCTGATAATCAAATACCCAGCATAGGATGTAATATCAAATGGAAAAAGTAACAGGTTACGCGTGAATTAATGCTTACCTTCGTAAGATAACGCCTACACATGCGGCCTTCACAACTACAGGAACTAAGGGATAAAGGTCTTATATCTCATGACCAGCACACGCACTTACATGCTGTTCTTACGAAGAAGATCTTTTCAGTTTTTTATGAATTAAGAACGATATTATATCTGGGTGTACTATTGTTCACAACAGGTATAGGTATTCTTATTTATAAAAACATTGGGGAGATTGGCCACCTTCTTAGCATTATCGGTCTTTTTGCGTTAACTGTTGGATGCTTTGTATACGCTTTCCGTTTTGCACATCCTTATAGTGATCGCCGCATAAAGCCCCCAACGCCATTTTACGATTACATTGTATTACTCGGATGTTTACTTTTTATTTCAGTAATAAGCTATGTTCAACTACAGTATAGTCTGTTGGATAACGGCATGGGTATTACCACATTGATTACCGCACTATTCTTTTTCTATGCTGCTTATAGGTTTGATCATATCGTCGTTCTGTCACTTGCAATTACAGCCTTAGCTTCATTCTGGAGTATTGCAATATCTCCACAAAAATGGTATAGCGGAGATTTTATCACAGAGTCTAACCATCATAATACAGCCATTATATTTGGCGCTGCAATTGGCATTTGGTCGTATATTCTGGATAGGAAAGAGATTAAGGAGCACTTCACTTTTACGTACATGAATTTCGCAAGCCTGGTTTTCCTGGCAGGAGCGCTTTCAGGGATGTTCATAGATGAGCACATTTATTTGTTATACCTGCTTATCCTTTACCTTGGTTGTGGCGCAACCATATTATTTGCGCATAAAAAGAAGTCGTTCTTGTTTCTCTTATACGCCTTTGTTTTTGGATACATAGGTACTACCTATTTGTTAAGTGATGTTTTCTTATACGAAACCGGTCTCTGGTTCTTTTACCTCCTGATTTCATGCGGAACATTCATTTACTTCATTATCCGATTTAAAAATTACTTCAAACGTGCAGAATGAAAAGTGTTTATAATCAATTATGGCTTCAAAACCTTGAATTGGTAAAAGATGCGAAGCAGTGGTTAAAAAGCGGATTTATATCTAAAGAACAATACACTGCTATATCTGAAACGTATAAGTCACAGTTTTATCACCCTAACTTTACCATTCGGATACTGTTATTCATTGCGACACTGGTAGCCATTTCAGGCGTAACGGGAATGCTTACGCTTATGGTATCAAGTGCAGGCGAGGATGCTCTTGCAGTGATAGTACTTTTATATGGATTCACAGCTTTCTTCATCCTCGATCGTATTTTTATTGCTAATTATAACCATTATAAGTCAGGAGTTACAGAAGCGATTCTTTATTACGCTTGCGGCCTTACTATTGGAGGAGCTTCATGGGTTGCCGACTTTGATTCGCTAGTTGTTAACCTTGCCTGTATTATTATACTATCCTTTGCCGCCTACAGGTACCTTGATATTTTATGTACGATAGGTGCCTGCCTTTCTGTTAGCTACCTCATCTTCGACGAATGTTACGAAATGGGTTCCGCCGCACAACAAAGCATGCCTATTGTGTTCATTATTATTTTTACTCCTGTAGCACTTTACGTGAGGCGTCTTAAAAAGAAGGAGCCTGCAGAGCTATGGTACAATTGCCTTACAGCGATAGAAGTACTCAGTCTTATTACTATTTATGCGGCTGGAAATTATTTGGTTGTTAGAGAGCTAAGCACGGAGTTGATGAACTTAGATTTGGTTGAAGGTGAAAACATACCGCTTGCTTTTGTTTTTTATGTACTCACAGTAATCATACCGATTTTATATTTGTATCTCGGTATAAAAAAGAAGGACCTTGTTCTTCTTCGCGTAAGCTTAATTGTATTGGCTTTCTCTGTTTTTACATTCAAGTACTATTATAGCTTAGGCTATCATGAGATTACATTAGTGGTGTCAGGCATGATACTCATTACAATTGCACTTGCATTGTTTAAATACCTAAAAACCTTCAAGAACGGTTACACCGCAAACGAGCTGCTTTTGGAGAAATGGGCAGGTGCAAACCCTCAAGCTTTCATTATTTCACAAACACTCGGAGATAATAGAGTTACTGTTGACGAATCATTTAATGGGGGAGGAGGAGGCTTCGGTGGAGGAGGAGCAAGCGGAAGCTATTAGTTTTCACGTGGTGAATTAGGATAATGCATCAGTAACTCATGTTAATAGTGATATGCGTCTCCAATAACGTTACTTAGAACATAAGTAGCTATAGTATAGTATTTAAATAAACGTCGTGGTTCGATTTCAACGCATAAAGTCATCATTGTATATAGTGGTGTCGTTCAAATCCTTTAGCCTCACATAGTCAACAGAGCCAGTTCCGGTAAATGTAAATATCAATCCTTTTATGTCTCCAAAATCTTTTTCATATGCTACTTCAAATGCTAGCGAATGATTTAAATAGATTTTTACGTCCTTATTGTTGTTTACAATATTCAAGTCCTGCCATTCATATACATTAGATCCAAGTCCCGATAAATTTGTATCCTTCGCGCTCCTGTAGCTTTCTCCAACCTTTAGATTCAGATTGCTTACGCATCCTTTACTCGTAATAGGCACCCAGAAAACGTCTCCTTCTGTTGCAATCATAAGCTCTATCTCCGGGCAAGCAATGGCTGTGGTGCTATCGCACTTAATTCTTGTTTCAAGCTTAAACGTACTGCTTGTTATGCCTTTAAAGTCACGGATATTGTAATAACGCAGATAAAAACCTCTTTCTATATTTATATGTTGTGCTTTGAGCTCTTCCCTGGTAATCTTTAGCAATCCGTTCTCTATTGTTTTATTCTTATCAGGATAGATAGGTACTTTTTCTTTCAGATCATATTTAACAATGGGAAACCATCCATCAGTGAGAATATGAACTTTTTCAAATTTTACAATTTGACCGTCAGCGATGATACGAGCGAAATGAAATCCTGGTGTGTAGTAGACGGCTGAATGATATTTCTTATTCGGATCGATTTGTACTTTATCTCGTGGGTTCCATGATTGCTGGATAAAGAAGGTATCGGCATTAACATTTTTTAAATCATAAAAGAATTGAACGGTATTCGGTACACCATGGGTTACTGTTTTTTCGGCTTTAAAAGTTATATGATCAAAATTCTGCTTTGATTCGTCAGATTTAAATCCCTGAATGATAAAGAATAGTGCAGTAAGCAACAGTATGCCGGATGTAATAGTGGCAGGAACAATCCAATTCTTCTGATACCTTGATGTAATATGTTGGACAGTTGTAGAATCGATTACTGGGGTATCAATATTATCTTTTTTGAAACTGTGCCAGTCCTTATAATCTAATAAAGAGACAAGTGCATCTAATGTTGAAGGGTGAGGAAGTAGATTGGGGCTATCCTTCCAAATGCGTTTTAATGTTGACACACTCAGTCGTACTTTACATTGACCTTCTATCTGCTCAATTAAGTATTCAAAGTCACGTTGCTTTAATTTTTCGCCCTGTTTACCTGGAAAGTATTTCTTTTCAGTAAGTGTACGGTATAGAACGATATAGTCCCTTTCTTCTGGCATTAAGCATTTTTGTTATTTGAACGGGTTTTGAGTACTAAAAGATCAGGAAATGATCGGGTTTTTGCTCACCTTCTTGCAAATATTGCGTTCGAAAATTTCAAATCAAATAATCAACGCCGTTATGAAAATCTTAAAGGTAAATTCTGTTCTTCTTGCCCTCTTAGTATTGCTCTCCAGCAAAGCTTTTTGCCAACATGATTTTGATCATCAATACGAATACACCAACCGAAGCATTAAATCTTTTATGTCTGCGGGGAAGGTGGGTGTTGAACTTGATGCCCGCGAATCAGGAGGCACGGTATGGCTTAAGGACCAGGCATTTTCTGAAGGAATTATTGAACTCGACATTATGGGTGAAAACAAGCCTGGAAGCAATTTTGTCGGTGTCGCATTCCATGGCGTAAATGATAGTACCTATGATTGCATTTACTTCCGGCCTTTCAATTTTGTAGCTGAAAAACAGATTAACCGTGATCATATGGTTCAATATATCAGCATGCCCCAATATGACTGGTATAGGCTGCGCGAAACGCGAACAGGAGAATTTGAGCATGAGATTAAGAACGCACCAGATCCAGACAAATGGTTTCATGCACGGATTGAGGTAGAGCTTAATAAGGTAAGTGTATACGTTAACAGTGAGGCAAGCCCCTCCTTGGTAGTAACAAAGCTCAATAAGCGTAAATCGGGCAAAATAGGTTTTTGGGCAGGTTTTAATTCAATAGGACGTTTTGCAAACCTTAAAATCACCGCGTTGCGGTAAACAGATCAGTGCAATATATAACTTATCAAGCTGCCACTCGTAGCTGCGGATAGCGTTCCTGAGGCTACAATGCTTTGATAGCAGCCGGGATGTATAATATTTGTTTCCATCTTCAGGCTGTTTTGTTAAACATGGTACAATGGAGAATAATGCCTTTCTTTTTCAATGTAGATTCATGCAACTAATCCAAAGGTAGTATGAAGATCTGTTTACGAATGGCCATTTTGCTTCAGTGTATTTCTGTCATTGTGGTTGCCCAGAATAAATACATTGTAATAGATCAATTTGGTTACCTTACAAATGCGAGGAAGATTGCAGTGATTCGCGATCCACAGACCGGTTTTGATGCTGCTGACTCATTTACTCCTGGCACTACTTATTCAGTGGTAAGCGTCTCCTCCGGAAATTCCGTATTTACGGGAAGTCCAACAGCATGGAATAACGGTACGACCGATGTTTCATCAGGGGATAAGGCTTGGTGGTTCGATTTTTCTTCTGTTAATGCGCCTGGTAAATATTATATTCTCGATGTAAACAAAGATGTTCGTTCCTATGAATTTAACATTGGTGACGATGTATACAAGAATATATTAAAGCATGCAGTGCGTTCATTTTTCTATCAGCGGGTAGGCTTTGAAAAGGCAACGAAGTATGCAGGTGCTGAGTGGGCAGATGCGGCAAGTCATATCAAAAACCTTCAGGATAAAAATGCTAGACAATATAACAGGCAAAACGATGCCTCTACTGAACGTGATGTAAGTGGCGGATGGTATGACGCCGGTGATTATAATAAATATACAAACTGGACTGCTAATTATGTAGTTGATTTTATGCGAGCCTACCTGGAAGCTCCTGGCGTATGGGGCGATGATTATAATATCCCTGAGTCTGGTAATCATGTACCTGATATATTGGACGAAGCCAGGTGGGGGATTGATCATTTACTCCGCATGCAGAATGAAAATGGAAGTGTGTTGAGCATAGTAGGACTTTCCCATGCAAGTCCACCCTCCAGTGCTGCCGGGCCAACTTTATACGGGACACCCAGTACATCTGCTACTTTAAATACGGCAGCTGCCTTTGCTATTGCCTCAAAAGTATATGGAGGCAGGGGGATGATAAGTTATTCGAATAAGTTGAAAGATTCCGCCATTAAAGCTTGGAATTGGGCAAATGCCAACCCTAATGTCATTTTTAAAAACAATGACAATGCTTCAGGTACGGCGGGCCTTGGTGCAGGACAACAGGAGACAGATGATTATGGAAGACTTGTGGCCAAGCTTGAGGCTGCGGTGTTTCTGTTTGAAATAACAAATGAAACAAAGTATAGAGACTTTTTTGATAGCAATTATAGCAAGGTCCATTTGATAGAATGGAACTTTGCTTATCCTTTTGAAACCGCCAACCAGGAAATTCTATTGTATTATACGAAGCTTCCAAAGGCCACTCCCAGCGTTGTAAATCCGATAAAAGCTGTGTATAAAGATGCGATGAATGGTGAAGAGAATCTTGCAGCTTATTACAATGCTAAAGACCCTTACCGGGCACACATAAAAGATTACACCTGGGGAAGCAACTCAACCAAGGGCAGCCAGGGATTGATGTTTATGGATTTGATTACCTATGGAATTGATGATACAAAAAATGAGGATGCTGCCGTTGCCGCAGTTGGGTATATCAACTATTTGCATGGCGTTAACCCTCTAAGTTTAGTTTATCTTTCAAATATGTATGCATATGGTGCAGATAATGGTGTGAATGAATTTTATCACTCATGGTTTGCAAATGGAAGTTCAAAGTGGGATAGGGCAGGAGTTTCTACCTATGGACCAGCTCCTGGTTATGTAACGGGTGGACCGAATCCGGGTTACGATTACGACGCATGCTGCGGAACAAATACCTGTGGCGGAAATAATAATGCTATATGTAATTCAGAGTCGCTTACACCTCCAAGGGGACAACCGGCACAAAAGTCATATAAAGATTTCAATACGTCGTGGCCTTTAAACTCGTGGTCTGTTACTGAAAATAGTAATGGTTATCAACTCAACTATATTCGTCTTCTATCGAAGTTTGTAGCAGCTAACTACGATTGCAGTGGCACATTAAATGGCACAGCAAGCTATGATGCATGTAATCAATGTACGGGCGGTGATACAGGTATTGAGCGGAATACGGATGCGACAAATTGTTCTGATATTACCGAGCCCATAACGTCAACAGGCGAGGAAGTAGGAGTAGAGATTCAACTCGCCCCTAATCCTACGCATGGGGTGGTCACTATCAAAACAGAGAGAAGGGATGCTTATATTGTTAGTGTTATGGACTCAAAAGGCAACAGGATCGTTCACGAAAGACATCATGGCTCGGCTCACATTAATCTTTCAGAAAATCCTTCTGGTATGTATTTGATCGTAATTACAAGTAATTATTTTAAGTCTGTTAAGAAAGTTATCAAACTTTAAAGACTCAGACTTCATTAATTGTTCGCTGTATAAGCTTTGGGTGTTGTTCCTGTCCACCTTTTGAATGCTCTTAGGAAGGCGCTTTGTTCATTATACCCGAGAATATGAGCAATGTCTTTAATGGTATATTTTCTAGAGTCGATGTAATTGATTGCTAATGTCTTTCTTACGTCTTCTACTATTGCCATGTAGCTCACCCCTTCTTCTTTTAGCTTGCGCTGTAAAGTTCTTGCACTCAAATTAAAATTAGCGGCAACATCTTCAAGCGAAAGCGTATGTAAGTAAGTATTTGAAAGCAAGTGGTTATAGATCCTTGTTTGTAAGGTGGTAGCCTCACTATTCTTCATCAACACACTGATCTTTTGCAGGAGGTAGTTTTGAAGTTCATAATCCGCAGAAAGAATATGCTGATCATATACGCCCTTTGGAAATTCTATTGTATGTTCTGATGCGTTTGGTGATATTGGGCACTGGAAGATGCGTATATATTCAGTTTCATTAGCAATTGTGTAAGGAAACTTTACTGATATGGGATGTATCTTCTCGAGAAGCAGTCCGTTCAATTCGTGAACAACAAAAACAGTAAGGTAGTCGGCCATATGGCGATACGTTGATGCAAATTTCTCTTTAGATTCATCGGCGATTATTAATATGTTAAAAGTATCTTCATTGTGAATAATCTTCATGGAGAATATACCGGTTACAAGGCGAGTAAGGGAACAGGCATTTGTTAACGCTTCACCTACAGTTGCTGATGTTTGTACAATCTGGCCTACTACGCCGAGCGCCGCTAATTGCATTGACTCGCCAAAATGAAGACCAAAGAGCGGATCATTGGTAAGATAACTTACGTTTTTCCATAAGCTATTTATTTCCGCTGCACCAATGGGTTTGGAGGGGGGTTGCGTGAGCATGGCATATTTGATTCCTGACAAGTCGCAAAGCCTTTTAGGATTTACATTCCTGGTTGTGCCATAAGCAAGCAGAGCTAGGATTAACTTCTTTTGAAAACCTTCCATAAATGAAATTTTCATCAAAAATATTAGTAGGCAACATACGAAAAGACACGATGTCGTGAAATGGCAATACGTTGGCGCGTGCAGATAACGGGCTGACGTACGCCGCCATATAGCTTTGTAATAACAAAACTCAAAGATTATGTTACCATTAAAAACAACATTAACAATTAACGCTTTAAGCTCGGGAGCTACTGGCGTTCTCCTGGTTGTCTTAGCTCAAGGCATCGCTAAATTATTTGGCGTTTCTGACATAATTCCCTTTGTAGGAACTGGTATATTTCTTATCGCATTTGGGGGTTATGTTTTCGTGGCGAGCGTTCGGAAAGTTACCGATGTAAATACTGTTCGTATTATAATAGTGCTTGACGTTCTGTGGGTTATTGCAAGTTTTGTTCTTATTGCTTTCACTCATTCAAAACTTTCATCTCTAGGTATTATTGCAATCATGGTTGTGGCAGTTTGGGTTGCAGGCATGGCATTCCTTCAAAGTAGAGGAATCAAGTTTTTAAATACCGGTATTGCTGTGTTTATACCAATTCTTTTAGGTGTTTCTTTACTAACCCAACAAGACGTTCTGGGACAAGTTGCTTATACCTCTTTTCGAGGGGAGGCGGAAAAGCCTTCTACTTTAACGTTGTATAAAGAAAATGAAAGCTTGGAAGTAGTAACTCGGTTTCTTGAGGCAGTTAAAGAGAAAAATCATGCGAAAGCAGCGCCGTTACTCGACTCATTGATCGAATGGCATCAGCCAGGAGATAACAGGTACTCCGGTGTAAAGAAAAATGCAAATGAGGTATTTGTAATGTTTAAAGGCTTTATTGAAACATCAGCAAATTCACTACAACTAAGTGATGTTAAAACAATAGCGGTAAATGGAAATAGTGTAGCTTGTCTCCTTCATTGGAATGCAGTAACACCTCACGGTGCAAGATTAGATGTAGATAATATTGATGTTTATACAGTTGCGGGAGGAAAGATAACGCGGTGTATTGTGTACTCAACTGATCTTGAACAGGAAAATAAGTTTTGGTGGAAATAGGTTAGCAGTGAGGGTGCAATCCGTCTGATGACGTTAAATAAAAAAGAGCTTGCTTAATGGCAAGCTCTTCCTCGGAAAGAAGTACTTTTATAGTGCTTTTTTGAACGCCATCTTGCTACGTTCTTCCTGCTCTTGAGCAGCAATAAATTTCCTTAAATCATCTTCTGATCTTCCATAAGGCAACAGCTCTATCTTTTCAGCAAAGAGGTCAGAGAAAAACCAAATCGATCCTGCAAGCATAGAGCTGGCAATAATAGTAGCAAGCATATCGGGGATTGGAAGCTTCCAGGTTCCGTAATACAAAATGTTGGTTGACCAAGATGCAATCGCGTAAATCTTGGAAGGAAGACGTTTCCCGTTTAAGATAAACATTAAGATTGCAGCTTCGATTGATACAGCGAAGATCAAGGCGTGTGTCCAGTTTAATATTGTAATTCTTGAACTTCCGATAGCAAAGCTCATATCAGCAACGCGAATTTGTTCAAAGATGTACATTGTATGGATGATCTGTGCTACAAGCACAAATACGAGCGTCAGAAAGACAAGCGTTTCCGACTTTAAAAAATCAATGATCTTTTTCATTGTGTCTATTTTATATATCCTGATTAAACTTTTTACTGATTGGTACTTTGTACTTAAACATTAATAATTCTTTCCTCGTCTATAGAATAACCTTGTACTATTGTTTCCTCTACGTGAAAGCCAACTCCCAGGTCCACAAGCTCAGCCAATATGGGTTCATAAATATCTTTTGTTGTAGGTATAAATAAACCTTTAACTTTTATGTTATCGAGAAGAAAAGCCTTGGCTGCAGCACCTGTAGTAAGACCTATTGCCTTTGCTGTAGCGGAATCGGTTTTGTTTTCTCCTTGTGCTACAAGCGTTGCCTTCATGCGATGCTTTACACCTTTAAGGATATACTCCATTTGGTGTTGCATGATAATACAATCTTTATCTTTATCGTCCATCGCAAACTTCTTCTCGAGTAAGTGCTGAAGTAAAGTTGCCGGCGTTGGATCTTTTGCGTTTATCCATTCATCATCAAATAAACCTAGCCATCTTAATTTCAGGATGTCTTCTTCGGTAGCGTTGATAAACTTCTTCAATCGCGTCTCTAAATGCTCATCTTCGCTGTAAGGCAGCAAAGAGTCAAGGAAGTTGTAGTAAGACGCAAACTCGAACATCTCAATTTTCGGATGAGGGTCGGTCATTCCGAGGTTGATGAGCAGTCTCCATATTTGCTCGAATTCTGATCTTAAGATTCTTCCCTTTACAACAGTATCTGCTTCGTTGAGCTGATAAATTTTCTTACAATAGAGCGCATCACCTTCTGGTATTACACTCAAGTCCTTAAGACCTGAGATTTTAATGGATTCCGCACGTTCAAAAAGATGTTGATAGGGGATATGTGAAATTTTTCCCTTTATTAATTGCCTGTTCGTCTGCCGTCCTATTTGGATGGTATCGGCAGCAGTATCGATAAGTTTAAATTCCAAAGGATTATCAATGGAGTCTTCTGCAAGGATATTTCCGCTATAACTTTTGAAAGATGAAATTCTGCCGCCGCGGATATGAATATTGTCAATTGCCTTTTTTGCCGTTATGTGATCCAGGCCGGCAGCAAACCCACATTCCATCAAAAAGAGTGTTTCATTCTCTTCAATCTGTGGCTTTCGTGACAACATTTGTCTGTTAAGTCGGGCAGGCGTAATGAAACTCTTTTTATTAGCTATGCAAAGATCTGCGACCTGCAACAACATAGCATCGGGTAGCATTCCAATAACAAGATCTACTTTACGAATAGCAAGAACACATTGGCGATAATCTGTGATGTTAATAAAGACAACATCTTTGCTGAATTTTTCATGTCTCAGCTGATCAGCCATTTTAGGCTCAAACATGCTCCCTACACATATTTTCCATCCATATCTTCTACCCTCAATAACCATATACCTGATTAAGGGAACAGAAAACCGAATGGTGCTCATCAGTAAGAGGACAGTTTTCACAATTTAGATTGGTTTGGCTAATGAAAGTTGCATGCTTTTTAGCTCTTATTGTGCAGAGACATCTTTAAATTATTACTTCAGCAAGAAACGCCTCTCCAAGCGGCCATTTTAGTCACTTTGACTAATATAAAGTGGTAATTCATTGCTTAATGCTGCTTCTTAAAGAAATTATATTTGACTAAGCGACAGTAAAGCCACTTTTGTTACACCTGAAATAGAATGCAATAAATCCGTCATAAGTGACATTTTTATAAGATTTCTCATGTAAATGTTACAAAAACAAAAAAATTATTACATGAAAAATCGCTTTTGACGGGATCCGATTTCCTTTAAAATAGTCTTAAAAGCTTAAAAAAGCTTCTTGTAAGCGGGGCTATGAGTCGAAAGATTACAGGATCCATACTGATGTCAATTACCACTCTCCTACTTAACTTAATCGTAAGAAATCAACTTATTACTACTTCTTTGTCTCTCCAACATTGAACGCGCGCCTTAGTGTATATGCGTATTCGCGCTAAGTATTTCTACTGATCTTACTCAGTGAAAGACTTATCGGTAAATACAGTATTTAACTGATGTTCTCGATCTAATAGCATTCTAACTTTGTAGCGTCTATTGATTGAGCTGTTAGTCATGCAAATCCCCACAAAAATCTCTTCAAGCATTTCAACCTGGAGTGTATGCTATTGGAGTTTTTCGCTTCTGTCATTGCTCATGATATTGGCTCTTGCTTTACTGGAACGAGACAGGTCTTATAAACAACAATCAATTTGCCATCTTGAATTAAGTCTTCATTATCTTGATCAAATAGGGATACATACAAAATATGGCACCCTTGCAAATTCAGAATCAACACAAGCTATAGATCAAGCACATCAGTTATATCAGGAAGCTTTAACCAAAGCGTTGTTGCATGTTGATAAAGCATATTTTCGATTATCAATACAAAACAGGATTGATGAAGTAAAGGCTGGAATGCCTCGTCAAATTGTAAACTTCGCTTCATTAACAGCTATAAATGAACGTGCTCCTACTCTATTACATAACGCAAAGTCCTCGACTCGGGCCATGCTTTCGCTTATCTCACAGGAGCAAAATAATTTAAACAAGATGATGGTTGTGTTGATAATCGGGTGTGGTGTAATGCTTGCAATAGCCTATACAGGAACACACATCAACAACTACTACAGGTTTATAAAACCGCAGAAAAGCCATACACATCTTCTTGAGAGTGCGCTTAATGGAAAGATAACAGAGAGCGAATTGCTCACGCACATCGCGACCAAGAGTCAGTTTGGTGGAGTATTGCATAGAACAATAAGTGCAATCAGAAATACAGAGCGATTTGTTACTCATCTAAGTAGCGGTAACTTCGATTTACAGGTTGACTATGATAATAACGATCATTTCCAGAATTCACTGAAAAGCATGCAGGAAAAACTTAAGGAAATAACTCTTAAGGAAAAAACAAACGCACTGGTAAATGAAAATCTTAATGCATTAGAAAAGCTTATCAAAGTTGAATCAGATACGAATATGCTTTATGAGAAGGTTATAGCCCTTCTTACCAAAGGCTCATCATCGACAGTAGGAATACTTTATGCTATTAACGATGAAAATAGTAATGAGCCATTTTTATTTCAGTTAAGTTCGTTCGGTTATTTAGGGTCAAAGAGCAGGGAGTTAAAAACTGTAAGAATAGGAGAGGGGCAATTGGGTCAGGCTGTAGTTGACAAGAAAACAGTTTTATTAAGCAATTTACCCGATTCTTATGTTAAAATTCAATCAGGTCTTGGTGCCTCTTCTGCACACTACATTCTTATCGTTCCTTTGATTTTCAAGAATGATCTTTATGGAGCATTGGAGCTTGCCTCTTTTTCATCTTTTGAAAAGCATCATGTTCAGTTTATTGAAAAGGCAGCGGAAAGTCTTGCAGCGCATTTATTTAATCATAAAGTAAATGATCAGGCAAAGCGCAATCTGGAAAAGTTGGCTGATAAGCAGGCGAAGGAATTGGTCGAAATACATAGACTGCAAGAGAAAACATATAAGGAGCTTGAATTAAAACTAACAGAAGTAGAAGACGAGAAGTATAAAAACGAAGCGATTCTTGAGGGATGCGTGGACGCAGTAATTTGTTTTGATTCCTCAGGGAAAATAAACTTCTGCAATAAAGCGTGTGAGGAAGTATTTGGCTATTCTAAAGCTCATCTTAGAGAAGTTGGAATTTTCAATTTAATTCCAATGAGGGTGGATAACAATGAAAATCACAGGTGCTTTTATGTAAATGGTGGCACGGAAAAGGAAATAGGTGTGCGTACAGAAGCATGTATTACATCCATGACCGGAGACGCTGTTGATGTTTTAATTACATCTACTACTGTTGATGTTAATCATAAAGCGCTTTTTACATTCTTCATTCAAAAGATATCAGTTGATCTATTTTAATAGTTGGTGTGATGCGCAATGATATGGAGTTTATTGAAGAGACAATAGCAGAAGTTAATGGTTCGATTGACTTGTTAGTGCAAATGGTAAGAGAAGGATATGCGCAGGTAAGAACAATTGTTGATGGTCGTTTCTCTAAGGATAGTGAAGTTAACAAAGAGGTGAGTTTACTTGTGACGGAGCTACAATTTGACGACTTGTTGACTCAAAAGTGTGATCATGT
The DNA here is from genome assembly GCF_018598585.1 of Chryseosolibacter indicum. Taxonomy (GTDB): domain Bacteria; phylum Bacteroidota; class Bacteroidia; order Cytophagales; family Cyclobacteriaceae; genus Chryseosolibacter; species Chryseosolibacter indicus. Next base: position 33,182 of record NZ_JAHESD010000045.1, read on the forward strand.
AAAAACAATACAAGCATGGATACTTCAGGAAATGCGATCAAATGTAGCGGCTGATGTTGGCAGTGAGGTAAAAAGGAATGTGTTTTACTTGAACTGGCTGCAAGTTGAGGTGGCATTCGCTGACTATGTTAAGTCTGATAGTGCTATTAAAAAAGTACTATTGTCTCATTTCGGTTCATCTATCAATGCTTGGGAAACGCTTTTGCTATTTAGATATACTGAAGTAATAAAGAATCTTTTTAATGCAATCCGGCAAAAGCTTAAGGATGTCTCCATCAGCCATGTGCGAGGCAGTTATCTTGATTTGGACACAAAGTATCATTTGCTCGACAAGCTTTATTCTATGCAAAGCGAGCGACAAGTACTTCAAGCTTATATAGAAAATCCAAAGTTTGAAAACATAAACTATTTGGTTAGCTCGAGTGATCACAACCCCTCAGCTATAGATTTGTTTTAGCCTATGAAACCAATAGTTACAATAGAAAAGGAAAATAACAACATTACTAAGGTAATGCTCTCCGGAGATCTTACTGTGAAATATCATAAGGATATAGCTGAAGCTTTCCAAAAGTTATCGGCAGAATCTACAACATCAATAGTAGTAGATAATCCTTCTGCGATTGATTTGTGCTTTTTACAAGTTTTATGGTCTTACAAAAAGTATCATAAAATGCGGGGGCAGAATATAAGCATATCATTTACTTTAGGTGATGCTGAATACAGTCTTCTTTTACGAACAGGATTTCAAACACTACTAGAGCAAGCTTAACTCACAATATTATATCTATGAGTAAAACAATTCTTATTGCTGACGATTCAGAAAGTATTCGTGAGCTGGTGGAGATCACACTTAAGTCAGCAGGCTATAATGTATTAAAGAGCGTAGACGGGGTAGATGCATTAAAACATCTCAACGGCCAAACAATTGACCTGGTGATTACGGATTTGAATATGCCTGCACTTGATGGTATAGCACTTATAAAAGAAATAAGAGCTCGGCAGGATTATTCTACGCTTCCCATTTTACTGTTAACGACGGAGTCGCAGGCGGCTAAGAAAGAAGAAGCGAAACAAGCAGGGGCTACGGGGTGGATCGTTAAACCGTTTGCTCAGGAAAAGCTTTTGGCTGTGATTCAAAAGGTAATTCGTTAGCGTATGGATAAGTTAAAAGCGCTCTTCGTTACGGAAGCACTTGAGTTGATTGCAGATCTCGAACGTGTTCTGCTTGAATTTGAAAAGGATCTTCACAATGAAGAATCTGTTCAGGTTATCTTTAGAGTCATGCATACGCTGAAGGGCTCTGCGAGCATGTTCGGGTTTGATACGCTCAGTGCTTTGACACACGATCTTGAGACCGTGTATGATGCCATACGCGATGGGAAAATAATAGCTACGCTTGAAATACTTGACATCACATTAAAGTCTGTAGATCATTTAAAAAAGGTAATTCATGACCCGAGCCTTGGAAACAGCGATCTGCTTAAAAAACATCATGATTTATTAACTGCTATTAAGAAGGTGGCTCAACTGCATCATGACGAAATCGGTGCTGATTATTCCATTGGTAAATCATTTTTAGCTACTTATTATATTTATTGTAAGCCATCTTTTTCCATTTTTAAAAATGGAACTAATCCGCTTTTTCTCATTGATGATCTCGTTGCGCTTGGTGACGCTTTAGTACTGCCTCGCATGGATTTATTGCCCGACTTCAACCACATGAATCCAGGTGAGTGTTACACAAGTTTTGAAGTAATTCTTGTAACGGATAAGCCGGCGGCGGAGATATCTGGCGTGTTTATTTTTGTGGAAGATGCCTGCGAAATAATTATTGAAAAGATATCTGAAGCAAATCTTCTGTTGCATGACTCTTTTGTAGCAAGGATGAAAGGCGATCACGATTTAAGCGTTGCTCCCTTTGGGCTTGAAATCGTAATGCGCCTCGCTGAAAACGCAACAGTTACTCCTGAAGCAAAAAGCGTTCAGTTTGTCGCAACAAGAGTTGATTCTTCATCTATTCGGGTAGCTTCAGATAAACTCGATGAGTTAATGAACCTGGTAAGTGAGTTGGTTACTTCCCAGGCAAGATTGTCTCTATTGGCAGAGCAGCACGGCCTAGCAGAGCTAACCAATGTTTCTGAAAACATGGAGAAGATCACCCGCCGGCTTCGTGATAATGCCTTTAATATTTGTCTTGTTCCTATTGAGTCATTGGTTATTAGATTTCAAAGACTGGTTCGCGATCTGTCTAAAGAATTAAAAAAGGAGATAGACTTTGTGGCAGAAGGAACGGATACGGAGCTGGACAGGTCTATAATTGAAAAGGTTACTGATCCTATTCTGCATATACTCCGCAACTGCCTCGACCATGGAATTGAATCACCGGAAGAGCGGGTACGACAAGGAAAGAAGAAAGAAGGTAAAATAAACCTTAAAGCTTTTCATTCAGGAACATCTGTAGTTATTCAGATTAAGGATGATGGAAGGGGAGTTGACATTGAAAAGGTAAGGCAAAAGGCTATAGCAAAGGGTTTGATTAAAAAAGAGACTTTGTATTCTGAACAGGAAATAATAGACCTAATCTTCTCTCCGGGCTTTTCAACAGCAGACCAGATCACGGATGTGTCAGGAAGAGGCGTAGGGATGGACATAGTAAGAAGGAATATAGAATCAATTCAGGGTGAAGTTACACTAACCTCTATTTTAGGACAGGGCACTACCATTAGTATAAAATTGCCGTTAACACTGTCTATCGTGGATGGAATGCTGGTGCAGATCGGTGACTCCAAATACATCCTCCCTTTAACGGCCATCGACAAATGTTATGAAATAGAAGCACGAAGAATTTCAAGTGATCTTAGTCAAAAACATGTTTTTGATGGAATGCTTTTACCGGTGTTTAATCTTCATCAGGTATTTCGGGAAAAAGCTAATGAGCATGGAGTAATCCAGATCATCAAAATAGCATATGAAGCGTTTCCAATCGGTATCACCGTAGACCAGGTCATTGGAGAGTATCAGGCTGTGATGAAACCTTTAGGTAACATGTATCATGATCAGGATGAGTTTAGCGGTGCCACAATTTTAGGTGATGGTTCGGTCGCGCTGGTCATTGATACAGATAAACTTATAAAACAGCTTACTGCCAAGGTTGTTGAAAACAATGTATTAGTGAATTAAAGAATTTATAACTATGGAATCTGATATTTTACAAAGCCAGTCCTATCTCACCTTTCGGTTAGGGGACGAGATTTTTGCAGCCAGTGTACTTAGCGTAATCGAAATACTGGAGCTGTCAAAGATTACGAAAGTGCCAGGATCGCCTCATTTTATGAGAGGCGTAATTAACCTCCGGGGTAATGTTTTACCTGTTATTGATGCTCGTCTTAAATTTGGTCTCCCCCGTATAGATGACACTGTTAATACCTGTGTAATGGTGTTGAGTATTGAATGTGAAGAACAGAAGATTACTATTGGTGCTTTGGTTGATGCTGTGCAGGAAGTCCTTGAAATTGACAGGAAAGATATACAGCCTGCTCCTTCCATAGGGTCTAAATACAGAACAGAGTTTATTGACGGAATGGTCAAGCGCAATGATGACTTCATTATGGTACTTGATCTGGATCTAGTGTTTTCGCAAGATGAAATAATGCTTCTTCAAAACACGGAAGGTAATGTCGCGTAAAATTTCTATTTGTAGAACAATAGCTTAAGAATAATCATTTATTGCAAACCCCACTATTAGATTATGAAACTTAATATAAAAACACGGCTCATTGTGGCATTGGTGTCGCTACTTGCCTTATCATTCATTGTATACTATGTAGGTGATAGTAACCTGAGCCAATTGAATAACCAGGTTAATATTATTGTAGATGTCAATGTTAAGAGAATCCAGCTTGCAGCAAAGCTGTCGGAAGATATTCAATTTGTATCCAAGCGTGAGAAAGATATGGTATTGGCTGACAATCTTGAAGACACCCAGTCTTATGCGCGTGAAGCAGAAGATCGTTTTAAAGAGATGGATCTTAGATATGAGGAATTGAAAGCCATGTCCGATGAGAAGGGTATTGAAATTCTAGAAAAGTATAGCGAAAAATGGAATGAGTATAGAAATGTTTTTAACAAGATAAAGAATCTCTCAATTGAAAATTCTGAAGCCAGTAGGCCAGCAGCTGCCCAGCTTGGACGTACAACTGGTAGAGAGTTAGTTCTTCAGTCACGAGATGTCATTTATAAAATCGTAGATAAGAATCAAAAGGCGCTGATTGAAATGAAAAAAGAGACGGACGCGCAGTATGATACCGCTAAAAATACAATGTGGATTGTATTGGCCTTGAGTATTGTTGCGGCGGTCGTAATTTCGTTATGGATAATAGTTTCAATAACAAAGTCAATTTCACAGGCTAAGCAGGTAATCAAAAGCATTGCAGAAGGAGACCTGACGGTACACGTTGAAAACAAATCAAAAGATGAGATTGGTGAGTTGTTAGATTATCTGAAGGACATGGTGAACAAGTTGAAAGAGGTGCTTACGTTTGTTTCTACTGCTTCCGATCACATAGCTACTGCAAGTAGTCAGATGAGTTCTACATCACAGCAAATGTCTCAGGGCTCTCAGGAGCAGGCGGCGTCAGCAGAAGAAATTTCTTCTTCTATGGAGGAAATGGTTTCTAACATTCAACAGAATACTGACAATGCACAACAAACTGAGAAAATAGCATTAAAGGCTGCCGAAGATATTCAGGAAGGAAGCAGGTCTGTCAATCAGACTGTTGAGTCAATGAAAAAGATCGCCGATAAAATATCTATTATTGGTGAAATCGCCCGTCAAACAAATCTGTTGGCTCTAAATGCTGCTGTAGAAGCCGCACGAGCTGGTGATCATGGAAAAGGTTTCGCAGTTGTGGCAGCAGAAGTAAGAAAGTTGGCAGAAAGAAGCCAGGTTGCTGCTGCGGAAATTAATGAGCTGTCATCTTCCAGTGTAGCAATTGCTGATAAATCAGGGAAACTTCTTGAGCAGATTGTGCCGAATATTCAAAGTACAGCGCGATTGGTTCAGGAGATCTCCGCTGCAAGTCTTGAACAAAATACAGGGGCTGAACAGGTAAATAATGCAATACAACAGTTTAATCAAATTATCCAGCAGAATGCGGCAGCATCTGAAGAAATGGCTACGGGTGCAGAAGAGTTGTCAAGCCAGGCAGACCACTTACGTGAAACTATTTCTTTTTTCAAAATAGATAGTAACCAAGGTTCTCAACGGTCAGTGTCGCCAAGAAAAGTACGTAGTACAACAGCATCTCAATTTAGTGCAAAGCCGATCATCAAGAACGTTCCTAAAAAAGGCGTTACACTAGACATGGCCAGCACCAATGGCAATGGACATTCGGATCATTTAGATAACGGATACGAAAAGTACTAGTTCTATGATTGAAAGTGCACCCCTATCGGTTAAACTTACAACAAGCGAGTTTGCCCGTATAAGTAGCTTTATTTATAAAGAATGTGGTATCAACCTTTCTCCCGCAAAAAGGGTACTGGTTGAAAGTCGGTTACAAAAAAGGCTGGCGCATTTCAAGTTCACTTCTTTTACTGCTTACTGCGATTACGTAATGGGCGTTGGTGGTAAAAAGGAAGAGTTGGTGAATATGATTGATGCAGTGGCAACAAACAAGACTGATTTCTTTCGCGAACCGGTGCACTTTCAATTTATGGAGAATGAAGCTCTTCCTTCTTTTACGGAAGAAGGATCGTCGAGATGTTTTAAGATATGGAGCTCGGCATGTTCTACAGGTGAAGAGCCCTATACAATAGCGATGGTAATGGAGGAGTTTTGCTTACAACATAGAATCGATTATCGTATTACAGCTACCGATATCTCTACCAAAGCACTACGAAAAGCCGCTGAGGCAATCTATGCAGATCGCACCATCAGTGATGTTCCAATGGGTTTACGCAAGCGATACTTGCTGAAAAGTAAGGATACGGAAAATCCTACTGTCAGATTTATACCAAGGCTACGCTCAAAAGTACAGTATAAGCGCTTAAACTTGATGGATGATGTACTCGATGTTGACTATGATTTCGATATCGTTTTTTGTAGAAATGTGCTTATATATTTTGATAGAAAGACTCAGGAAGCGGTAGTAAATAAGTTGTTGTCACATCTCCGCCCAGGTGGATATCTTTTTATTGGTCATAGCGAATCTATCTACCAAATGAAGTTGCCTGTTACGCAAATAAGGCCTACCATTTTTCAGAAAATATAGCAGATGAATTTGACAAACGAAGAGCTGATTGATATTCTCAGAAGCAGATTAATTCAGAGAGAGAAGCTGAGTAGCAATGAACGAGAGATGTTCAGGGAAATACAGGTATTGAGCGAGAAGCTAAAGCAGTCAGAGAAGCTAAAATCCCATTTCTTATCAAACATAAGAAATGAGATCAATAATCCACTTTCGTCTGTTTTAGGGCTCTCCAGATTTTTAATGGAGTCAAACGTAGTTGATGGGAATCAACTAAAACGACACGCGTTCCTTATTCACAATGAAATCTTCAATCTGAATTTTCAAATGCGTAATATTTTTGCTGCTGCAGAAATAGAGGCAGCTGAATTACCTATTGAGCCAGCCCAAGTAGATGTTGCTAAACTTATAAATGATTGTATTGAAGCAATTACGTTTAAAAGTAATCAGAAACAGGTAAGCATTTCGACATCATTTGCCGTTGAAGAGATTATTCATTATACCGACGGATATATGTTGTTTATGACTGTTATTAATCTCTTGGCAAATGCTGTTGAATTTAGTCTGCCAGAAGGTAAGGTTTCTATTGCAGTAAGTCAATCAAGCGATAAACTTACTATTCAGGTAAAGGATGATGGTAGCGGTATCGATGAGGAGGATCAGACCAAAATATTTAATCGTTTTTACCAGCTTGATTTTGGAACAACCAAGAGACATAACGGGCATGGGCTCGGACTCAGCATTGCCAAAGAATTTGTTGAAGTATTGAACGGAACGCTATCTGTAAGTAGTACCAGAGGAAACGGGAGTCTCTTTAGCGTTACTATACCTTCATTGGAGAGGAAAATGGAAAATATAAACTACTCCTCTGACTGGAATGAATTTTTGTTTGATAGCGATGCGGTTCTATGAGGGTTACGGAGGATGTAACATATCATTTTTTATATGCATGTTCATTTTATGCAAGCAAAACCCCTACTCAAATACAAACGGTTTTGGGTTCGTGTGTTTCGGTATGTTTATTTGATCAACGATTAAACTTTGGAGGTATTAATCATTACATGCTCCCTGTCTGGAAAGGTGAAGGGCTGGCGACCGCCAAATTCGGTAATATTGCCATTGATAAATTACTTGAGAAAATGCTGTTGTTTGGCGCGGAGAAAAAGAATATTGTTGCAAAAGTGTTTGGAGGGGCAGATAGCCTGGGAGATAATGCAATTTTTGAAATCGGTAAGCGCAATATTCAACTTGCAGAAGATTTGTTATCAGACTACCATATACCTATTATCAGTTCAAATGTTGGAGGAACAGTTGGTAGAAAGATTCTTTTTCACTCAGGTTCAGGCATCGTATACATGAAATTTGTAAACAACCAGGAAAATAAAAATGATACAGAGAATTTTTAAATGTGCAGTAGTAGCCCTTCTTGTTTTGTTCATGTCCGTTTATACTGCTAAGGCGCAGGACGCAAGAGCCAATACAAGCAACAATAATGGTTGGCTTATGTATTTTGGCAATCATAAATTCACCAACAGACTTGGGTTGCATGCCGAAGTTCAGTTAAGGAGGTATGAGTTCTTGTCGGACGACCAACAACTTCTACTTCGCACCGGCCTTGATTACTATCTTAAAGATAACTCACGGTTTACAATAGGATACGCTTTTGTAGAGACTCATCCCTATGGTGAATTTGCTGTGGCAAATGCTTTTCCCGAACATCGTATTTGGGAACAGTATACAACTTCTCAAACTATTGGCAAAGTTAAATTAGCGCATCGATACAGACTTGAGCAAAGATTGATTGGTAATGCGGCAACAGGTGAATTTTCCAACGGAAGGTATGAGAACCGTTTCCGTTATATGGCAAAGGCAACAATTAACTTAACAAAGTGGGAGAAGCCTTTATTTCTGGCCGTTTACGATGAAATCTTTATCAATTTTGGTAAAGATGTTGGGTACAATATATTTGATCAAAATCGTCTTTACGGAGCGCTTGGTCTAACACTGAGCTCTTCCCTTAAATTGGAAGTGGGATACCTTTACCAGGTTGTTCAGCAACGCAGTCTTCAATTAAATCCTTCTGTTCGTCACAGAATTGAAAATAATCACACACTTCAACTTGGGGTGTTCCATACATTATCCTTTGTTAATAATTAGTGTGTTCCAAAATGACAAACTGAGAATGTCTGTAATTGCAGTGTGTGAAGAGTAACGCGACGCTTCATTCTTGCGATGATGACTAATAGCAATGAAAAAAATTAAGGTTTTAATTGTTGATGATTCTGCAGTAGTCAGGCAAAGCCTTGCTTACATTCTTGAAACGGATAAATCCATAGAGATATTAGGTACTGCATCCGACCCATTTATTGCGGCACAAAAGATCGCGAATGAAGTTCCTGATGTAATCACCCTAGATATTGAAATGCCTCGGATGGATGGAATTACTTTTCTGAGGAAGATCATGTCTCAGCATCCAATTCCCGTGGTTATAATTTCCAGTCTTACTGCAAAGGGTACGGAAACTGCAATCCATGCGCTAGAGATTGGTGCTGTTGATGTAGTTAAGAAACCCACGCTCAATAAAGATAGTATTTCAGATGCCGAACACAACATCATAGAGGTCGTAAAGGCTGCAGCTAAAGCAGTGGTTAAGAGAAGAGGTAGTGCTGCGGGGTTGAGACAACCTGTTTCAGTTAAGGCTCTTCAAAACCTTAGTATGCTGCGTACCACAGAAAAGATTATAGCCGTGGGTGCATCTACAGGGGGTACTGAAGCATTGCTGGAATTTTTAAACGATATGCCTATTGATTGCCCTGGTGTTGTGGTCGTTCAGCACATGCCGGAATTGTTCACCAAATCCTTTGCTGACAGGTTAAACAGAATATGCAAGATCTCAGTGAAAGAAGCGGTAAATGGAGATAGTATTTTAAGAGGTCAGGCATTAATAGCTCCGGGTAACAGACATATGGAGGTAAAACGAAGTGGAGCAAGATATTATGTAGAAATAAAGGATGGTAGCCCGGTAAACAGGCACCGGCCTTCTGTTGATGTTCTTTTCTCGTCAACGGCAAAATATGCAGGAAGAAATGCGATTGGAATAATTATGACGGGTATGGGCGCTGATGGTGCGAAAGGACTTCTTGAAATGAAAGAGGCGGGAGCCTACACCATTGCTCAGGATGAAAAATCATGTATTGTTTTTGGTATGCCTAAAGAAGCAATTAAAATTAATGCTGTAGACAAAATATTGCCGTTAAGCCAGATTGCTTCTCATTTATTATCACAGAAGTAATGGAATTAAAAGGGGCAAGACTAGACATTGCCTACAACAGGTACTAGGACACGTGTAGCGCGCGCTTTCCAGGATTGGTATAAACAGGGCGCGTCAGCCCTTCTTTGCTGTATATTGATATTCCTAGTCCTATAAGAACGTTTCTTACAATGTTGTTGATGTTGTGAAAGCTCCAGATCACAAATGCTATTTTGTGCTCCATCTTTAACAAAACATAACTGCTCATCACAAACAAAAATAAATTAAAGCTGAAGTAGAACAGGGTGCTGCTGTTGATTGTGAGAAGTCCAAAGTTTGACATTGTTGTTTGTGTGGAAAACAAATGAAAAAAGTAGGACATACTGTAAACAATCATAAAGAACCCTGTAATAGACCACATGTAAGTCTGGTATACAAAGAAAGATTGAAAGTAAGATGTGATAACAACAAATGCAGCTGCATATAAAAAGAGTCCGGCAATTACCAGGTTTTTCGCTCCTTTGGTGGGGAGTATTTCGTAGTAAAACCACGAGAGAAGCAGGAATACTGTAGTGTAATAAATATTAAAGAGAATAATTGTAGACTTACCCTGTGCAAACAAGATGTACGCAAGTAAATCAGAAAAAGCTGCCACAAGGGTCAGCGCACCTACCAGGTGCAGTGCTCTTGTGGCATGCTTGTATTTTTTAAAGTAAAAAAACAAAGGCAGTGCAACTGAAAGTGTTGACACTAGCCTTATGATTTCTGGAAAACTTGCTGACATTATTTTTTCTACCTACCGCACTTATTGGTATTCAGATACTGGAGGACAAGGAGGGCAAGGGCTGGAAGCATCATATATCGCCATAGTCTCACTTGAAACTCTACTGTTATCTAAAACCAAGTCTCCATTGTAAACGATCAACAAAAGTTGAGGAGATTGGTCAAGGTCATTGATAGCAGGCTCAATATTCAGTGTAGTGAAGAAAGGAATGGTTGAAATGTCATCGAAGATGTTGCTTCCAAAGAAGTGGAATTGTATTTCTCCCGGATGAGCTTCTTCATAATTTTTTGCCCATTCGCGTGCCTTAAATCTGCTTATAGGTGCATTTGTATTGGCATCAATATAAATACGACCCGGAATCGGCGCCCAAACAGTTAGAGACTCATCAAGCGGTGCAATAATAATGTGGCGTTCGCCAGCATCGTCAATTGCATGGTGAAATGTAACACCTGCTAATCCAGTCACAGAATTTAGTGAAGAACTAAGTAATTCTGCTGATACTGCATATCCTGAAGTGTTGGTTCTGCCAGAAGTATTATTTTTTTTCTTATAAGTTTCTAGCCAACGCATCCCCGTTTCCACTGGTATTTGTGTGCCTATATTCTTATAGAAGCTAAGATCATGCACCACAGCTCCCGACTCGTCTTTGCCATCTTGACAAGCAAGCATTGAAGCTGCTACAAATACAACAATAAATGCGAATAGATTTTTCATAATAATCGATTTTCTGATTTTAGAGATTGGGTAATTCCGAAGATTAATACCTTGAAGATCAATTTAGTAACTTCAGATTACCATCTTAACGGATACTTTTACGCAATAAATTATATTTAGATACAAACTAACCGGCAGTTAGTACTTCAAATATACGAGTTAAGATGATTTACCTACGTATTTTTTTTCACCTTCATGCAAGCTAACACCTGAAAGTTTTAGTACAAGGAGCCTTATTTTGAATTTATTCAAAAAAGTATGCCAGCAGCCTGAGCCGCAATACAATAGAAGCCGAGTTGAGTTAACTTTATCTAAGCCTAAACGCCGGTTTTACCGGCCATTTGAGCTTTTTTTCTTTGTAAATTTTACGGTTTTAAGAAAAAAGAAAAGATTAGGATTAGATTTGTAGAAATAATTCCATACTGCCGCTTACTATTGAGTTAAAGGGATTTTTTAACAGAGATTAATGACTAAGGATATAATTCATAAAGTTATTCTACTTGCGGATGATGACTTGGACGATGCGGAAATGTTTGCAGATGTACTTGCTGAAATTGATTCAACAGTAGAATTATATCACGTACCAGACGGGTTTGCCGTGTTCGAGTGGCTGAAGAACCCTGCTAATCCTGTTCCTGACATAATCTTTCTTGATATAAATATGCCGCAAATCACGGGATGGCAGTGTCTCTCTTCTCTAAAGGCCGACGAACTTACGAAGGATATTCCTGTACTTATATACTCCACCTCGTCGCACCATAAAGATAAACAAACAGCCATTGATCTGGGGGCCACTGCTTTTATTACAAAACCTTCTGATTATAAAATCCTTGAAGATTTTCTAACCGCGATAGTGAACGAATTGCACAACAAGGATATCGCGAGTATCATTAGGCGCCTGAGTAATTCACTTCACTTGGAGTAATTCTTTGACAACCATCAATTCCCTTCTAATACTTTTCAGATAGTCAAAAGTAGGTATATTTAGCTTTCTAAAGGCTTTAATAAAACTACTTCAATTTTGGATGGAATCCTCTAAACGGATCATTTATTCCCGAATTATCTTTACTACAGGTATAGTATTGCTTACTTCCTTGTCGGTACTGTTTATATATGAAACCTACCAGGAAAACACAGCTTCTAATGTAGTCTATAGAACAAGTTTGATCAGGCAATCGCTTGAAGAGGTTTTTGCTGCATTAAATGAAAGAGAATCGGCACTCAGAGGATTTGCACTTACTGCTGATCGGGCGTTTCTCACGCGCGACTCACTAGTACATCCGCTTAACAAGCAGATCTCGATACTGGATTCTTTAATTAATGACTCGATACAACAGCAGAATCTTTTACAGCTAAAAGAAAAACTTGACTACTGTATAAACAGGCTTAATAGTCAAAGCTTAAGGCTGAAGGACAAAAACTACTTTAACTCAAACCAATTTTATACCGATCTTAAGGATGCTTCTGTTTGCATGGACTCCGTTGAGGCAATGATCAGGCGCATGCAGGACCTCGAAGAAAATTCGTCTCGCGGACGCACGTTGGAAGCACAGGCACATACAGTCATGGCCACTATAATAGGGGTGGCGGTAAGCATTTTTTCTATGATTGTCTTTATTCTAGCATTCTATTTTATAGACCAGGAATTAAAAAGGTCTCAGAACTATATTAATGAAACGCAAACGCTTAACTCCAAAATTGCAGAAATAAATAAAGAGCTGGAGGAGGCGAACAGAAGCTTGCACGATCTAAACAGCGAATTGGAAGATAAGAATTTTCAATTGGAGAAGTATGCAACTGAATTAAGCTCCTTCACACATATCACGAGTCATGATATGCAGGAACCGTTGCGTAAAATAGAATTTTATATTTCCATTGTTGAAGACAGGGAAAAGGAAAACTTGACAGAAGAAGGTCAGAAGTTTTTCGAAAAAATAAAACAGTCTGTTGGAAGAATGAGGCAGCTTTTTATCAGCATGCTCGACTTTTCACTGACAAATACCGTGGATAACAATATCGAAGATGTTGACCTGAATAATGTTCTCCAACAAACATTAAATTCGTTAAAGGTTTATATTAAAGATACCAATGCGATCATTGAAAGTGAACCTTTACCACAGGTGAAGGGGATCAAATATCAGCTTATACAGCTTTTTGAAAATATTGTTAGCAATGCTATCAAGTTTAGAAAAAATGATGTTATTCCGGAGATCCACATCTCGGTAGAATTAGTTAGTACCAGGCAAAATCTTCGTGGGTTAAAAAATGGAATCAAATATTATAGAATTGATTTCAGAGATAACGGAATTGGCTTCGAGCCAAAGTATGCGGAAAGAATCTTCGAGATTTTTCAACGCCTTATTGCTAAGCAAGATTCCTACGGAGTAGGCATTGGGCTGGCTATATGCCGTAAAATAGCAGAAAACCATGGCGGGATCTTAGTTGCAAGTTCACAACCCAATGTGGGTTCTGTGTTTTCATTTTACATCCCAGAAAGTAAGTGAGCAAAGATTATGTACTTGTAGCATTGAGTACTATTTAAAATGGCAGATAAATATGTTTTGTTGCCAAGGCTCTTACGATTTGAATAGTAACAACATCGTGGTTCCTTGATCTACTTCAGAACCAACCTTTATTGTTCCTCCATGGTCGCTCATTATTTGCTTGGATAAGCTTAACCCAATGCCTGATCCATCTTTTCGTGTTGTAAAGAATGGGGTAAAAATGTGGCTTATTTCTTTTGAGCCAATTCCTTTGCCATTGTCTGTTACTGCAATTACAATAGAACTTCCTTCCCTGTAACCCTTTAATTCTATCTTAGGATCTTTCCTTCCATTCAAAGCATAAATACTATTGGTGAGTAGGTTAATGAGCACTTGTTCAGTCAAAATAGGATCAGCAACTAGCATTAAATCACTGCCTACATTTGTTTTAATCTCAATATTCTTTTCTTCGAGTTGTGGCCTTAACAATGCAATGATAGTGTTAAAGAATTTATGTAAAATTATGGGCTCACGCTTAGGTTTAGGAATTCTTGTTAGTTTTCTGTAGTCTTCTGTAAATTGCAGGAGCCCATCTGTTCTTTTCTGAATTGTAGAAAGAGAAAATCGAATGTCGTTTATAATTTCTTGTGTTAAGTCTTTTGGCTGACGCTGATTTCCATCGCGATCATTAAGCATCATTTGTATTGTTTCCGTTAATGATGAAATCGGTGTAACCGAATTCATGATTTCATGAGTAAGGATACGAATCAGTTTATGCCAAGCTTCAATTTCCTTTTGCTCTATTTCTGAAGCTATGTTTTGAAATGTGATAAGTTTGGTCTCTTTGCCTAAAATGTAAGACGTGCCGACATCTACCGAAAGGTAACCTGAATTAATACCATCTGTCTTTATTTCCAGTAGTTTTCTTCCGTTTTCTCCAACTTCATGCACCAGGTTTGTAAAATCGGGACGAAGTTGCTGAAGTAATTTCCAATTCTTAATTGACTTTGTATGTAGTATCTCCTCTACGGTTGTATTTATTAGAATTATATCGTTTTCTTCTAAAGCTATAATACCTACGCGTATTTGGTTGATAAGCATCTGAAGAAAGTGAAACTGCGCCTCCTTCTCAATCTTAACATCTTTGTACGAATTAATAATTGATATCATACTTTCCTGAAGTAATGAGAACGACTTGCCGAGCTCTCTTTGATTAAATGTAATTGTAAAATCGGAATGTTTTATAGCAAGAAAGAAGCGTGCTAGTTCACGATTGGTCTGATTAATAAACCGAACGAAATCGAGTAATTGAATAATGAGAATGAGTGCAAGGATAATTTGAGTGAAGAATAGTTTCTCATTTCCAAAAATCCTTTCAATGATAATAATATTGGAAAAGAGCAATGCAAGCCTGACTACAATCAGAAAATTGAAGCGTTTGTAAAAACTAAAGGTTAATATGTTATTGAATGCCATGTTTCTTCATTCGCCTGTAAAGTGCTGTTCTTGTCATACCCAAAGCCATAGCAGTTTGTGTTACGTTTCCTTCATTCTCGTCGAGCGATTGAAGAATGAATATTTTTTCCATCTCCTCTAAAGTTTTCGGGCTATGCTGCTCTCGCCTCGCGGTATTGCCACTGATTAATATCTCCGGTTTTTGAATAACTTTTTCCTCAGTTAAAATCACTGCTCTTTCAATCGCATGTTGTAACTCTCTGATATTACCAGGCCAATAATACTTTTGCATCTTGGCAATTACTGATTTATCGATTTTTATTCCCGCCCGCTTATATTTCTTAGTATATATGTTCAAGAAATGGTTCGTGAGAAGTGGTATGTCTTCAATGCGCTCCCTTAGAGGAGGTATTCGAACTTCAACCGTGTTGATGCGATAGAGTAAATCCTGACGGAAACTTTTCTCGAATACCATCTGATGTAAATCTGCATTGGTAGCACAAATCAACCTGAAGTCGATGCTCGTTTCTTTTGGAGATCCAAGCCGCTGGATTTTACGGTTCTGAAGAACTGTAAGAAGTTTGGATTGTAGGGGTAAAGAAAGATTGCCAATCTCATCAAGAAAGATAGTGCCGTGCGAAGCAAGTTCAAACCTGCCTGTTTTATCTTGCTTCGCATCTGTAAAGGCGCCTTTAACATGCCCAAATAATTCGCTCTCGAATAACGTCTCTGTAATAGCACCCAGGTCAACACTAATAAATACTTTGTCTTTTCGGGCTGATTGTCTGTGAATCGCTCTTGCGACAAGTTCCTTTCCTGTTCCGTTCTCACCCAAAATTAAAATGTTCGCATCAGTAGCAGCTACGCGTGCGATTAATTCCGTTACTCTTTGTATGGCAGGAGACTCACCAATAAAATAATAGTAGGGTTGGTCTATCTCATCTTGTAATCTTTCCTGAGTTACTTTTAGTTTTTCAACTTCTTTTTTCGATTGCCTCAGCTGTAAGGCGGACAGTATAGTGGCCAGAAGTTTTTGATTTTTCCATGGCTTTAATACAAAGTCCGTAGCGCCTTGCTTCATCGCTTTAACAGCAAGGTCAATTTCGCCATACGCTGTGATTAATACCACTACTGCCTGAGGGTCTACTTTCAAAATTTCATTAAGCCAATTAAAGCCTTCTTCACCATCATTAATCCCGGCTTTAAAATTCATATCAAGTAAAATAAGATCGTAATCAGTAGAACGGAGTCGATCAGGTATATTATTAGGATCTTGCTCAATGTCTACTGAGAATTCCTGTTTTAAAAACATCCTTCCTGTCTCAAGAATGTCTTCATCGTCGTCTACTATAAGTATTTTTGCTCGGTTCACATTTGAAAGTTATGAAATTGTATCATTTTCATATCATTATGTTGTATCGTTATTGATACAGTGAGAGCTTATTAACCGCGTTTAAATTAAATTAACACTTTAATTATTAATCAGTTACAAGACTGGCTTGGTTTTAGCCGAAGGTGATTAATTAGTTATAAGAATTTATGTTAAAGAATTATCTCACCATTACACTGCGGAATTTTATTAAGAACAGAAGCTATTCTCTTATTAACATCCTCGGGCTTAGTATCGGTATTACGTGTTGTGTCGTTATTTACCTTATTATCACTCAGGATCTTAGTTTTGATCGCTTTCATACCAAGGCTGATAAAATTTACCGTGTGGTTAGAATTAGCGAGAACGCATCAGGAGAAGATTTTGGAAGTGCTACGCCATATCCGTTTGCGAAGGCATTTAGAAATGATTTCCCTGAAATTCCGTTCATAACACAATTCCACGCCGAAGGTGAGACGCTAGTTAAGGCAGGGAGTGAAAAACATCTTATTGAAGATGTAATGTTTTGCGATAGCTTATTTTTTAAGGTCTTTGACTTTGAAGTAATAAGTGGCGATCCTTCTAAAGATCTTGGTGAACCCAACAAGGTCTTTCTTACGCAATCAACAGCCAAGCGTTTGTTTAAAGATGGGAAGGTTACAACCATAAAATTGAATAATAAAATCGAGGCAGAAGTAGCTGGTATCGTTAAAGACCCGCCATCAAATTCTCATATCCAGTTTAGCGTTATTG
>NZ_JAHESD010000046.1 GCF_018598585.1 Chryseosolibacter indicum
TCGTCTAACTCTCCTCCTAGTCTCCTCTAATACTTTCCCAAGACTTTCCCAGACTTTCAAATACTTTCTCAGACTTTTAAAGGTTTGCGGTTTTCCCCTTGATTTTGCTAAAGGGAGTATTCTATGGTATGCGAAATGAACCGCAAAAAATGGTAATCATGCTCCAAGTGTTGGTATCAAACAAACTCTTCCTGCTTTATGTAATGTAACTTATCCATATTCCATTTCGTTTAATCATCAGAACATTTCTGCATGTATAAATTATCAGGTGATTCAATTGTACTGTTCAGTAGTATAATTTACTTCTCAAATAATCTACATTAAAATTATTTCATTTAATGAAAGCACTATATACAGTATAGGCTAGATAAATTATTAATCAGGCAATTTATATTCATTTAAACACAATTTATGAATCAAAAACCGTCGGGTGCATTTATTGGAGCTTCGTGGGTAGCTCTGGGTACAGGTATGATAGGCTATCTTATTGGTCTATGGCGTTCTGATATGCAGCTTAATGAGAAAGGCTATTACTTTACTGTATTAATGTATGGGCTTTTTTCTGTAATATCTTTACAAAAGGCAGTAAGGGATAGACTCGAAAACATTATGGTAACGGATGTTTACTATGGCATCAGTTGGTTTTCTGTTATTCTAACTATTGTTTTGCTAACGGTGGGCTTATGGAACGCAACATTGCTGCCCAGTGAAAAAGGATTTTATGCCTTCGCATTTCTGCTGGCTATGTTTGCTGCGGTTGCAGTTCAAAAGAACATTCGCGATAGTCAGGCTGCGGAAAGAAATAATAACTAGAATGAAAAACGAAAAATCTCTGCACCTCTCTTATAGTGCAGAGATTTACATTTACTCGTTAAGCTTCGATACGTTCTATCTTAAAAGATTTTTTAATAACGGAAACAATAGTTGTTGCCAGTATTGCGCCTAAGGTTGCAAGAAACATATCTTTTTGAGCGTCCCATATATCGCCTTGGGTGCCTAAATAGGCATCGCCTTGTGCTTTAAAGAATACATCTGCTACTGCCCATTCAATGAGTTCGTATAGACCGCTTACCGATAGCGTTATCTCGATAGGTAATGCCCATGATACCCAGACCGGGAAGCGCAGCCAATTTAGAAAAACTTCACGCATAGGATAGGCAAGCAGAAATCCAAAACTGAAATGAACAATTCTATCATAGTGGTTACGCTCTAGATTGAAGGAGTCTTTTAACCAGTAGCCAAAGGGATTTTCTGCGTAAGTATATTTTGAACCATAGGCATGAAGACAGAGGTAGACACAGATTAGTAAATAGCTTAAATCACTGAATTGATAATGACGGTAGGTAACAGTTAAAAAAACGAGAAACAGAATAACCAGCATATTTTCCAGAATCCAGTTACTCATGTCACTTGTGCCAATAAGCGTGGATATCCAAATTGAAAAGAAGAGGATTAGAAAAATTTGTAGCCATCGGTTTCCGGCAAGACTCTTTCTGTTTACAGAAATAGCGTTTGTAAATTGCATAATATGGGGTTTAGAATAGTGAAGTTACTAGTTCTTATCTTAATTTACATCTGCATGTAAGTTTCGGGTCTTTAAATCCTTAGACAGCGTAATTTTCAGGCAATTGGACATGAATTAAAGACAACTACCGGACGATGCAAATACGTTTAGCAAATGAAGATGATGTTGAGGTGTTAACAGTTTTATTTAACAGCGATACCAATGTTTTTGGAGAAGATGATACTGGTTATGGCACAAAAGATCTGTTGGAGTATGTGTTCGATACTAAAAAGAAATTTTTTGTATGTGAATACGAGGGAAAGGTAGTGGGGGCTTTGTTGGCAGACTATCATCAGACATACTCTTATCTCGATACTTTGATTGTTGATAAGTTATATCAGAAAAAAGGTGTAGGATCTGCGCTATTTCAATATTTTGAAGAAGATCTCGAAAAATTAAATATACCACTAATAGAAGTGTTGACAGAAGTTGATAATAGTGTTATGCAGGAGATACTTAAAAAGCGAGGTTTCCGCGAGGGAAATACCTTTAAGTTTTTCTCTAAAGGCAGCTAATAAATAAAACACCTAATGTTTAGAATTTTATAACATTAGTTTTACGCCATGAAGGAAAGGATACAGGTTGTTAAAGGCGATATTACGAAGATAGAAACGGATGCTATTGTTAATGCAGCAAATACATCGTTAATGGGCGGCGGAGGTGTAGATGGTGCTATCCATAGGGCAGGTGGACCAGAGATACTCGAAGCCTGCAAAAAGATAGTGGCAAGGCAGGGCGGTTGTAAGACTGGCGATGCTGTGATTACCACAGCTGGAAAGTTAAAAGCAAAGTTTGTGATTCACACAGTTGGGCCTGTATGGAATGGGGGGAAGAACCAGGAAGAATTAAAACTTGCAGCGTGTTATGAAAATTCCTTGCGTTTGGCAGTTGAGAATGGATGCAGACGAATTGCATTCCCGAATATCAGCACCGGCATATATCGGTTCCCTAAAGAACAAGCTGCAAAAATTGCTGTAAAAACAGTAGCAACATTTCTAACTTCTCATCAAGTGATTGAAGAAGTTGTATTTGTTTGTTTTGATGATGAGAACGAGATGCTGCTAGGGAGGGAATTAGAAACATTGTGACGCTATTGAATCTGCGCTACCTGCCATTCGGATCTCTTTAAAGCCAGGAATTCGTCATGAAATTTGTCGTATAAAATGCCATCATAAATTAATGGAATTGTGCTTATACCTTTGGTAGATATTACGCCCCACTTATTGTCGTACTCAACAATGAGATAGTCGTTTGCCAAATCTTTTACAGACTGGTACTTTGTTGTTAAGATCACTCTACCATTGCTATCAACAGCGCCAAACAGTCCATTCTGTTTTATCAGGAACCTCTTGGTTGGAAGAACGTCGATGGCTTCATACCGCACTGGTAAAATTAGTTTCCCTGTCTTATCGATCAATCCGAACATATCTCCTTTTCGCACCACAGAAAAACCATTTTTAAAAGGGGAGACATCATCATAGAGTGGTTGAACAGCAATCCTGTCTTCTTTGTTAATGAAGCCCCAACGCCCAAGTAGCTTGATAGGAGCGAGACCTTCATTAAAAGGTCTTACATTATCATAGCGGTTAGCAATGCGTAGTCGGGAACGACTGTCGATAAAGCCGTACTTGCCATCTTTTTTTATGGCTCTGTATTCTTCACTTTCTGTAAATATTTCTTCTACACCTTCAGGCTGATAAAAACGGTCTGCAATTAATCCATTCAGGTTGATCTTATAAATTGCGCCGGTAGAGAGGTACTCAAGTAAATGGTCGGCTTTAGATACTACTTTATTTTCTGTGAAATAGATGAGCTCGCTTTTCATTGACTTCAGAAAAGTATTAGGGGTAGATCTTTCGAGATACCGTTCATTACTCACTAACTCAAGCTGATTGCGTTGAGGCGCAACAATCCAATTTTCATTTGTATTAATTATCCCGTATTGTCCTTTGAACTTAACAATTATGTAATTGTCCAGGTATTGTTTGATTGAATCATGAACACATGCAATAATTTCTTTTCCTTGTTTGTTTAAGCCTCCCCAGTAATCCTTTCTTTTAACGGGATAAAAGGCACCGTTATAAGGAGCAATGAAATCATATTTTCTTTCAGTAAGGGATTTGCCAAGGGTATCGAGTAAACACCATTCAGTAGTATTGCTCCTTACAAAGCTTGCTCTGATTCTATCATCATCAAAAATGAAGTTGTTGTATTTTGCTTCAATAACTATCGTACCATCGCTTTTTAACAGCCCCATGTTATCATGCAGCTTGTAGATTGCCTTGCCCTTATTAAAAGGGCCAACAGAGGAGACCAGATGATTTGTTAAAGGCTTAAAATCTTTATCTGCTAATTGTACCTTACCTATTGTCTTGATCTTATAGAGATTTTGCAAGGCTGGCTCAATGGAATCTGCACGGAATTCTCTAATGAGCTTGTTATCTCCTTTAAGAAAGAGCCAACCATCTGCCTGGCGTACTTTTACTGTACCATTATCTTCTATTACGACTTCGCGATAAGCTGGTTCTAATTTAATTTGCCCATCTCTGTTGATCAGGCCTTGTTTGTGGTTTTGATAGATGACAGCATAATTCTTTTTAAAGGATGATATGCTGTCTATTGTAAAAGTTGTGAGTTGTTTGCCATCATCAGAGAAAATGGCTGTTTTGTTGTCAAAAGCAACTACACCAAAACGCAGACTACCCAGGGGGTAAATTGCCTGGTAGTTTAGCGGTATCAGAACTTTGTTATTGAAGTCAATCAGCCCATGCTTGAATTGAAGTCCGTTTCTGTCATAGACAATAGCTCGTAATGCTGTAACACTTAATCCATCATAAAGAAAGGGCACTATTACCTTGCCTGTAGGTGTAAGGCATCCTGTTTTGATGGTAACGGAATTGGGAAGCTTTTTTCTGGCCACGATAATATTGCCACTTCCAGGAGACAAGTCTACGAATTCGTTTTTAGTAACGCGGTTATTGTTTAGGGAGATCAACCCCCAATATCCATTAAGTTGATAGCCTATAACATTTTCGACAACAGAAAATTCTCCATTGCTCCAGCCCAAAGCATCGTATTTGGCGGGAATTAAAATATCGCCTTTTTGGTTTTTTAAACCAACCTTACCATTCTCTTGGTAGCGGTTAAAATCTGCATTAAGAGAAGGGCCAAAAGGTTTTGCTGGCGAGGCCTGACAGATAAGAAGTAAGAAAGTTATGAAAGCTAAAAAAAAACGGCTCATTATTACTAATAGGAATACAAAGTTACCAGCCTTAATGATAACACAGGAATTTTTACCAAATTTGTCTGACCAAGTTACGCTTAAACAAAGTGGAATTTACCATACTTAACCTGAAATAAATTACAGATACAATGTACATTGAACAATTGTATACGAATTGTCTTGCAGAAGCTGCTTATTATATAGAATCGGAAGGCGAAGCAGCCATTATAGATCCTCTTCGTGAGACCGAACCTTATTTAGAACTGGCAGCAAGACGAAAAGCGACGATTAAGTACGTTTTCGAGACACATTTTCATGCTGACTTCGTGTCTGGCCACCTTGATCTTTCGAGAAAAACAAATGCACCGATTATTTACGGTCCAAACGCAGAAACGCAGTATAAGGTCTATAATGCGGAAGATGGGGAGGTATTTACGTTGGGCAAGGTTAAAATAAAAGTATTACATACGCCTGGTCATACGCCTGAATCCACTTGTTATTTATTAATTGATGAAACAGGAAAAGAGCATGCGCTGTTTAGCGGAGATACTTTGTTTGTTGGTGATGTAGGAAGGCCAGACCTTTTGGATGGCGTGATGAGCAGGGAAGAGCTAGCCAGCATGATGTATGATTCTCTGAAAAAAATAAAGACTTTGCCGGATGATGTGATTGTTTATCCCGCGCATGGCCCTGGCTCTGCCTGCGGAAAGAACATTGGCAAAGAAACGCAATCGACAATAGGCATACAGAAAAAACTGAATTATGCTTTGAAGGAGATGGGTCGTAAAGAATTTATTGAAAAGGTAACTGAGGGTATTCTTCCGCCACCTCAATACTTCTTTGAAGATTCTAAAATTAATAAACTCGGATATAATCCGATAGAAGAAGTAATTAAGTCAAATCAGACTGCATTAAATGCAGAGGCTTTTAAAAAGGCAGTAATTGAAGGGGCACAGATACTTGATACCCGAGAGGCAAATGATTTTGAAAAAGCTTTCATACCAGGATCTATTAATATCGGGCTAAACGGACAGTTTGCTGTGTGGGTAGGTACCCTAATAGATATTAAGAGGCCACTGATATTGGTAACAGCACCTGGAAAGGAATATGAATCAGTGCTTCGACTTGCACGCGTGGGTTATGAAAATGTATTGGGATATTTGGAGGGTGGAGTTGACTCCTGGCCAGATAAAATTGATACGGTAACTTCAGTTACAGCAGAGAAGTTAAAAAGTGAACTTCACGAAGATATTGAAGTGTTGGATGTAAGAAAGCCTGGTGAATGGAATGCCGGCCATATGAAAGATGCTAAGTTTCTTCCCCTTTCAGATTTTCCTCATAATCTTAAAACACTCAATAAACAGAAGACGTACATTGTTCATTGTGGTGGTGGTTATAGATCGATGACTGCTATTTCCATTATGAAAAATCATGGTTTCAATAGCCTTGTCAATGTGTATGGCGGTTATGGTGCCATGCAAAAAGCAGGGATAGCGGTTGTAACCGAGGAAGTTGAAACACTTTAACAGTAACAAACGAGAGGGTTAACTTATTAAGTTAACCCCCTGTCTTTATGAGTTACCTATTGCAGCTTTTTATGAAAGTATAATTCATAGTCAGTTAGCAAGTTTGGATGAGCGATCTTGGTAAGATCCTTAATAATAATATCGGGTCTTAAATATCCCAGTTCCATAAATTCACTTCCTCCTTTTGCTCCTTTTCGGGCATCGTAGGTATAAACCTTTTTATTCTGAAAGGCTTTAAATTTTGAATACCGGTGGTCGGCATTTTCAATCTCTTTCAGGTTGGCATAATTGCCAACACCAATCCATAGGTCAGCCTGGTGCGCTTTCTCATACACGGCTTCAAAACTTATTTGTAAAAACCCGTTGGACTGATCGTTACCCCACAGGTAGTCACACGCCGCATCTTTTAAAATTCTCGACGCATAGTTCTCTCCGCCCGGAAGGAACCATGCATCTCCGTAAACAATTCCGCTTAGTACAGAAGGCTTATGTTTTATTGTATCGGTCATTGACTTCACTTGCAGATAATTTTTTTCAATAACCTGAAATACAGAATCAGCTTGCTTTTCCTTATTGAAGAACAATGCCATGAATTTTATCCATTCGGCTCTTCCCAGAGGGTGTTTCTCAAGATATTCAGCGTTGATCACTACAGGGATACCGAGCTCTTCCATTTTTTTAAACTGACCGTAGTCGCTACTCATGGTGTATCCCATTACGAGGTCTGGCTTTAACGAAACAAGCATTTCCATGTTCAACCCCTTGTCCATGCCAAGGTCAGTAACTTTACCTGCATCAATTCTTTTTCTCATCTTTATAGAACTTATAAAGTCTGTTGTAGGAAAACCAACTAGCTTATCACTTTCGTCAAGATAATCCAGCAAGGGAATGTGTGTAGTTGAAGTACATACAATGCTGCTAACAGGTGTATATATTATTCTTGTCTGAGCATCGTGTTCAGGAACTTCTTCTCCTGCAGGTACAAGTAGGTACTTATAACCTGAGGTTGCTCCCTGAAACGGATAAGTGACTTCGGCCAGTGTAGCATTTTTTAATGCAGTTACCTTAAACCCACTAGCATATTTTATTTTTATTTTTTCAGGTTGCGAAAATTGTGGTGAGGCGTTTTCTTTTTTGTTCTTACATCCTAGCAGGAAGGCGCTGAGTAAGAATATAAGCTGTATTCTTTTCATTTGTGGGATTGTTCAAAATGGTCTCTTACTGTTTCGTCATTGTAATATGCTCTATTCCATCCTCAAGATAAACAGGGCCGCTTTGTTGAAAGCCCACCTGCTCATAGAACTTTTTCGCATATAATTGTGCCCCTATTTTTATTGGCCCCTTACCGAAATACTGATAACAAAGATCAATTGACTCTTCCATTAACTGTTTGCCTGCACCTGTGCCTCTTACGCGCTTACTGGTAATCACTCTGCCTATAGACATTTCAGGATAGGACAATCCCGCAGGAAGCAATCGGGAATAGGCTTCCAGCGAACCATCTTTATAAAACATGAGATGATAGCACTCCTGGTCTTTATCATCCAGGTCTTGAAATATGCAATTTTGTTCTATAATGAATACTTCAATTCTTAACTTGATAATAGCGTATAGGTCGATAGGAGTGAGATCGTGAAAAGGTTTACAAATCTTTTTAAAATCCATGGTGGCGGTGATAGACGAAGGGGCAAGTTACTACATTGATGATTTGATTGCTTAAACACCATCTGTAAAATATTTGACTGATGTCTCTGCGGCTTAAATATAAACCGATAGGATAGTCATAAGGGAGTATTATACCCTATTGAAGCCATTCACAAATGAACTTGAGGTAAGATTGTTTATGATATTACAGAATAATAAGTTTGCTTGCGTACGGGTATTAATTGTTATAAAGTTACCTTGAGGCAAGGTTGTACCACCGGTTGTACCCGGTGGGGCAACTAGTGTAACAGTTATATTGTTAAAGTAATTTTAAAGATGAAAGACGAAAAGTCGAAAGGTGAAAAGAATGAAGACTTCTACATGGAGAATGGATTCGTTGTTTTTACGTCGGCCTATCATCTTAAACGTGGTTATTGTTGTAAGAGTGGATGTAGACATTGCCCTTATGGATTCAAGAAGGAAAATAACAATAAGTTGGAGCGGAGGTAAGGATTCTGCTTTTGCATTATATAGAATTATGTTGTCAGGTGAGTATGATGTGGTTCACCTGCATACTGTTTTTAATTCAGATACCAGGCGTGTAGGGTTACACGGTGTACCTGAATCATTGATAGAGCGGCAGGCCGAGGCACTTGGAATACCATTGGTGAAATTATACCTGCCAGCTGCGGATAATCATAAAGCTTATGAAACTTTAATGACGAATTTTTATAAGCAGTGTGTGCATAGCGGTATTACTCACATTATGTTTGGTGATATTTTTCTTGAGGATCTTAAAGCTTACAGGGAGAAGCTGTTAAAGAATTCGGGCTTAAAGCCAGTTTACCCCATCTGGGGTCTTGATTCTTATGTTCTGCTGGAAGATTTTATTAATACAGGTTTTAAAACAGTAATATGTGCTGCCAAACAAGATCTGTTTTCAAAAGAGATGGTGGGGAAGACAATCAATGAAGAATTTCCTAAGGCTTTAAAACAAGGTGTAGATCCTTGTGGTGAAAATGGAGAGTTCCATTCTTTTGTATATAGTGGCCCTATTTTTAAACACCCTATTCCCTTTAACTACGGTGAAGTTATTGAACAGAAGTACTCCTTCAACTCAAAAGCGAGTGATGGAAGTGTAATAGAAAATCAGACGGCGTTCTGGTTTCAGGAATTGTTGGACTAAATCATTTCAAGCTTTTAATTGCCTCATGATAAGCGTTTAGTAATTTGATGGCTGCCGTGGCAGGGGACAGTTTGAGCCGGGCGACTTGTTCCTTTAAAGAGGTGTTGAGCTTTTGTATTGTTTCAAATTTTTTGAAATCATTTGATAAAAGAAACTGAAATTGATCGGCCATCCATGCGATGTTTTGTTGCTCCCTGTTTGTACTGAAATATCCGGAAGTTTTTGTCTTCTCCGTGTAATTAAGAATTGTTTGCCATACGCTATCAATTCCCTGATTTGTTAAAGCCGAACATTTTAAGACTTTGGTAGACCAATCAGAAGATTTCTGCATACCAAAATGCAAAGCCTGCTGATATTCAGCCATGGCTTCTGAAGCTTTTCTTTCGTTATCTCCGTCAGCTTTGGTGATCACAAGTGCGTCTGCCATTTCTACAATGCCCTTTTTAATGCCTTGCAGTTCGTCACCAGCACCTGCCAGCATTAACAACAGGAAGAAGTCTACCATATTTTTAACACTTGTTTCAGATTGACCTACGCCAACAGTTTCTACAATTATTATGTCAAAGCCCGCAGCTTCACAAAGAAGAATAGATTCTCTTGTGTTGTTAGCAACGCCTCCAAGTTTTTCTCCGGATGAGGATGGGCGGATAAATGCATTCCTGTCTCTTACTAACTCTTCCATACGGGTCTTGTCACCGAGAATGCTACCCCTTGTAACCTGGCTGCTCGGGTCAATAGTGAGAATCGCAACTCTTTTACCTTGAGCAATAACATGTTTGCCAAAAGCTTCAATAAAAGTGCTCTTACCAACACCTGGCACCCCAGTAATTCCTATTCTTACGGAGTTACCTGTGTAAGGGAGCAAGTAATTAATAAGGTCAGAAGCGATTTGTTGATCAGAGGGCAAGGAGCTTTCAACCAGCGTTATAGCCTTTGCAAGCATAACCCTGTCTCTTTTTAGAATGCCTTCCCTATATTTTTCAGCATTGAATCGTTGATTAATCAATCGGCCATTATTTATCGGACTTAAATTTCTAAATTTACTCCTAACCTTGCTAGTATGAAAAAATTAATATTCAAAGGAGTAGCTGTTACTGCCTTTGTTTTCCTCTCCATGTGGGGCTTTAAGGGTATTACCGAAATTAATTTATTCAGTGCCTTTGACCCCATCTCACAAGCGCTCTCTGAATTTGAACTAACAGATTATGTTTTTTCAAAATTAAGGCCTGATCCGATGCCTGATTCCCGGATTGTTTTAGTCAATATTGGTCCTACCCGTCGGGAGATAGCACAGCAAGTTCAGATCATTAGCCAGTACAAGCCAAAAGTTATCGGTATAGATGGCTTTTTTAATTGTGAAGGAGGATACTATGACACCATTAGCTGTCCGCAGCTTCTGGATACGTTGGGCAACTTAATGCTGAGTAATGCCATACAGCAAGCTGGCAACGTTGTGCTTGTTTCAAGACTTCTTCAGACAGACTCTTTGTTTAAAACACATCCTGGTCATGTCTTTGACTCTATGGAATACTCAGATCCAATCTTTAAAGACTATGCTTACAATGCTTATGCAAATTTGCCTACCGGCGACAAAGATGGAAATGGTGCGGCTACCTACCAGGAGGATGTAAAGATATGCAAGTCGATTGTTCCAAGAATTGATGTTAATGGGAGGGAGGAACTGGCGTTCGCTGTTAAGATGGCTCAACTGTATGATTCTGTTAAGACCCAGAAATTTCTCGCAAGAAATAACTATGAGGAGGTCATCAACTTCAGGGGTAATATCAATATCAGTGATGTACGTGTAAAACACTTACGCGAAAACATGACATCCGTTTCTGATTACAATGCACTTTGTTATGCTATCGATTGGATACCTTTTTCACGAGGTGAGTACGATCCATCAATGTTTGAAAATAACGTAGTGATTATTGGGTATTTGGGAGATTACTTTGGTGATTCTGCCTGGGAGGATAAATTTTTCACGCCGCTAAATACAAAAGTTGCAGGAAGAGCAAACCCAGATATGTTTGGCCCTGTAATCCATGCCAATGTAGTAGCCATGATTCTTAATGAAGATTATGTCAATGAAATTCCGGAATGGTTGCAGATAGCGATAGCGCTTGTAATATGTTTTCTTAACGTACTTCTTTTTTATTGGATGGAGAAGACTTTTCCTTTATTGTATGACGGGTTATCTGTAATCGTTCAGTTGATAGAAATTATCATTGTATCGGCTCTGGTGGTGTATTTCTTTGCGACGTTTAACTATAAACTTGAGTTATCGCTAACTATTGGTGCACTTGCTTTAATTGGCCCCTGTTTTGATATTTACAAGGGTGTTGAAAATACTTTGATTGAATCGCTTACAAGGAGGGCACGAAAAGTATTAACAACCCAAACCGTGGAAAATACGTAATGTAGCACTTACTGACTAACTATACCAATGAGAACTTACACGTTTACCCTCCTTTCTGCGTTTTTAACATTTTGCTCCTCAGTTTTTGCACAAGATTACGCTTTCAAAGTACTTGCAAACAAAGGTACTAATGAAATGAAAACCGGTGATGTGTGGCAACCTATAAAGACTGGTGTTAGCCTTAAATCTTCTGATGAAGTTAAATTAGGTGACAATGCCTACGTGGGTCTGGTTCATGCTACAGGAAAACCACTCGAATTGAAACAGGCTGGCAGTTACAAAGTATCAGAACTTTCAGCAAAGGTTGGTAATGGAGCCAGTGTTATTAATAAGTATACAGATTTTATTTTGAGTAGTAACTCAGCAGAGGCAAAGAAGAACAGGTTGAGCGCTACCGGGGCTGTTCACAGAGATGTTGAAATTTCTGCTATTAAATTGTCCCTGCCAGAGGTTCAAAGTTCTGGAGTGTTTAATAACGTTGCTATTATCAATTGGGAAGGGAAAGTTCCTGGTCCTTATCTTGTAACACTTAGCAACATGTTTGATGAAGAAATAGCAAAGTATGAGACTCAGGAAACATCTTTGACAGTTAATTTGAAAGATGCGAAACTTGCTTCCGAGAATGCTCTTTTTGTTGAAGTAAGCTCTAAAGCTGATTCTAAACAAACTTCAAAGAGACATCTTATTAAAAAATTAACTCCACTTGAAGTTCAGAATATCAATGCATCCCTTAATGAAATTTCAGCTGACGTTTCAGAACAAACTGCTTTAAACAAGTACATACTTGCAGGTTTTTACGAAGAACACAATCTCTATATTGATGCAATTACTGCTTACGAGGAGGCTATTAAACTAGCTCCTGATGTTCCTTCGTATAAAGAAGCATACCAGGCTTTTCTTGAAAGGCACGGCTTATAATAACTACCTCGAGTTACAATCGTCTTACTATTTATATTATCCTTTCAGTAATCCTTATCTTCATTTTCAATGAAAAAGTATGTCGTTTTAGTTACGTTTTTTACTTTAACAATTTTCACCCTTTGTGCGCAGGACTATACTTTTAAAGTGTTGGTAAATAAGGGCAAGAATGAAGTAAAAGCAGGAAGCGCATGGCAGCCTCTGAAAACAGGATCTATCTTGAAATTGAAAGATGAAGTTAAACTGGCTGATAACGCATATTTGGGATTGATCCATTCATCAGGAAAACCGCTTGAACTAAAGCAAGCAGGAAACTATAAGGTCAGCGATCTTTCAGCTAAAGTTGGGTCAGGGACTTCAGTTGTAAATAAGTACACCGAATTTATCCTGAGCTCGAATACTCAAAAGAATAACAGGCTTTCTGCAACAGGAGCGGTGCACCGCGGCAGTAATACAACAAGAGTTTACTTACCAAAATCCGAAGCTGCGACGGTATACGGAGATAGGGTAATTGTAGATTGGGAAAGCATCGCTAATGCGAAGTCATATGTAATAATTATAAAGAGCTTGTTTGGAGACGAATTGCTGAAGACAGAATCAATAGTGGATGAACTCATCCTGGATCTGAGTGACAGCAAATTCAAAAAAGAAGTTAATATACTGGTTGAAGTTTTTCCTAAAGATAAGCCGGAGATGAGGCCTGAGCCTGCCTACATGATTAAGAGGCTTCCTGCCGCTGAAAAACAGAGGATAACTCTTTTAATGAAGGATATTGCTATTCTTACAACAGAAACAAGCGCCCTGAACCAACTGATTTTAGCCGGATTTTTTGAGCAAAACAAGTTATTTATTGACGCTGCAAATGCATATCACAAAGCCATTGAGCTTGCGCCTGATGTTCAGCAATACAAGGATGACTATAATAACTTCCTGATACGCAATGGTATGAAAGACGAAAAGAAGGACAAATAACTTGCAAACCTTTTAAAACTACGTACGATCAGGCTTTTTCTTTATTTTAATGGGTTTGGCTAAAAGCATTATTGTTCTATTTTTGTGCATCATAAAAATGCACAGACTTCCATGAGTGTTTTAGTCAATAAGAATTCCAGAGTAATTGTACAGGGTTTTACAGGTTCTGAAGGCTCTTTCCATGCCGGACAAATGATTGAATACGGAACTAATGTTGTTGGTGGTGTTACACCAGGCAAAGGAGGAACAGAACATTTAGGTAGACCTGTTTTCAATACTGTTAAAGAAGCTGTTGACAAAACCGGAGCAGATGTCTCCATCATTTTTGTTCCCCCGGCTTTTGCTGCAGATGCAATTATGGAAGCTGCTGAAGCAGGAATCAAAGTAGTTATTGCTATCACAGAAGGTATCCCTGTAAAGGATATGATGACAGCGAAGAAATACATCCAACAGAAGAATGTTACTTTAATAGGTCCTAACTGTCCTGGTGTTATAACTCCCGGAGAGGCAAAGGTTGGAATTATGCCAGGCTTTGTTTTTAAACAAGGAAGAATTGGTATTGTTTCTAAATCAGGTACGTTGACTTATGAAGCTGCTGACCAAATCGTAAAAGCAGGATTAGGAATATCAACTGCTATTGGTATTGGAGGAGATCCTATCATCGGTACCCCTACCAAAGATGCTGTTGAGTTATTGATGAATGACCCTGACACTGATGCTATTGTTATGATCGGTGAAATTGGTGGTAATTATGAGCCAGTTGCAGCGAGATGGATTAAAGAAACAGGTAACAAAAAGCCTGTTGTTGGTTTCATTGCAGGACAAACAGCACCTCCAGGTAGAAGAATGGGACACGCAGGTGCCATTATTGGTGGAGCAGATGATACTGCTGAAGCTAAAATGAAGATCATGAAAGAATGTGGGCTTCATGTGGTTGCATCTCCTGCTGAGATCGGAGAAACAATGTTGAAAGTGCTTTCTAAGAAGTAACCTTTTAGTTTCTAAAAGGTTGCTTTAAACTCCTTTTCCAGATATTCGTTAAGATTTTTTAATCCTTTGACGAGAGTCAGCTTCTCAGCTTCCTCATCAGGATTATCATTCTTATAATGTACTTCTGCAAAGTATTCGCGGTACATATATATGTAAATTACTCTATTATCTTTTTTTCGCGCGCCAATTGAAACTCCTTTTGTTTTTAAGCAATCAACTTGCTTTTGCAGTGGCCATTGAGTGAAAAATAAGTTGAAAAACATGGAATTACCCTTCTATTGGCAAAGGATATACTATTTTGAGGCCACGATTTAAAACTGTGCTTTTAACCTGGATTGGCTATATTCTTTAGGCATCAATTCTTTTATTGGGACGTTTTGGGTTCAAAATGATATTATATCTTACATATAATGGATTAGTGTCTTGTAATCTGAAACCCATCGGATCGCTCAGATTGCATTTAATTTATCGTTATCAAGGCTATCATATTTATTCAGGGTAGGAAGTTTGCTGTTGGAGTAACAACAAACTTTAAATAACAAAAACGAGGAGGCCTATGTCATTACCCTTAGAACATAAATGCATGTTGCTTTTACTACAAGAGTGTATTTGCCAAGTTTGCCAATTCGGAACGTTCTCCTTTTTCTAATGTGATGTGTGCGTATAATTCATGGTCTTTTAGCCTGTCTATCAAGGTAGAGAGACCATTACTTTGTGAATCGAGGTACGGAGTATCAATTTGATAAATATCACCTGTAAAAATAATTTTAGTATTCTCTCCTGCTCTCGTAATAATTGTCTTAACCTCATGTGGTGTTAAGTTCTGAGCTTCATCAACTATAAAGCAAATGTTGGATAAGCTTCGTCCCCGTATATAAGCCAACGGAGTAATAACAAGCTTCTCCTGATTTACCATCTCTGTTATTTTCGAGTATTCCTTATCGGTTTCGCTGTATTGATTCTGAATAAATTTCAGGTTATCCCAAAGTGGCTCCATGTAGGGATTAACTTTTGACTTAATATCACCAGGCAGATATCCGATGTCTTTGTTACTCAAGGGAACAATTGGCCTTGCCAGATAAATTTGTTTGTACTCCCGTTTTTGTTCTAAGGCTGCGGCCAAGGCTAGTAGTGTTTTACCTGTTCCCGCCACACCTTGTATTGAAACCAGTTTTATTTCTGGTTTTAATGCAGCATGGATAGCAAAAGTCTGCTCCGCATTTCTTGGCTTCACACCGTAAACGGAACGTTTCTCAACATGCTCAAGCATGTTGTTCTGCGGATTGTAAAAAGCCAATGCTGATTTCTTACCGCTTTTTAATATGTAATAGTGATTTTTAGAAGGGGTCAATTTCCCGAGGATGTCTGCAGGAGGGCAGTATCCTTTTTCATAAAGTAAGTTAATAATATCTGATTCTGCATTCTCAATAATGGTTTTGCCAGAATATAATGATGAGATATTTTGAACCTTACCAGTGGTATAGTCTTCTGCCTGAAGTCCAAGGGCCTTCGCCTTCAACCGCAGGTTTACATCTTTTGAAACGAGAATTACCCGCTTACTCTTTTCTTCTTTTTGAAGTTGAAGTGCGGCATTAAGAATCCGGTGATCTGCTTTTACTTCATTAAAAACTTTATTAGCATCAACACTGCTGTGTGTGTCCATAAGCACTTTAAACACACCTTTGCCCTTGCCGTTGATTGGATTCCACTCGTGCAGCATTCTATCTTTGGCAAGTTTGTCGAGCAATCTTATAAATTCCCGTGCTTCAAAATTCTTAGTGTCATTGCCTTTCTTAAAGTTGTCCAGTTCTTCAAGAACTGTTATTGGAATGCCGACATCGTGCTCATCAAAATTCAGTATGGAGTTGTGTTCATAAATAATAACAGAGGTATCGAGTACAAATATCTTTTTCTCCTTCTTTGTTTTAGACATACTTCACAACGGGTTTACTAAAAATAGCGAAACCGATGATAAGCTCCAGATAATAGAAGGTATTTTTTTGTGATGTAAATATTAATTGATGATAAACTTGTATTAAAGAAAAAAATAGTGAAACTTAATCTCCCTTTCCGAAAGCATTAGGCTTCTAAGTTATCGTGAGGTTCTCGTATTGGTGTTAAATGCCAGCGAATACAAGTCACCTCGCTCGTGTGGTGTTATCTTGAGTACATCAGCCAGTACAAGCAGAACTAATTTTTTAGATGCATAGAAACGTTTTAAGCCTCTGAGCTCAATGAACTTCTTCAAGGTAATAAAGGGGTTCTCTTCAAGGTATTGCATCAAAAATTGTTCATGTTCTCCATAATGAAAGCGAACATCTTTTTTATGTTGTGCTCGTTTTACAATCTCTCTTACTTCACGGCTTGCCTTGATGCTTTGATCGTTAGAGCGGACGAAAGATTCCTTTGCTTCGCCATTTAAGAGATAGTGCGGTTTATTAGTGCTTTCAAATATTTCATATTGAATAATAGTCCTTGAATTTCCAATAGGAATGAATGTCTCTTTGAAAGATAAAGATGGTCTGCATTTCTTTAGCGCTTCACGAATAACATATGACTCACCTTCAGGATATTTAAGTCCTGCAAGACTTCCATCATCACCAACGCCAACAAGGAGGATCCCCCCTTTGGTATTGGCAAAGGCTATCATCTCCCTTACAATTTTTTCAGGATATGCAGCCTTACGTTTAAACTCAAGTGAAGAACCTTCTCCCTGCAGAACCAACCTCTTCAAATCCTGAACTTGCCGGGCGTTAAATGTGTAGGCCTCCTGCGGCTTGTTCATCATCTCTCTTTATGGTTTATATTTTCCGCCCCTGCCAAAGTTCTGATCTTCGTCCTCATCATCGTCTTCCTCAGGACGTGGAAGCGTAAACATGCTGCTTAGAAGGTCCTTAAATTGTAGTCCGGCACTCAAGTTATGTTTGCTGATCAAACTATATTCAGCTAAACCGTGAAGTGCGAACTCCATGAGGAATAGTTTAGTAGGTTGGTCCTGACCTTTATGCAAGTCATTGATCAATTCGGTCAACCCTGGTACCTTCTTAAGTTTGCTCTCGAACTCGGACTGTGGCATATCGTGTAGCAAGTCTATTGTGTTTCCATCACCGAACCATTCTGTAATTTTTTTATAAGGGCTCTTATCTTTTTGCTTTCTGAATTTATCGGGATCGGGGAAGTAATTTAAGAACTGTGTACGTACAGCCTTCCCTACTAGATTCTGAGCGACAATGTTTGGTCCTTCCTGCTCACCTTCGTATACCAATTCTACTTTTCCTGTAATAGCTGGAATAACACCAATAAAATCAGACACGCGAATAGCTGGATTTTTTTCGTTGTTGATTATGCTTCTCCGTTCTGCTGCAGCTACCAGGTTCTCGAATGCCGAAATAGTAAGACGCGCGGACACGCCGCTCTTTGCATCAACATATTCGCTCTTTCTTGCTTCAAATGCTACCTGTTCAACAAGGTCTTTCGCAATTTCTGTTACTGCAATTGAACGTTGAGCAGGTTTAAGACGAGCTTCTTGTTGTGTAATGCGTTTTCCGATATCAAGTGTTTTCGGATAATGCGTTATTATCTGGCTATCAATTCTATCTTTTAAGGGAGTGACAATGCTTCCGCGATTAGTATAGTCTTCTGGGTTTGCAGTAAACACAAACTGTAAGTCTAACGGAAGTCTGATCTTAAATCCCCTGATCTGAATGTCACCTTCCTGTAAAATGTTAAACAATGCTACCTGAATACGCGCTTGTAGATCTGGTAATTCATTGATAACAAAGATGCAGCGGTTTGATCTTGGGATTAATCCGAAATGAATTACACGTTCATCTGAATATGGGAGTTTTAATGTTGCAGCTTTAATAGGATCGACATCACCTATTAAATCAGCTATTGATACATCAGGCGTTGCAAGCTTCTCAGTATAACGTTCTGATTTTGGTAGCCAAATTATAGGTGTATTGTCGCCAAGCTCAGCGATTTTGTCTATCGCATATCTTGAAAGCGGTTGAAGCGGATCATCATTCAGTTCCGATCCTTCTACAACAGGTATATAATCATCAAGAAGGTTTACCATTAATCTGGCAAGCCTTGTTTTAGCCTGACCTCGTAAACCCAAAAGGTTAATATCATGGCCGGCAAGTATTGCACGTTCCAGATCTGGTATTACAGTCTCTTCATATCCCCATATGCCTTCGAAGACATTCTCTTTCTTCTTTAAATTCCTGATAAGGTTTTCACGTAATTCTTCTTTTATAGAGCGCGGTTTATAACCGGACTTTTTAAGCTCTCCTAATGTTTTAATATTATTCATTCTGTTTGAATATTAGAAAGTGTTGGCCCTTCTAAAAGTTTAAAGATTTTTTCTTCTGTTACGTTTAAAGTCTTCAAATAATAAATTGCCCAATCCCTGAAGACTGCTATAGTAGGCATTGCCATTGTTGGCTTTTGTAAACTCGCGAACAAATGTTTTTAAGTACGGGTCAGTTGCAATCATGAATGTAGTCACTGGTATCTTCAATTTTCTCAACTGCCCTGCGAGGTTCAGGGTTTTGCCTAATATTTTTTCATCAAGGCCAAAGGCATTTTTATAATATTTAATCCCTTGCTTGATGCAAGTAGGCTTACCATCTGTGATCATAAAGATCTGTTTGTTGGAATTCTTTCTTCTTCTTAAAATATCCATTGCTAGTTCAAGTCCTGCGACAGTATTGGTATGATAAGGTCCAACCTGAAGATAGGGGAGATCTTTAATTTCGATTTGCCATGCATCATCCCCAAACACAATAATGTCAAGCGTATCCTTTGGATATTTTTTAGTAATGAGCTCTGCAAGCGCCATTGCTACTTTTTTCGCAGGTGTAATACGATCTTCACCATATAATATCATGGAGTGAGAGATGTCAATCATTAAAACTGTTGATGTCTGAGTTTTATACTCACTTTCCATCACTTCAAGATCGTCTTCCGTAAGCAGGAAGCTTTCTACGCCATGATTAATCTGTGCATTTCTTAAAGATTCAGTAACAGAGATTTGCTCAAGCGTATCGCCGAATTCGTAATCTCTTCTTTCGGTTGTCTGCTCATCACCTCGGCCGCTGTGTTGTGTGTTATGTTCACCTGACTTTGTTTTCTTCAGCTTTCCGAAGATCTCTTCAAGTGCTGATTGTCGCAGGCTTTGTTCACTTTTTGCATTTAGTTTAAACTCACCTTTTGGCCCTTCTTCGGTGATATATCCGTTTCGCTTGAGATCCTCAATAAAGTCGCCTATTCCGTAATCAGAATTGGTGAGCTTGTATTGTCGGTCTACTTCTGTAAGCCATTGTAAGGCTTCAGCCACATTTCCTGATGTAATTAAAATCAGTTGCATGAAAACTTTAAGCAGCTTTTCAAAGTCGCTCTTTCCATTTTCTGGCGGTGGCGTAAATTTGGAGAACCTGTAACCTAGCATTTTTTGTCCCTCAACTCAATAAACCATTAATTTCTCAAATCTGTTTCGGCTGTAAATCTAAATTTTGAAAAGTTTAAGGTACAATGTAAGGAAAACGATGTTTAACCGTTAAAATGACTGATAACGAAAGCTAAATTTGTTTTCCCACTTAAATAAGTTCATTATGAAAAAGTTGGTTTTTCTCATGATTATAGGATCTTCGATTCTCTCTTCATGCTCGTTCTATACCTGCCCTACATATGCCAAAAAAGAGCCGGTAAAGAACGAGGCTCAAAGAAAGATGTAATTAAACAACGAAGCCGCCTATTAAGAGGCGGCTTCGTTGTTTAATAGCTAAAGCTTATGATTATTTCTTTTCACGCATGGTGCCGAAAATGTAATCCCACAGTGGTGAAGACACCCCAAAAACTACTTCACCATCTTTATAGTGATGTACCGCGTGATTCACCCAAAGCGCTTTAAGGAAATTCTTTGGAGGTTGATATACGTGTACAATGTAGTGGACTGAAAGATACAGTGCGTAACCTACCAGAAATCCTGGTAAAAATGCAAAAGCTACATCACCCAAAACAAGCCGAAACAGTAGTAATAAAATAGTAGCAATAGTCACACTCAAAAGTGGAGGCATTGCTAAGCGCTCTTTGTCTTTTGGAAATTCGTGATGAACGCCATGAACAGTATATTGAAATTTAGCTCTCCATTTAGTGTATGTACCCATGTGAAATACATACCGGTGAGCAAGATATTCCACCAAAGTGAAAGTAAGCATACCCGCAAAGAACATTAGCACCGTAAATTTGGGTGATAATGATGTATGGGTAACACTCCAATACAACAATGTTGTGGAATAGGTGAAAAAGATGATCAGGGG
Organism: Chryseosolibacter indicum; assembly: GCF_018598585.1. Taxonomy (GTDB): domain Bacteria; phylum Bacteroidota; class Bacteroidia; order Cytophagales; family Cyclobacteriaceae; genus Chryseosolibacter; species Chryseosolibacter indicus. Next base: position 20,766 of record NZ_JAHESD010000046.1, read on the forward strand.
AATTGAAATGTGAGTTCTGGACAATTTTTCCAATACAGGATTCTTGAAAAGTTGTCTTGTCCCCCTGTTTTTCGGAAGTATTGCTTCTGCCATAGAATTCAGAGTTTATAATTTTCCCTAAAATTTTATACCGGCCCGCAAATATAGAATGGCAATGGTGTAATCCAAATTACTTCGAACTTACCCGCGTGCCAGAAGAAATTTTTTCAATTACCTGTTGATAATACGATTCATAGAGCGGTAAGATTCGTGAGATATCAAATTCTTTGGCTCTTTTTAATGCATTTTGTTTAAAAACGGGAAGATTATTCTTATCAAGAATGAAAAGCGATTTTTGAGTCATGTCTTCAATGTCCCCCACCGCACTTAAAAATCCGGTCTCTCCCTGAACGTTTAATTCAGGTAAGCCCCCTGTGTTGGATGAGATAACAGGAACTTCACATGCCATGGCTTCCAATGCAGCTAAACCAAAGCTTTCTTTCTCTGAAGGCATAAGAAATAGATCTGCAACAGAGAGGACCTCTTCAACTGCCTCAAGCTTACCAAGAAAACGAACATCATCATGAATACCCATTTGGCGACAACAAGTTTCCGCCCGTGCTCTTTCAGGGCCATCACCTATCAAAAGAAGTTTTGCGGGTATTTCTTTATGAATATTTGCAAAGATTTTTATTACGTCACCAACACGCTTTACCTTCCTGAAATTTGATGTATGCACTATAAGTGATTCACCATGAGGGCAAATTGCTTTTTTAAAATGATCTTTTTTCTGTTTTTTAAATTTTTCGAGATCAATAAAATTAGGTATAACCTCAATATCACTGGTAATTTTAAAGGATTCATAAGTTTCTTTTCTTAGATCTTCTGATACCGCTGTAACACCGTCTGACTGGTTTATACTGAAGGTGACTACTGGCTCATAAGACGAGTCCTTTCCAACAAGGGTTATATCTGTTCCATGAAGGGTAGTTACAACTGGTATTGTTATACCTTGTGATTTGAGTATTTGCTTAGCCATATATGCAGCTGAAGCATGTGGAATGGCATAATGAACATGAAGAAGATCGAGCTTTTCATTTTGAACTACACTTACCATTTTACTGGCTAGCGCCAGCTCATAAGGAGCATATTCAAAAAGGGGATAAGAGTTGATGTTAACTTCATGATAGAATAAATTTTCATTCAGGAAATCAAGGCGTGAGGGCTGCGAGTACGTAATAAAATGAACTTTATGTCCTTCTTTAGCAAGGGCTTTCCCCAGTTCAGTTGCTACCACGCCACTTCCACCGAAGGTAGGGTAACAAACTATCCCGATATTTATTCTATCCACAATTTAAAAGTTAAAAATTACTCATTTAAAAAGATGTCGCAAGCTAACACCAAATATTGTGGATGCCTTTCCGCTTATCAAAAGTTGGGTTCTGCCGTAATTTCAGTCTTATTCTTTACGCAATAGTCAAAAATTGATTCATAGATCGCATCCTGTATGCGAGAACGGATATTGGCGTTTAAAAGTTTATTATTGGTCATATCAGGGTGCACTCTATTTGATAAAAAGATATAAACCAGGTTAAATTGAGGATCTACCCAGATACAGGTGCCGGTAAAACCGGTATGTCCAAATGTCCGGGGTGAGGCATAAAGCGACGTAGGACTATTGATGTCATTTGGTATGGGCTTGTCCCAGCCCAATCCTCTTCTGCTAGTTTCGAATTGTCTTTGCGTAAACAATCGAACAGTTTCGGGTTGGTAATAGCGGTAGCCGCCATATTCACCTTCCTGCAGAAGCATTTGGCCAAGCTTTGCAAGGTCATTAGCCGTGCTAAATAATCCTGCATGGCCTGCCACCCCTCCTAGCATCGCCGCGCCCTGATCATGAACCGTACCTATCAATAATGATTTTCTGAATAGTTTATCGTTCTCTGTCGGAGCAATACGTGAAATTGGATAACGCATTAACGGTAAATACCCGGTAGTGTAGGCACCCAGCGGTTCATATAGATTTTGCTCAAGGAAGTCTTCAATGGGTTGATTAAGGATTTTCTCCCCGAGACGCTGCAAAACGTAAAAGCCCATGTCGCTATACCGGTAGTCATAAGGGGTACGCTGTGGTTTTTCCCTGATCTTTGCCTTCACAATCCAATTCCAAACCGTATCTCTTATTGCTGAAGAAGCATAGAGGTGATCAGCAACAACGTAAGGATATCGCAGCGATGGCTCTTTCGCATAATACTCAGGAAGATAATTTGAATCTTTCATTGTCTGTGCCCAGAAGGGCAGAAATGGCCATAAACCGGCCTGGTGTGTCAAGATATCTTTTAGAGTAAAATCTTTTTTGTTTGACTTGCCAAGTTCTGGTAAATAAATTCTTGCTTTTTTATAGATGTCAATTAGACCTCTGTCATGCATAAACATGGTTGTCTGCAGTGTTGCCGATACCTTTGTCACAGAAGCCAGGTCGTAGATGGTAGAGTCTGTAACAGGAGTCTGGTTTTCATAAGTAAGGTATCCAAACGATTTTTCATAAACGATCTTACCGTCTCTCGCCACCAGAACATGACAACCTGGAGTTGCTCCAATACTTATGGCTTCTTTAGCTATAGATTCTATTTTCTTTAATGCGTTACCTGACATCCCAACATCCTCAGGTATAGAATAGCCCAGACGATTTAACGATTTTGTTTTAATGCCCGTACCTGCCTGCAAGGTTCCAAGAGAAGCAGGTAAAATGCCTTGTGAAGCAATACCTCCGAAAATTACCTGAGGTATAAGTGTCATTAACGGTTGTTGCGCAGCATACGCCTCTACAATTACAGGCAGATCGTTTACGTACTTGCCGAAGCCAGGAGCGCCGAGATCAACAGCAATTACTTGTTGATCAATTTTTTTTGTTTTAAGTATTTCTGCTACTTGCTGTGTTATAGCTTCTGTTGTAAGTGAAGTGAAGGCCACAATAACAACGTCGTGGCTATTTATTATATTCTGTACGCGGTTTACGTCCTTCTCGCTACGTACAGATATTCTTTTTGACTTTACATACTTTGATACAAGACGGTGGAAATCATTAAACTTTGCTGTGTCACCTACAACAATGCTGGCGAATTTTTTATTCTCAAGCGAAAGAATAGGAATTGTATTGTCTGTATTCTTTACTACAGTAATTGTTTCACGAAAAATTTTTTGCTGTAATACTTTGGTGGTCTCTTTGTTTAATTTTAGAAGTAGGTTATCCGTGTTTAGTTCACGCTTTTGATACAGCTGAGCGTCATACTTTACTCCGAGTATCTTCTTTACGGAGTTTTCAAGTTGAGCTTCGTATTGCTTTTCCTTCTTGAGCAATCTCCTTATTTTCCGAATGGCAGGATCAATGTTACCCGATGTGATGAAAACATCATTGCCAGCCTGGAATGCGAAAAGCTCTGCATCTCCATTTTTTAATCGGTCTGAGGCAGCTTCTAATGTATTAATATCGATTACTACTAGTCCATTAAACTTCATTTGCTTTCTTATCCAATCACCTGCAAAGGAGGAAGACAAGACAGCACCTGAATAATCGTTTTTCCTGGCTGCTTTTTTACTTTCGTAGAATAACGGTAAGTCTTTGGAAGCTGGCATTACCGCGGGTAATCCTTGCTTAAAAAGCTGACCAAAGGGATAGGCGTTAAGGCTATCGACAAATGAGTGAAGTACCGGAACGTCTTTTTCGATATCTGTTATGGTAATGCCTTCAATAGGAAAATACTTTGCACAAGTTAAAATTCCTTCTGATTGCATGGCCTTTAGAAATGTTAAGGCTTTTCTTGTTACAAGAAACCGCTCTTCTCCAAACGTGGCACTTCTAGGTGTTATATCTGTTCTTGTTGCGAGATTGGCATTAAGGCCTATGTTCATATTAACACCAAGCATTTTTAACTGACGTGCGATTTCTTTGCTCATTACCCATAATGAAGAGTCAGATGTAGTAGCTCCTAAAGCTAATGGAGTAGGAAATGTAATGGTGCTATCTAAAAGACTTCCCAACCCGTTTGGAATATCTTGGGCGATGAACAGAGGCACTTTGGCAACCGACTGAAAGTTTCTGGTGGCTTCCAATTGTTTTAAGGGATGCCCTGTGGTAAACACTACGCCACCGACAGTTTCTGTTCTTATCTCTCGCTCTACGTCCTGTAACTTGTTATCTTCCCAATGTGAAGATGCCTGAATAAGGAACATCTGGGCTATCTTTTCAGATTCGCTGAGCTCGTTAAAAACACTGTCAACCCAATGTTCCTTTTTACTCTTTTGTGCCTGTGCAGATGATAAAACAATTAAGATTAGAAAATACGTAAGGAAAGATTTTTGAATCATCTTAATTATGGCGGCTGTTAACGAAATAAGTTTCAAGTTATTAAAATCACTTGTTTCAAAGAAAAGTTCTACAACAAAGGTCATGCTGATAAACGCATTCATCCCCATTTATTTATCAGAATAAAAACCATTAGAATCAAAACCAGAGTTAGATGCAACTTTTAATCAACTGATAATTAGGATTTAGGACTTGCAGCACAGATTTTACCAACTTTTAATTTAAAATTCCGATTAATAAATGAGAAGTAGTTACTCTTCATTCAATTACATTAATTTGCACCGGGTGTTTATTGCCGATTACCATGCCAGATATTATTCAACTTCTTCCGGATTCTATTGCTAATCAGATTGCTGCTGGTGAAGTGGTGCAAAGGCCTGCTTCTGCTGTAAAGGAACTGATGGAGAATGCGATTGACGCGGGTGCAAAGAATATAAAATTAATTGTTAAAGAGGCAGGTAAGGCCTTAATTCAAGTGATTGATGACGGCTCTGGTATGTCAGAAACAGATGCCAGAATGAGTCTTGAGCGTCATGCTACTTCGAAGATCCGAAAAGCTGAAGACTTATTTTCGCTGTATACTATGGGGTTTCGGGGTGAAGCACTTGCCTCTATTGCAGCTGTTTCGCAAATGGAAATGCGAACAAGGCTTGCATCTAATGAGCTCGGTATTTGCCTTGTAGTTGAAGGTTCAGAAGTTAAAAAACAGGAGCCGGTAGCAAGTGAGAGGGGTACCAGTATCAGTGTCAAGAATTTATTCTATAACATTCCAGCGCGAAGAAATTTTTTGAAATCAAATCCGGTAGAGTTAAAACATATTATTGACGAGTTTCAGCGACTTGCGTTGGCAAATCCTGATATATCTTTTTCATTTATTCAGGCTGACGAAGTTATTTATGATTTGACAGCTGGAAAATTAAGCCAACGTATAGTAAACATTTTCGGTAAATCATATCAGGAACAACTGGCAGCTTGTCAGGAGCAAACCGAACTTTTAAAAGTAACCGGTTATGTGGGTAAACCAGATTTTGCGAGAAAGACGAGAGGAGAACAATTTCTTTTTGTTAACAAGCGGTTCATTCGCTCCAATTATCTGAACCATGCAGTAATGAGCGCATTTGAGGGATTAATTCAAGATAACAGCTTCCCTTTTTATGTACTGTTTATTGAAATAAACCCCAAACATATTGATGTTAACGTTCACCCTACAAAAACAGAGATAAAGTTTGACGATGAACGTGCTGTATATGCCGTTATACGCTCTGCTGTAAGGCAAGCGATAGGCTCTCACAATTTAACGCCAGGTCTGGACTTTAATGCAGATGTTAACATTATCAATAAGCTCAACCAGTCCTCCGATTCTAAAGAAGTATACTTTGAAGAACGTTTTTCAACAGCGCTTCACCGCTCGAACCAACAAAACTGGGACAAGCTTTTTGAGGGTAATACCAATAGCAAATTATTACCACAGGAGGAAAAACTGCCTCCTGTGCATACCTTAAGGTTCGAAAGCTCTATGAATTTGAGCACGGAACAGGTTATGCCCGAAGAGAAAGTTATCCTTCAGTTGCATAATCGTTTTATAGTGCGACAAGTAAAATCTGGCATGATGATTTTAGACCAGCAGGCTGCGCATGAACGGATTTTGTTCGAGAAATTTTTGAATCAGCTTAAAAACAGATCTGGCGAATCGCAACAAAGCCTCTTCCCGCAAAGCATAACTTTGGGAGCAGCAGATTTTGCACTGGTGCTTGAAATGGAGCAGGAGATAACCGCTCTCGGTTTTCGTTTTGAAGTATTTGGCAAGAATACATTTGCCATAAACGGAATTCCGTCTGGTCTATCTTCAGGAAGGGAGAAAGAGTTGTTTGAAGGATTAATAGAACAGTTTAAAATAAATCAATCAGAACTAGCGTTGCCAATACAGGAAAACCTGGCGAGGTCACTGGCGAAACGGGCAAGTCTTAAATCTGGTCAGAAACTTGTGAAGGAGGAAATGAACGTGCTGATAGACAACCTATTTGCATGTAAAACACCTAACTATTCTCCTGATGGCAATCCAACATTTTTTATTTTTGAGCTGAATAAAATTGAAAGTTATTTTAACCGTCAATAGAAAAGAACGTTATTAAAGAAATTAAACGACGCAAATGTTTAGACTTACGCCCGTTGTCCGGAATCTAATTTTAATAAATGTAGTTGTATTTCTGTTTCAGAATATTATGCCTGGTGTAGCGCAATGGCTATCCTTGTTTAATATTAATACACCCTATTTCAGACCATATCAGTTATTTACTTATATGTTCTGCCATGGGGGCTTTTTTCACATTTTCTTTAATATGTTAATGCTTAGTTTTTTCGGACCTATTCTTGAAGACTTCTGGGGTCAGAAAAGATTCATCATGTTCTATACAATTGCTGGAATTGGTGCGGGAATTTTTAATATACTAATGGACCTCTTTTTTCAGATCGGGTCATTTTCTGTTATGCTCGGTGCATCAGGAGCAGTTTATGCTGTGTTAACGGCATTCGGAATATTGTTCCCCAATATGAGGCTTGGTCTTTTTCTTTTACCAATAACCTTCAAGGCGAAGTATATGGTTATGGTATTAGGAAGTCTTGCAATTATTAATGGCTTTCGCGGAAGCCCAGGCGATAGCACGGCTCACTTGGCTCACTTAGGGGGAATAGTGGTTGCTATAATATTCCTTCAATTTTGGCGGGAGAGAGGTCATTACTGATTTTAATTTATGTTTGAAGAATTTAAAAGCGCATTTAACCGATACAATAACGGCCATGTGCAACTGATCATTATCAACGTAGTGATCTTTCTGGCGCTGGGCGTGCTGTTTGTAGTTTCAAAGATATCTGGTACACCATTCCTTTTTGAAACAGTTTACGATCAGTTTACGCTGCCCTCACCTATACAAGAGTTCATCAAAGAACCATGGACTTTAATCACCTATTCGTTCGCACATTACTTCGATTACGATAGGAGTGACGTAGGTGTGTTTCATATCCTGATGAATATGCTCGTATTCTACTGGTTTGGGAGATTGTTCATCGAATATCTCGGAAGTGATAAGCTCATCGCAGTGTATGTGCTGGGTGGTTTAGCGGGGGGACTTCTGTATCTGTTGCTTTACAACACAATTCCTTTCTTTATAGAACAAAGAAGTAGTTTAGTAGGTGCATCTGCAGCCGTTTATGCAGTTGTGGTAGCAGTAGCTACTTTAATTCCTAACTACACATTCTATTTATTGTTTCTTGGTCCCGTGCGTATTAAATATATTGCAGGCTTCTATATTGTCATTTCATTCTTAGGCGCTGTAGGTACAAATGCTGGTGGTAACATAGCCCACTTAGGAGGCGCTCTTATTGGCTATGTATATATGAAACAACTTCAGGCCGGTTCTAACTGGGGTATGTGGGTGACATCTACGCTTTACTGGATTAAGAATCTCTTTAAGGCAAAGCCGAATGTAAAAGTTTCTTACAGAAAGGAAAGGGAGAAATATTCGAAGGCAACGGTTAATGCAGATAAGAATTCTTTTTCACAAGAAGAGATTGATGCTATTCTTGATAAAATTTCGGCCGCAGGCTATGAGAGTCTAACCAAGGAGGAAAAGGAAAAGTTATTCAATGCCAGCAAGCGTTAATATTCTGCTGTTTTATTGATTAGTCTGTAAGATCTGAACAATTACCAATCAGGTATACGTTTAAGATTATATGTCATTCTTCGTTAAACAGAATTCCATTGTACGTACCATTTGGGGCAGGCACGACACCGTCCTTTTCATCTTTGGTGGCGCTTCCGCTGAGTTTGCTTTGAATAAGGCCGTAGACTGGTTGTACTTCACGGGTCGTCTTCCTGCAGATCCTATCGGCAGGTTATTTTCTACCGTTACTTATGCCCGTAAGATCGTGTTTTCACCGGAGCAGGTTGCGTTGCAAGTAATTGATAGGATGCGTGCTATACACGGCGAAGTAGAGAATAAACGAAACGCTACAATTCCTGATTGGGCTTATCGCGACGTTCTTTTTATGCTGATACATTACTCAATTGCTTCTTTCGAACTGCTTGAGCGAAAGCTAGCAGAAGATGAGAAAGAAGAAGTATTTAGAACTTTCTATAGGGTAGGCGATAGGATGGGATTGAAAGAACTGCCTTTAAATTATAACGATTGGTTAAACGCTCGTGAGCAACATCTAAATAGTAATCTGCAAAAGAGCAAATACACAAAAGATCTCTTTAAGCAATATAAAAAACATCTGGGACCATTACGTTATCAAATTCTGGTGCAAGCCCAGATCTTGGTTATACCTGAAAGGGTGCGCTCATTGTTAAACTTCAAAAGATCTTCATGGCTAAAACCGTTTGTTCCTGTTTATAAAATTACAAGAAAATTAAAAATTGACTGGTACCTTATTTCGGGATTACTACCAACACAATACAGGGAAGAGATCAAAGCATTAAATGTAGTTTAGATTGCTTACGTCCTACCAATAATGGGAGGTCGAGGTGGAGTGTTTCATTGTGTCGTTACGAGATGACGGGTACACATGTAAAGCAATACGACATTCGTCAAACGGACGCAATGACGTGCTAAAAAGGAAGTACGTCATTGCGCCTGTTCCGGCGTATGGCGGGCGGAAAGCTGGCGGGAGGATAAGAGCGGTAGAGCGAAGCAATCCCCTTCCAATGGAATGCTAACAGGAGACGTAGAGGTGTTTTTGATGTCTTAAATGACGATTCTTTATTACTTCTACAAATTCCGGCTAATATTCACATCGCCCATACCTTCCTGCTTGATGAAAGGCTGTTCGTAGATACGTTTCCCTGTGGCTTTGAACAACGCATTTGCTACTGCTCCGCCCGTAGGAGGAAGGGCAGGTTCCCCTAATCCTGTAGGATCAATACCATTATCAACAAAGTCTACTTCGATCTCAGGTACTTCCTTAAATTTAATCAACCTGTAGTTGTTGAAATTATTCTGTTGTACTGCTCCTGCATTAAACGTCAGGTTACCAAACATGGCATGGCCTAGTCCATCTATTATACCACCACGTACTTGTTGATAAGAACCACTTAAGTTTACAACGATACCACAATCCGCGGCAGCGAAAATTTTCTTCAATACGGGTTTGCCTTGAACCATGGCTACCTCAGCTACCTGGGCAACATACGAACGATGTGAGAAGTAAACACTAAAGCCTTGGAACACATCGTTCTTTTTCCCCCAGTTTGCTTTCTCTGCAGCAAGTTTGGTAACCCCTATCATCCGATCGACATCGTACTTCATTGCGCCAACAGGTGATTGCTTTGCTTTCTGCAACAAGTTTAGTCTGAATTGTACCGGGTCTTGTTTTGCCTCGCCAGCAACTTCATCTAAAAAGGACTGTTCCGCGTAAGCGAGAAAATTAGTAATGGGTGCGCGCCACGGACACGATGTGATGGGCGACTGGTGTTCAATGGATTCAATCAATAAGTTGTCAACTGCGCCTGCCGGAAAGTTATCTTCACGTGTGCTGTTTCCGGCGTTAATACCTGCGCCCCGCAACTTATACCCGATCATGTTTCCTTTATCATCCAACGCGGCAGAAAAGCGATAGCGCACTGCCGGGCGATAGTAGCCACCCATCATATCATCTTCACGGGTCCAGATTACTTTTACCGGTGCTTTAATAATGCTAGAGAGTTCAGCGGCCTCTGTAGCGTAGTCAGCTTTCAACCTTCGTCCAAAGCCACCACCGAGTCGCGTCATGTTTACGGTAACTTTTTCAGGAGGAATGCCCAGAAGCTTTGCTGTTTCTGTTCTCGCCAGGTCAGGTGTTTGCGTCGGGCCTATCAATTCAACACCATCTTCACGCACATGGGCAAAGAAGTTCATAGGCTCCATGGTGTTATGCGGCAGAAAAGGACATTGATACTCGCGTGTGATCACTTTCGCTGCTTTTGAAAAGGCAGCATCAACATCGCCATCTTTACGTTTCACAGCAGCATCTTTGCTCTCCAAAAGTTCTTTGAAAATACGGTTATGGTCTTCCGTGCTTTCTAACTTACCTTCTGGCTCATAGTCTACCTTCAATTTCTTCCGTGCCTTCATTACCTGCCAGGTAGATTTGCCCACAATGGCTACGTTGTTTTTAAATGTAACAACATCTACAATACCAGGCATGGCTTTAATGGCAGTCAGGTCTGCTGTCTTGATCTTCATGCCAAAAGCAGTAGGCCGTTGAATCATCGCGAAAAGCATCCCTTCACGATAGAAGTCTAATCCGTAAAGAGGCTTACCAGTGATCATCTCATGATTATCAACATTCGGAATAAGTTTGCCGATAAGTTTAAAATCTTTCCTGTCTTTGAGTTTTACTTCGGTAGGAACAGGAACATTCATAGCCTCTGAAGCCAGCTCGCCATAGCTAAGCTTGCGTCCGCTGCCTGCATGTATTACGAAGCTCTTATCAGTAGTGAGTTCACTGACAGAAGCATTTAGCTTTTTAGATGCAGCTTCAACAAGCATGTGTCGTGCTGTGGCACCTGCCTTACGAAGGCGTTCCCATGAATGCGGTATGGCACCGCTTCCTCCAGTTACCTGGCGTTCGAACTTTGTTGAGTCTAAAGGGGCCTGTAACACCTTTACTTTTGCCCAGTCAGCATCAAGCTCATCGGCCACAATCATCGGGAAAGTTGTCTTGATGTTTTGCCCTACTTCCGGATTGGGTGAGAAAATGGTAATAACACCATCAGGTGATATAGAGAGATATCCGTTAAAATCAATAAGCGCAGAAGAAGTAGCCTCCGCGTTAGTTGCTATTTTAATTGGGGTAGCATCGGTGCTGCTCCAGTTAAATCCTAACCACAATCCACCACCTGCAGCTGCTGCAAGTTTCAGGAAATTCCGTCTGTTGGTTTTTTGAATGGTCATGGCTTAGTTATTTAATTTTTGAAGAGGCAAGTACAATGGCTTCTTGTATACGGTGGTAGGTTCCGCATCGGCAGATGTTACCATTCATAGCGGTTTCAATCTGGGCCGTAGTAGGCTCGGGATTTTTGCTTAGCAAGGCAGCTGCAGACATAATTTGGCCTGCCTGGCAATAGCCACATTGGGGCACATCAACCTCTGCCCACGCCTGTTGAACAGGGTGATCTCCTTTTTCTGACAAGCCTTCTATGGTTGTTATTTTACTTTTAGCGGCTGCTGATACAGGGAGTACACAAGAGCGCACGGCGTTCCCGTTCGAATGAACAGTGCACGCGCCGCATTGGGCTATGCCACATCCGTACTTAGTACCAACCAGACCTAAATTATCACGAAGAATCCACAAGAGTGGTGTATCAGGTTCTGCATCTACCGTATATGTACGGTTATTGATTTGTAAATTGTACTGCGCCATTTCTGTGATTGGTTTGAAGCAAAAGTTACAATTATTTTTATACTTAGATCAATGATTATGTATTTACCTGAGTGATTTTAGACAAATGGTAAATCATGTACGTGAAAATGTTAATTTTCTGTTAAAAGCGATCTTGAAACACACCGTTACCACGGGAATAAGGAGAAGTCGAGGAGGAGGGATAGTAACAACCTATGGATAAGGGGATAAGGATGGTTCAGTGTAGCGGCAGAGTAGCCGTGGTGTAGCTATAGTAGTTGTCCCATCAACAATAGGTTTTATGGGACAACGTCTCATGCTGCACAGGCCTTATCTGGTGACTCGTGGGAGAACAATGGGAGAAATGACGTGCTTAACTATACACCATCTGGAAATAACGGGAGAAAATTGGGAGATCATCTATACAACAATGGGAGGCCATCTATAGAACAATGAGAGCGCGTCTATAGGGCATCTATAGCTACTCTACGGCTACTATAAAGCCACGCCGGTGCTACACTGGTAAAGATTACCTAAACTAAAACAAGACATCTATTTTTTTATGGTTTCTTCCTGGAAGAAACGCAGTAACATTTCAACTAGGGCTTGCGAATCTAATTCGTAGATTATATCATAATTCTTCCCATTGAATTTGGTGAGCATGCGGTAGAATTCATTTTCTGAAAGTCGATACTTCTGCATCACTGTATCCTTCACTTCAGGTGAGTTAACAAGTAATACGTAGTTCTTTCCTTTCGCGTTCTCATCTTTTGTCTGTGACAATTTCTTTTTACTCTTTTCATGTTTTGAAAACCGCGAGATAGGTCCGCGTAAAATTATACCTGGACCAAAGGTTTGAATATTCGATGTTCCTGGTGTTTCCCTATATGCTTTTGTCTGCGTAGGATTTTGAAACATGCTTTCTTTAGGAAGAACAGGAAGCCATGGAATGACCACATTACTTTGGATGACTACAGAAGGCAATGTGCGACGCTCTTGACTCAAGTAGACAACACCGGTTTCCTTAAAGCTATTGATGGCGATCTTTTGGGTTTTATAGCCGACAATTGAAAACACAAGGGTATCGGCAGTATTGCCAGCGATAAGGAAATACCCTTTATCATTAGACACGGCTCTGTCCTTAAAATTGTTTGAAATGATATTTACATTGGCAATGGGAGCAAGTGAGGCAGAGTCTGCCACCATACCGGCAATTCGAACCTGGGCATTTAAGGATGTAAATGCCGGTAAAAGGATAATGAACCAAAGATATTTTCTATACATGCCGGAGAGGTCAGCACCTTATAGATGAAGAACGGAAGAATATAGTTTTGGTATGCTAGCTTTTATTTGCCAGCTGGCCGCAGGCGGCGTCGATGTCTTTGCCACGACTTTTTCTTATGCGGGTGGTAATGCCGTGTCTTTCCAACAGATCCATATACATGTTCAGCGATTTCTCAGAGGCCTGTTGAAACTCACCATCATCAATAGGGTTGTATTCAATCAGGTTTACTTTACATGGAATAATCTTGGCGAATTTTAAGAGTGCTTGTGCATGTTCTTCGGTATCGTTAATACCTTTCCATACAACATACTCGTAGGTTACTTTCCGTTTGGTTTTGTTATACCAATATTTTAAAGCTTCACCTAATTCCTCTAATGAGTTGGTATCATTGATAGGCATGATAGAAGAACGAACATGATTTAACGCCGAGTGAAGTGAAACGGCCAGGTTAAATTTAACACCATCATCGGCCATCTTGATGATCATTTTGGCAAGGCCTACGGTAGAAACGGTAAGCCTTTTAGATGCCATGTTCAATCCTTTTTGGGATGTGATCTTTTCAATGGCAGCCATCACGTTATTGTAATTAAGTAATGGTTCGCCCATGCCCATAAAAACAATATTGGTTAATGGTCTTCCAAAGAATAATTCGCTTTGTTCTTTAATGGCAACTACCTGATCGTAGATCTCGTCGGCGTTCAGGTTGCGCATACGTTTAAGGCGCGCTGTAGCACAAAACTTGCAGGCGAGGCTGCAACCTACCTGGGAAGATACGCAGGCTGTAATCCTGGTTTCGGTTGGTATCAGCACCGATTCTACCACCAGGCCATCGTGAAGAGTAACAGCATTTTTAATGGTGCCGTCGCTGCTGCGTTGCATGTGATCTACCTTTATGGTATTGATGGTGAAATTTGCTTTTAAAAGCTCGCGGGTAGCAATTGACAGGTTGGTCATCTGGTCAAAATCTTTGGCAGATTTTTGCCAAAGCCACTCATAAACCTGCTGCGCTCTAAAAGGTTTTTCTCCATTTTCAATGAAAAAGGCTTTTAGCTCTTCAAGTTTCAGTTTCCGGATGTCTCTTTTAACAGTTGCTTCAACCATGGTGCAAATTTAACGTAGGAAGATCAGATTCAATACTTAATAGCTGATTTATGGCTGGTTTTAAGCCTTTACCGAAGATGATTTCCGATTGTTAACAACAAAACAGACTTATTAAGTTTAAGATCCGGTGAATTTCTCGCGATTGATTTATTTGGCGTTCTTAAGCTTTAAGAAAATACGTGTTTCGCAAGGTCGGGAAGAACTGGATACAATCAGTGAATCCGTAGAAAGCTTATCTACCATGAAGCTGTCGGTAATGGTTTGCGATTTTTTGTCAAGAATCAATAGTGTCTCACCATTAAACTTATAAAGAAAGTTCTTGTTATTGGCTGTTCTTTTTTTGGTAAGTATTCGTGTGCTTTCTTCACCATTTCCCTTTTCTTTAAACTTAACAACCTGAGCAGAAGCAGAGGGAGACATTTGCTTCATTTCATTAATCAGTGCATCTGTATCTCCGCTAGCCGTCATTTTGTCTTCCATACATGTGATTTCCTTAACCAATTGCCAAGTACCCAAAACGGATTGAGAGTAGGAAACCTGATAAACTAATAAGAGGGATAACCCAAATAGAAATCTTGTTAAAATACCTGTTTTCATGGAGATAGCAGAAATTGTTAATCGTTAAAGTTAAAATATTAATAGATTTATAAGAATGAATTCAAAAACCAAGCCAGCGTTTACTTGTATTTATTTTCTCTTAATTGTACTTCTATTTACTTCATGCCAGCGAGAAACAAGCAACCTGGACCTTCTTCAAAACCTTATGCAAGAAGATCCTGAAAAGTTTGCAGATATTATCGCCAATAAAGACCGGTATGAAATTCAAATCATCTATACGCAGATAGATCGGGATAGAAATAACAATCCTGTTTTTCACACTTACTATTTTAATGTTGACAGCAATCGCTATTTCTATCCCGCATCAACTGTAAAACTTCCGCTTGTTCTTTTGGCTTTTGAGAAACTAAAGTATTTGAGCGAGAAAGGCATTGATAAATTTACGCCTGTTTTCCATGACAGTGCTTACAGCGGTCAGCTTTCTGTTTCGAAAGATACCACATCAGAAACCGGTTTACCTTCCATTGCTCATTATGCAAAAAAAATATTAGTAGTGAGCGACAACGATGCGTATAACAGGCTCTACGAATTCTTAGGTCAGAAAGAAGTAAACAGGCGGCTGCGCGGCCTTGGATATAATATGAGAGTACTTCATCGCCTTGAACGACCTTTAAGTCAGGATGAAAACAGGCATACAGAAGCTGTGCGTTTTGTAAAGGATGATGCCGTTATTTTTGATCAGCCCATGTTGGTGAATGATGAACCAATTGTTGTAAAAGAAAGAGTATTGAAAGGAAAGGGGTTTATAAGAAACGATTCATTGGTATCTCAACCATTTGACTTTACCTATAAAAACTTCTTTCCTCTAACTGCCCAACATAAAATGCTTCAGGCGCTCTTATTTCCGGAAACAGTAGATGAAAAATTTAGGTTTGATATTTATGATGAAGACAGAGTGTTTGTGTTAAAGTATATGTCACAACTACCAACTGAAACTATATTCCCTTCTTATGGTAAGGATACAACTTACCACGATGCTTATTGTAAGTTTTTTATGTATGGAGCAGGTAGGTCTTCCATTCCCGATAATATCAGAATCTTTAACAAGATTGGTGATGCTTATGGTTACCTGGTTGACAATGCTTACATCGTTGATTTTAAAAATAGCGTAGAATTTATGCTAAGCGCAGTCATTAATACGGACACAGATTCTATCTACAACGATGGAAATTATGATTATGAGACCTTAGGTTATCCTTTTATGAAAAACATTGGACAACTTATTTATAACTATGAGTTAAAACGTAAGCGTGATATTAAACCTGATCTTTCCCCTTTCGTTTTTACATATGATCAGCAAAAGAAAAGGGATTAAGTATTTTCCCGTTTCTTGTAAAACTCAAATTAATGTTCGAATTTTTAGCCTTTAACACATTCTATGAAAAGCAATGCCATTGTTCTTACTGGAGGTCTACTCGATACTATTAGTGCTAAAACCGCGCATGGGCTAATTCGCGGAACAGATCGATTCTCAATAGTAGGAGTCGTTGATCAGAAATATGCTGGCAAAGATGCAGGCGAAGTACTTGATGGGAGAAGGCGTGAAATTCCGGTATATGCATCTCTTGAAGAATTTAGAAAAGGAGGGCGAGCAGCAACCTATTGCATTGTAGGCGTTGCCACGAAGGGTGGCGTTATTCCTGATTCATTGAGGGTACTTTTAACAGAAGCTTTACAATCAGGTTATGGTATTGTTAATGGCCTTCATGAATATGTTTCGGATATTCCGGAACTGGCACGTCTGGCGCAGGAGAAAGGTTTGGAGATTATTGATGTGCGCAAGCCCAAGAAAATAAAAGATCTTCATTTCTGGTCGGGTAAGATAGCGGAAGTAAAGTGTCCTAAGATTGCCGTGCTGGGTACTGATTGTGCTATGGGCAAAAGAACAACTACCCGCTTTCTAGTAGAGGCTATGCGTAAGGCAGGATACAAAGCAGAGATGATCTATACCGGGCAAACCGGTTGGATGCAAGGTGCCAAGTATGGTTTTGTATTTGACTCAACGTTAAATGACTTTATCTCGGGTGAAATGGAGCATGCCGTAGTAACGTGCTATCACGAAGCAAAGCCGGATATAATCTTTATTGAAGGGCAGTCGTCATTGAGAAATCCAAGCGGACCTGCAGGAGCAGAATGGATTGTATCAGCTGCAGCTGATGGTGTTGTACTTCAGCATAACCCTCCACGCAAGCAATACAAAGACATGGAGTTTTATCCTGCTTACATTCCAGATCCTAAGGATGAGATTGCATTAATAAAGATATACGGTGCCCCTACCGTTGCACTAACCGTTAACACAGCGAAGATGAAAACAGAAGAGGCAAGGGCCTATGCCGAAAAGTATGCTAATGATTTAGGTATTCCTGTTGTTCTTCCGCTGGAGGATGGTGTTGATAGTCTTGTACCTGTTTTTAAATCAATGATCGAGCAGTCAAAAGTAAAATAAAACAGATGCCTAAGATAAAGAATATACAAGTATGGAGTGCTGATTTAGGGAATACAAAGCCTTATACCATAGCTTTCAAAACAGTTGATGAAGTAAAAAACGTCTTTGTTGAAATAACATTGGATAATGGTGTTACAGGAATAGGATCGGGAAACCCAAGTGAATATGTAGTAGGAGAAAACCTGGGACAATGCATAGAAGCATTACAAGAGAAAAATCTTGAATTTCTAATTGGCCGTGATATCTATGAAGTATCGCAATTGCAATATGAGATCGTACAGAAGTTTCCTAAAAATCCTTCAGCACGTGCTGCGCTTGATATTGCTTTGTACGACGTGCTTACAAAACACCTCGACATACCACTAGTGAAGTTTCTGGGTCAGAAGATCAAGACACTGCCAACATCTAATACAATTGGAATAAAGAATGTTGAAGAAACGGTAAAGGAAGCAGGAGAGTATATTCGTAATGGATTTCAAGTACTAAAGGTAAAGCTGGGCAAGAATCTTGAAGAGGATATTGAACGCCTGGTTAAGATTCGTGAAAAGCATGGGGGAGATGTTATTATTAGGATAGACGCTAACCAGGGTTATACTGTAGAGCAGACGATCTCTTTTTATAAAAGAACTGAAACTTTAAACATTGAGTTGATTGAGCAACCACTCCCCGCGAAATCAATACAAGAGATGAAATCTTTACCCGATGAGATTAAGAATGTAATTGCAGCAGATGAATCACTCATTTCTCCTAAAGATGCTATCCAATTAATTAAACCTCCTTACGCGTCCAAGATATTTAATATCAAGCTTATGAAATGTGGAGGCCCTTCTCAAGGATTGAAAATTGCTGATATTGCTTCTTACGAAAATGTTGATTTGTTCTGGGGATGTAATGATGAGAGTATTGTAAGCATTACGGCTGCGCTTCACACCGCGTTCTCTTGCGCTAATACAAAATACATTGACCTCGATGGCAGCTTGGATTTAGGTAACGATGTTGTTAGAGGAGGGTTTATATTGAAAGATGGGATGATGTCTTGTGCTGATAGGCCAGGCCTTGGTGTTGAAAGAATTAGGTAAGACGGCTGTTATTACCTTATCTCTTCTTGATTTTTTATTTATCCCAGTTTACAAGAGAGATGCTTCGTTAAGTGCGTCATTACGGGGACATTAGTAATGGATTTGAGCGTAAGAAGGACGAAGCAATCCCCTTAAGACGAAGTGCATTACTGGATAAGCGTTTCCGTCATACGCCGGAACAGGCGCAATGACGGAACTTTATTTGTAGTACTGCCATCGCGACTGTTCTGGCGTAATGACATTTTCATTAATTCAGTCTTTCTTACTACAATAATGGTAAGATCAAACTATTCCACATGCCTGAAATGATACCCATTGCTGTTTTCAAAGAACTTTTCGTGTAATTCGTTATACTTCTTCTTATCCTTTTCCTTTATGGTTATGTCATTAATCCTGATTTCACCATTACTCCATTCCATTTTATTTATTTTCTCGTCCTTTTTAAGATAACCATCTTGAACAAGTTCTTTCTGTATCTCGTCTTGAAATGCATGCATGTTGTCTTCTAGTTCACGAAGGTTATCGTTCAGGTGTTTCATATCTATATCAAGATCTTTTAGATGCCCGTCCTGCAACGTCATCAGTTGATCCTGAAGCTGTGAGTGCAGCGCTTCGTCTATTATTTCAGCGTGGTTTGCCATTGCCAAACCATGTTGTAATTCCGTAGAAATTTCTTTCTCTATGATGGCATTGATATCTTGTGTTAGGGATTGCAATTTTTCTTGCTGCAATTCGAAATCTTTAAAGTGCTCTCTTATGCTCTCTTCTATTTGTAAACTTATATCGTCCAGGTTTCTTGTGTAGGGACGACCCGGTGCAGGTATAGTATCGCCATCAAAGAACATGGATGGTAACATGGCATGGAAATCAGGAATGGCTGGAATAGGGGGAATAACAAAATCAATTGAAGGAACAGGAGGAATAGGATCTAAAGGCTGCGGTGCAAACATTTCTCTCTGACTTTCATCTCCTTCAAAATTTTCTAC
The DNA here is from genome assembly GCF_018598585.1 of Chryseosolibacter indicum. GTDB lineage: Bacteria > Bacteroidota > Bacteroidia > Cytophagales > Cyclobacteriaceae > Chryseosolibacter > Chryseosolibacter indicus. The sequence continues at coordinate 40,003 of NZ_JAHESD010000046.1, forward strand.
TACTTCTTGCTTTGGATCGCCGTTCTCGTCTATCGTAGTAATGGTTCTTTTGCTGTACCTTGCTGCCTTGCTCTTACCCTTAATAGTTGTGTCTTGAGCAAGTGAATCTTCTTCTTTATTAATCGTTTTGCCTGTTTGAATAGAAATCCATGAGGCGCAAATTAATCCAACTACTAACAGAATAGCAGGTATAATACGACTGCTTTTGGTGGGTTGTTGAAAGGGCTTTTCCATAATTCTTTTAATTCTTGTTAATAACTCATTTTTATTTTCTGCCAGTGATACAGCAAAAGTCGTTTTGTGTATCTCGGCTTCCTGAAGTGTGGCTAGTGCTCGTGCATAGGCAAGTTTATTTACCTGATTTAAAACAACGGTATCGTCGCAGCAATACTCTCTTTCGCGTCTTATGATTGAAGACAGTATCCAGACAAATGGGTTGAAGAAGAGAACTATTTCGATAATGGATTGCAGTACATTCACGAGGTAATCATATCTTTTAATGTGCGCCAGTTCATGAATGAAGATCGCCTCTACCTGTTCTATCGTCATGCCCGATAACATCCCCACGGGAATAAGAATTACTGGCTTAATAAAACCAATAACCATAGGGGAGTGAATAATATTAGATTCTGCAAGTTGAACGACACGCTTAATATTCAGCTTAATTGCCAGCGCTTTCAGTCTGTCACTCCATGCGTTGTTTAAGGCAATTGCGCTGGAAGTTATTCGCCTTAGATAGAACCACCCTGCCAAAAGTCTCAGAGAAAGTAATAACGTCCCAACTAACCATGCAATAACCACAACATGCATGTTGGATTCTATAAAACTTAAAAGAGAAAAAGAATCACTTGCGGTAGAACCTACTTGAATAGTGGCAGACGAAATAGAAGAAAATTTTGCTTGATCAGGAGCAGCCGGAGTACTGTGCCTCTCTGAAGTTAAGATCAAGAACGTGGCTAAACCTGCAACTAAAATAAAAACTAAACTGACGGAGGCTATGATATATCGCCTGGTTGAACTGTAAGTAAATAGCTTTAGAAGTGAAGCTGTAAGCCCTACAATAATTAACGATTGCCACAATGAATGAATCAACGTCCATCCGAAAGCACCAACCAAATTTGAAGAGAAGAAATGGTTAGCAATATTCATTATTCACCTCCTTCTAGTTTTTCAAGATATTTTTTAATAAGATCTAGTTCTTCCTTTGATGATTTTTGATTACCCAGCGCACTCATCACTAATTGAGCTGCAGAGCCCTGAAAAACGGTATTAATAATCTTATCCAGCATTTGTTTTTGCGTACTCTCTTGCGTGATGACTGCCTCATAAAGATGAAGTTTCCCGCTTTTTTGGCGTGTTACTAATCCTTTTTCATGCATGATCTGCATTAACTTCAGGATTGTGGTATATCCGTTGCTCTCTTCTCCGCCGAGCGCTTCATGAACATCTTTAACTGCCACGGCCCCCTGCTGCCAGAGCACCTGGAGGATTTCAAGCTCTTTTTCTGTAGGTTTTATGTTGGATATAGTCATATACGAATTTTTTCGTAATACAATCTTAACCGGTTTAACGGAGAAAGACAATTATTGTTACGAAAAAATTCGTATTAGTTGGAGAAATGATGAAAGAGACTTAAAATGAAGAACTTAGCTTGGTTAAATTCCAAATTCGATCTGGAATCGCACGATATAGCTGCCGGTGTCTTCCGTATCATTCAACCAGTTATTGTTTTCGTAGGTTAGCTCGGACTGCAGTTTTACGCGATGCCCACGTAAATACTTGGTGAAGCCAAGCGTGTACTGTTCTACAATCTCTTCGATTTCAATTAAATCTTCATCCGGTTTAACACGTGAGTAGCGGCCAATTACCTCAAAATTGTTTTTAAATAAATAGCTTCCCTGGTAGTTCTCACCATGTCCTACATAAACATGGCGTTGCTCTCCGGCATCATTTACTGTAATGGGATCGTTGGCATTACGCTTAATAAATTCACTTGCAAATGCCCAGCCATTGTATTTAAAGAGGAAGTCCGCCATATAAGTTTGAATATCTCTTGGCGCAAAAAGAAACTTTCCAAGTTGCCCTCCAGTACGAATTGCATTTTGGTTGTTTGAGTAGCTTAAACCCAGCGATACTTTAGGCTTTGATTCTCTTGCCAGATCGCCTTCAAAGTAGTCTCCATTGTTGGTAAACGTACCTAGGGGCAGAAATTCTATTCTTCCGGTATAGGCTAGCCCGCGGTCTGATGAATTAAAGTTCCTCCCTTCTCCTGAACTGATCGCCCCGCGCAATACATAATAGAGCGAGCTTATACTGTTGTTATAATATAACTGCAAACCAAAGTCGCGATCGATATTAAAAGTAGAATTTACAATGGAGCGATCTGGTAATTGAAGATCTCCTGATGAATTAACACGCTGCCGGTTGCCTGGCAGTTTTGTTTGTCCCAATCCAATGGTGAAATGTTTATTGAAGTTATAAAGCACCATGGCATCCCTGACAACGTTGGGAAACCCTGTGTCGTCATAATCCATATCTGAGCGCGTGAATGCTAGCTGTATAACATAGTTAAGCTTTTTGGTATATACAAAGCCGTCAAACCTAAGACGAAGTCTTCTTATCCTTGCTTCAACTTCACTTATATCCAGGTTACTCTCACTTTTGGTACGCAATCCCAGCCGATTTTGCATTCTAAACCTGATATTCAATTGAAAAAGGCTATCAGGAGATGTTATGCCCAACCCTTTCCCATAAGTAAAGTAGGGAATGGTACTTTGTGTTTGAGAAAAGCCGTTAAAATGAAAAATTAATCCTAAGAAAGTTAAAGCTAAAAGCGTTTTAGATACTTGTGATAAGGATTTGTTGGGACAGGGCATTGGTTCTGTTTTAATCCGCAAAACTAATGTCTTAACCTAAAAATAAATCCTTATTTGAAAAGATAATTATTGCTTTAAAAAACTGCTTTTCTAATTTACCTACACTTCCTTAAGCCCGCTCTTCTTCCAATGACTGAATAATTCGTTTGCTGAGCACGCTAAAGATCTCCTTTTTCTGATTAAGGAGTGCTAAAGAACTGTTATTGATCAGGTCTTTGAGCGCATCAATTACCTCTGTAAACTCCTGATCTCTCAGCATGCTGATTGTTGGTTTTACCTTATGGCAAGTAGTACGATAAATATCGGCGTTATTAGTTTTAATTGATTGCTCAAGGGATTTATCCAACTCTACAATGTTGCTGATAATTAATCCCGCCAACTCGTATTTAAATTCTTCATCGCCTTCAGTGTATTGCTCAAGATTGATCTTTCTTCCCTTTTCTGCCGATACTGCTATATCAGAGGCGCTGAGAAACCTTGATATCTTGGATTGAAGTTCTTCTGGTTGAAAGGGTTTTGTGATAAAGTCGTTCATACCAGTTTGAAGAACTTTAAACTTCACGTCTATCATGGCAGAAGCAGTAAGAGCAAGAATCGGTATTTCTTTAAAGTAAATGTCGTCCAGCGCTCTGATACTTCTTGTTGCTTCGTAACCATCCATCTCCGGCATTTGCAGATCCATCAGCACTAAACAAAATTGTTTACTCTGAATCATTTCAATAGCCTCTCTTCCATTATTTGCTATATCAGCGGTTAGTCCCCATTTTTTTAAGAAGTTTAAGGCTACAACCTGGTTTACCTTGTTATCTTCAACCAATAATACACGAAGGCCTTTGTTGCTAAAGTCAACGGGTTTATTTTGCGTACTTTGCTTTTCAGAAGAAGTCTGTTCGCCTCTGCTTAACGTTAAACGGAAGGAGAAGGTGGAACCAAAGCCGGGAACACTGGTAACATGAATACTGCTATTCATGAGATTTAAAAGTCGTTTTGTTATAGAAAGGCCGAGACCTGTACCACCGAATTTGCGTGTAGTATCCGAGTTAGCCTGCGAGAAGCTTTCAAATACGATATTTAGCTTCTCTGATTCAATGCCAATACCCGTATCTTTAACGTTGAAGTGCAAATCGAATTTAGCAGGTTCGCGCTCCGTTCCATCTACCTTTAGTTCAACATACCCGTGTTCTGTAAATTTGATCGCATTACCTACAAGATTGGTGATAACCTGATTTATTCTTACCGGATCTCCCTTAAAAATATGTGGGAGTTTTTCATTAAAGGAAAGTACCAGTTTTATTCCCTTTTCTGAAGCTCGATGCTCCAGCATTTGGGTTGTTTTGGTAAGCAGATCTTTAAGATTGAAATCAATATTTTCCAATTCTATCTTACCCGCTTCAATCTTGTTGAAATCAAGAATATCATTGATAATGGTTAAAAGATTCTCTCCAGAGAATTTCAACAGTTTCAGATTTTCAAGCTGGTCATGACGAGGAGTTTCCTGCAGCAATAGATTAGAAAGCCCTATGATTGCATTCATCGGTGTTCTTATCTCATGACTCATCATAGAAAGGAACTGACTTTTTGCGCGCGTAGCTTCTTCTGCTTTTTCTTTTGCACGTGTTAGCTCAAGCTCAGCTGTTTTACGGGCTGTGATATCTCTGTTAACAGTTTGTATGGATTTTACCTTACCACTGGAATCATAGTTTAAATTAGATGATGATTCAATCCATACGTAAGTCCCGTCTTTTCTCCTTAGCCGGAAATGAGGTGCATAATTACTTTTTGGTGCTGCGCCAACTATTCTTTTTGGTCCTTCAAGTTTTGACGAATCCTCGGGATGCACTAATGAAGAAAAGTGTTTTCCTACAAGTTCTTCGGGTTCATATCCCAACATTTTTCTTACGCCTGAAGAAACATATTCGCATTTATTATCAAGACTCAGTATGGCTATTACATCATGAGAGTTTTCAGAGATTAAGCGGTAGAGGCTTTCAGATTCAACCAGTTTATGTTGTGCTTCTCTTAACTCGGTTATATCAGTCATGGTGCCCACAAAATCTGTACGTTCACCCTCAATTTGCACCTTCACAGCTTTGCTATTCACCCATCTGATTCCTAACGTCGGGTTAAGGAATCGGAACTCCTTGTCAAATGGCTTGCCGTTATTTACATATTCAGCCCATGCATTAAAAACTGCATCTTTGTCTTCACTGTAAATAGCATTGCCCCAACCACTGCCGTAAGCATCTTCCGGATTCATTCCAGCGATTTCAGCCCACACTTTATTGACATACGTACAAAAGCCCTTGTCATCGGTCTGATAGATTCCTACAGGCGCGTTATCTGCAAGTACTCTGAACTTACTCTCACTTTGAAGCAGTGCAATCTGTGCTTCTTTTATATCAGAGATGTTTCTTGCAATAACACTTACGCGCCATACCCAATCATTGTTATAGAACATCCGCACATTTTGACCAACCCAGATCTGTTTACCTGATGCTGATATGATGAGAAGTTCCAGATAACTAAATTCTTTCTTCGATTTAAGCTGGTCTTTGTAGAACTGAACTGTTTGGCCAACAAACTCCGGATGGATGATCTCCCAGTATTTCTTTTGGAGAAGTTCGGCTTTAGAGTACCCTGAAACGCGTTCAAGCATCGAGTTGACGAAAGTAAACTGACCGTTTTCGTCAAGTTCGTATATCATGTCAGTCGCAGACTCAATCACTTCCCTATACTGCCTTTCACGAGACTCTATTTGCCCTTGCAGTTCAGTAACGTACTCAAGGTTACTTCGTAGTTCTTCTTCTGTGGCTGTAAATTCTTCATTCGTTGCACTGAGCTCTTTGTTAAGTTCAACTAGTTTAAAGCTGTTATCCTCAACCTCGTGAATCATCGGTAGAAACAGGAGAAAGAATTCGAGGAAAAGAATAACGATGGAAGCCACTGCCAGCAGCAGTTCCACCCGCTTAATATTTTGTAACTTTTCCTCTGCTTCAAACTGATACGTCGACACCGTTTTTTCCATCAGTGTCAGAAATTGCATTTCGTGCTGAGATATTACCTCAATTGTTTCATACAAAGTCGCTGAATCAGGATTATTATATAGCTGCTTGCAGGCTGAAATGATAGAATAAAGCGGCAGATTAATGGCTGTTAACAACGAATCTATTTTAACACTTCGCCTGTCAGTGACCCCAAACTCATTACTTCCTTTGAGTAAGCTTGAATGTACTTTTTCACAAACGCGGGTAACATTTCGCAATGTATCCAACTTGCTTCTGTCAATGCTGCCCTTTTTGTCCATGTCAAGCTCCATGTAAAGGACAATTTTGGAGATACGTTGACTTAGCATTCTTTGCTTTCCGGCAAGGTTAATCAGGTTGGCATCCTCATTCTTTTCATTCAGATCATATTGAATGATGAGGTGGCTGGTAATTATGGTAAGAAGAATAGTTCCACCGAAAAGGAGGTATTGCTTTTTGAGCCTTTTAAGCTTGTCTACTAATGGGATCATGAGAAGGGAAACAGTAATCCAAGGTACATCGGTTAACTACTGCTTTTCTTACAATTTTGCTCCTAATCTTTCATGTATATATAATCGTCCTTTCTAAACCGATTATTGATAATTAAAAAACGAAAAGGCGCCACGTCGGCGTTGGTTTTAAATGGTTTTTCAAATCATTACCATTAGTTACCACCTAACTGGTACTGTTTTATTGATTATTCAGCTCTAAAAAATAAAAGGGAATCAACTAATGTCAATTCCCTCTGTTCTTGTTCTTAGCGAAGCAAGAAGTAGCTACTCAGCTTTCCTGTTCTATTAATCCTTTTACCAAACTATTCCATTGAGCATTTGAAAGGCCAAAGATAGCAGTAACGCCAACTATCGCATTTCTTACCTTATCAATAATGTTATCAGTAGAGGTGTTAGGCTTTTCGTTCCTCCCGAATACTGCTGCTGTTACTTCTAAACCCTTACGTTCTACCACAAAGGTACTTGTTGCTTCATTCTCGAAGAAGTGCGCAACGTTGTCCCCTTTTTCTTTAGGATTTTGCGTTGGCCGCACACGGATAGCAGCACTCTCATAGGGGCCAGTAGAGTCACTTTGATCTTCTATTGCTTCAATGTATACCCAATCATGTCCTTTTCCTTCGGTCGGTCCTGGTGCAGGTAAATCTATTTGAAAGTAATCTCCTTTTTCTGCTGTTCTGTTTACCTGATCACCGTTGCCATCTGTAATGGAAAAAGTTGCTGATGCGGGACCACACAGTTCATGCCATCTGTTTACATCATATAAACGATTGCGCGCAATAACAAAAAGTTTTCTGGCAGCATCTTCGTCAATCGCCACTACCGTATGTGTAATGTCTTTCTTTCCCCCCTCGTGTTGCTGCGGTACTATTTTTTCTTTAATGTCCTGCATTGCATTTAGTTTTATGGTTTTTATAAAATTTAGATGCCCGAGCAAACCGAACTTTGAGTTTTTATCGTTTATTTGAATATGCAGCAGTGGAAAATAGGTTGTTCAGGATATCATTACATCGATTGGAAAAGAATTTTCTATCCTGAAAATATTGCACAAAAAAAATGGTTCGAATATTACAGCGAGCATTTTAACTCCCTTGAACTTAACGTTACGTTCTACCGGTTCCCGAGGCTGCATTTTCTTCAAGGTTGGTTTAAACGCAGCCCTGATAATTTTTCCTTTTCTGTTAAAGCACCGCGTTTAATAACGCACTATAAAAAACTGAACGAGGCTCAGGAAGCACTGCATAATTTTTATGATGTTGCCAGAAATGGTCTTCAGCATAAATTAGGATCTGTACTCTTTCAATTTCCTTCTTCGTTTGTTTTTGAAGAACATCGTCTTGAAAGAATTATAAACCTGCTCGATCATTCCATGCAGAACGTAGTTGAATTTAGACATGAATCATGGTGGCAGCAGAAAGTGTTCGATGCCTTTGCTCAAAATAATATTACTTTTTGTGGTATAAGCCATCCACAGCTTTCTGATAAAGTAATTAAGACTTCTGACATTGTATACTATAGATTTCACGGAGTTCCCCACTTATATTCTTCACGATATGATATCCAGGATCTTGAAAGGGTGGCATCTGAAATTCAGAGCATGGAAGGCGTGCGGGAATCTTTTATCTATTTCAACAACACCGCAGAAGCTACAGCAGTTATTAACGCAAAACAATTTCAGGAATTGTGTGAAGTTGTTTCTAAATAAAAACGTCCTGATTATTCACCAGGACGTTTAACCAAACCACCTCACTTATCAACACATCTCTCTCTTTCCAGGGAAGGAAAGATATCCTTAAACCTATTACTATAACGGATATACTTCGCTAATCGTTCATTCCTAACAATATTCTAATCTTAGATTTTTAATGTTTTTGTCTGAGGCTCTATGAAAACTACGTCAAATAAAAAAAGAGGCTGGCAATAGCCTCTTTTAACGAACAAGAATAATAATTATTATAAAATTTCTACGGCCTCTACGTTCTCGAACACAAATTCATTTTCATTCTTCAGATCAATGAAGATCACAGAATCTTTATGAATTTTCCCTGCGAGAATCTGCTTCGACAGCTCGTTAAGCAACTCGCGTTGAAGTACACGTTTCAGTGGCCTTGCTCCGTATTGCGGATCAAACCCAAGCTTTCCTAGTCTGTCTTTAGCATTATCAGAGAGATCGATTCTTACTCCAGCCTCGGCTAGACGCTTTTTAATCAGCTCAACCTGTATATCAACAATTTTGCGTATGTCTTTCCGGCTTAACGGACGGAACATAATAATCTCGTCAATACGGTTAACAAATTCTGGTCGTACTGATTTTCTCAGTAAAGTTAAAACTTCTTCTTTCGTACTCTCCAACACATCAAAGTAGTTGACGTCCGTAATCTTCTCAAAGTTCTCCTGAATGATGTGAGAGCCGATGTTGGTTGTCATGATAATGATCGTGTTCTTGAAGTTGGCAACACGACCTTTGTTGTCGGTTAACCTTCCATCGTCCAGAACTTGCAGCAAGATGTTGAACACATCCGGGTGCGCTTTCTCAATCTCATCAAGCAGAATGACAGAGTATGGTTTTCTACGAACCGCTTCAGTAAGTTGTCCGCCTTCATCATATCCCACATATCCCGGAGGGGCACCAATTAAACGGCTCACGCTGTGGCGCTCCTGGTACTCACTCATATCAATTCGCACCATAGCATTGTCATCATTAAAGAGATAGTCAGCCAGTGCTTTGGATAATTCTGTTTTACCAACCCCCGTTGTTCCCATAAAGATGAACGAACCAATAGGGCGTTTAGGATCTTGCAACCCTGCGCGACTTCTGCGAACAGCATCGCTTAATACCTGGATTGCTTCTTCCTGTCCGGCAACTCGCTTGCTCAGTTCTTCTTCCAGGTGAAGTAGTTTTTCTCTTTCACTCTGAAGCATTTTTGAAACAGGAATGCCCGTCCACTTCGCAACAACTTCTGCGATGTCTTCACTATCTACTTCTTCTTTTAGCAACGAGTTCTCACCCTGCATCTCCTTCATCTTCTGCTGAAGTTCATTCAGTTGTTTTTCAGCTTCCAGTATTTTGCCGTAACGGATCTCCGCCACCTTTCCATAATCACCTGCCTTCTCCGCTTGTTCTGCTTCAAATTTCAGACGGTCGATGTTCTCTTTG